>CAVRRT010000144.1:0-36936 GCA_963723305.1 uncultured Pseudomonadota bacterium
TGGACGCGCTTGCCTGGGCGGCACTCGGTCATCAGATTCAGGCTTGGACCGGATGTGACAGGCCGGCCCGGCGAGGAGCCGATCGATGACGATGAGGATGATCAAGTCGATGCTTCAGGCGGCGATCTTCACGGGGGCGGTCGCGCTGCCCATGGCTGTGCTGGCCGACACAGGCGCGGCCTCGAGTGGTGCCGAGGCGACCGAGCAGGTGCCCGACCACGCGCAGGCCGAGGCGCGAACCGCCGGCGACGCCAGCGGCGCGAGCGGTGTCACCCGCGACGAAGGCGTGCCCGACCACGCGCAGGCTGAAGCGCGAACCGCGGGCGACGCCAGCGGCGCGAGCGGTGTCACCCGCGACGAAGGCGTGCCCGACCACGCAGCGGCGGAGGCGCGGGGCGCGGCTCAGCCGACAGGCGAGTGAGCTGAACGCGCGCCCGCCTCATCTGTATTGTCCGCTGGACGAGGCCGCGGGCGTGCGCGCGGGGGCGAACGCGGCGGGGCGGTGCGGGGTGGCCGTCACTTCTCTTCCCGGGGGACCGCGGCGCCAGGGCGGGGGATGAACACGACCGTCTTCATGTGACGGGCGGCGAGCTCGGCGAGCACGTGCGGCAGCACGATGACGGTCTGCTCGTGGATGTCGTGGAACAGGATGACGCCATGCTTGGCCCGATCCAGCTCGGCGAGCACGTTCAGGAACAGCTTGTGCGGGTCTCGAATCCGCCAGTCCTGGGAGTCCATGTTCCAGAAGAACGCCGTGTTGCCACGCTTCTGGACGAACCCCAGCTCGCTCGGCGTCTTGGCGCCGTAGGGAAACCGAAAGAAGGGGAGCTGTCCGGGCAAGAGCCCCAGGGCCAGCGAGACGCTGGCGTCGCCCGACTCGACCTCGACCTCCGCGCGCGGCTCGGGGACTTGCGCCATGTTGGGATGGCTGAAGGTGTGCGAGCCGATGCTGTGTCCGGCGGCGCGCACGCTGCGCGCGATCTCCGGGTGCGCCGCCGCGTTCCGCCCGATCTCGAAGAACGTGGCCTTGATCCCGGCCGCCGCCAGGATCTGGAGCACGCGGGGGGTGCGCGTGAGGTGCGGCCCGTCGTCGAAGGTCAGCGCGATCTCCCCCTCGGGCAGATTCCCGTCGCTGATGACGGCCTCGCGCCCAACGTCGACGACGACCGGGACGCTGGGCAGGGTGATCGGGCGCGCTGAGAGAGGGTGCAGGGTCGCCAACCGCCGCTCGGCCTCCCTCCAATAGGCCTCGATCCGGAGCAGCAGTGGGGCGCCGCAGCCGAGGTGGCGCGCGTGGGCGGGTTTGCGGATCTCGTCCTCGAACAGCTCCAGCTCGTCGTCGGGCAGAAGGGTCAGCTCGCGACACAGATCGTCCCAGGCGCTCTGGTCCTCGAGGGCGTGAATGCGCTCGACGATTTCGCCCGGCTGAAAGGGCGACTGACGATAGCTCTCGAGCGTGGGGTGGGCTGACAGCTCGGGTTTGGCGCGACGGACCTGCTGACGAAGGGTGCCGAGGGGTGGCGGAGCGGGCGCGGCGGCCAGCAGGACGGACACCAAGGCGGACAGCAGGGTCGAGCCGGCGAGCATGGGGACCTACCATGGGGGAGAGACGATTCGAGGACAAGAATTCCCCGTCTGGAGAGACCCCAGTCTCCTCGGTTTGCGTCAGAATGCCCGACGGGAGATCGTCACCCTTTGGACAGCGCGCTCATCGTTCACCGCCTCCACTTCGCCTTCACCGCGACGTTTCACTATCTGTTCCCGCAGCTGACGATGGGGCTCGCCCCGCTGATCGTGATCTGCAAGATGCTGGCGATCCGCCGGCCCGACCGCGGCTACGCCGAGGCCGCGCGCCTGCTGGGCCGACTGTTCGCCATCAACTTCGTCTTCGGCGTCGTCACCGGCGTTCCGATGGAGTTCCAGTTCGGCACCAACTGGGCGCGCTTCTCGCGGTTCGCGGGCGGCGTCATCGGCCAGACGCTGGCGATGGAGGGGATGTTCGCCTTCTTCCTCGAATCGTCGTTCCTGGGCCTGTTCCTGTTCGGCGAAAAGCGGCTCTCGCCGCGCGCGCACCTGCTCGTCCGCGGTGGCCGTCTTCCTCGGCTCCTGGCTCTCGGGCTACTTCATCGTGGCGACCGACGCCTGGATGCAGCACCCCGTCGGCTACACCGCCGCGCCCGACGGCTCGGTCCAGCTCAGCAGCCTGGCGGCGCTGCTCCTCAACCGCTGGGCCTTCTGGCAGTACCTCCACACCATGGGCGGCGCCGCGGTCACGGGCGCCTTCGCGGTCGCCGGCCTCGGCGCGTACTACCACCTTCGCGCCAAGCCCGGGCGCGGACGATCCGGACGTCGACCGCGCTGCTGCGGGTCGGCGTGATCGTGGCGGCCGTCGCCAGCCTCTGGCAGCTCTTTCCCACGCGGTGATCGGCAAGGCCAGCTCGTCACGCAGAACCAGCCCGCCACCCTGGCCGCCATGGAGGGCCTCTTCACCACACGGGTGGGCGCGCCGCTGGTGCTGGTGGGCCAGCCCAACACCGACGAGGGACGCATCGACAACACGCTCGAGGTTCCCTCGGTGCTGAGCATGCTCACCTACCGGCGGTGGAACGCGCAGGTCTCGGGCCTCGACGCGTTTCCGCCCGACCAGCGCCCCGACAACGTCGGCCTTCTCTACTACAGCTATCATCTGATGGTCGGCCTGGGGACGATCTTCCTGGCGTTGATGGGGATGGCGTTGCTCTGGCTCGTGCGCGGCCGCCTCTTTCAGAGCCGCGCGCTGCTCTGGGCGCTCATGATCGCCGTCCCCCTGCCCTACATCGCGAACACGGCCGGCTGGATCACCGCCGAGATCGGCCGCCAGCCATGGCTGGTCTACGGCCTCATGCGCACGGCGGCCGGGACATCCCAGCGCGTCTCGGCGGGCAACGGCCTCTTCTCGTTGATCGGCTTCATGGGTCTCTACGTGATCCTGGCGATCGCTTTCGTGTCTGCTCACGTGCGGCCCGACGAAGCCGATCGTCCACGGTCCCGGCACCGAGGTGGCGGAGTAGGCCATGGCCACGCTCTGGTTTCTGCTGCTCGCGTTGATGCTGGTGGCGTACGTCGTTCTCGACGGCTTCGATCTGGGCGCCGGCGCGATCTACAAGCTGGTCGCCACCTCCCGCGACGAGCGCGCCCTCGTCCGCCGCGCCATCGGCCCGGTGTGGGACGCCAACGAGGTCTGGCTGCTCGCCGCGGGCGGCACGCTCTACTTCGCGTTCCCGCAGCTCTACGCCTCCAGCTTCAGCGGGTTCTACCTTCCGCTCATGATGGTGCTCTGGCTGCTCATCGGCCGCGCCCTGGGGCTCGAGCTGCGTGGCCACTTCGGCGACGATCTGGTGGGGGAGGCCTGCGACACCATCTTCATGGTCTCGAGCCTGCTCCTGACGGTCATCCTCGGCGCCGCGCTCGGCAACGTCATCCGCGGCGTCCCCTCGACGCCGACGGATATTTCTTCCTGCCGCTCTGGACCAACTTCCGTCCCGGTCCGGATCCCGGCGTTCTCGATTGGTACACGGTGCTCTGCGGGCCTCGTCGCGCTGGTCGCCCTCTCCACCCACGGCGCGCACTATCTGGCGCTGCGCACCGAAGGCGAGGTGAACGCCGCGCGCGCCGCATCGGTCAGCTCGGGACGCGCCTGCTGCCGCTCCTGACCTTCGCCAGCCTGGTCGCGACACTCATCGTCCGACCGTCGGTGAGCGACAACTTCCGCGACCACCCGGCGACGCTGCTCCTGCCGGCGCTGGTGGCCGCCAGCCTGGTCGTCGATGGAGCTGGCGGTCCGGCGCAGGCGCGAACGATTCGCCTTCCTGTCGTCGGCCGCCTATCTCGTCTCCATGCTGGGTGGCGCGGCCTGCGCGCTCTACCCCGTCCTCCTGCCGGACTCGACCGATCGCGACGCCGCTCACTGACCATCGCCACGGCGGCGACCGGCTCCTACGCCATGCGCGATCGCGCTGACCTGGTGGCTGGTGGCGCTGGCGCTGGTCGCCGCGAACCTTCCTCCACCTCTACCGAACCTTCCGCGGAAAGCTGGCGGTCGGCTCGGAAGGTGGATCAGAAGACGGCTACCACTAGAGCCGTCATTGCCGGAGTGCGCTCGACGATGACCAGCGATGTTCGGTAGAGTTGACCCCAAGGACGAAGAGCCGTTGGCGACGAGCTTCGAGTTGAGCCTCCCGGGCTGGGCGAGCGATGCGCTGGCGGGCGCCCCGGCGCACCTCGCCGATCCCGAGGCGCGCATGCGCTGGGTCATCGCCCTGGCGCGCACCAATTTCATCGAGGACACCGGCGGCCCGTTCGCCGCCGCGGTCTTCGAGGAGGAGAGCGGACGGGTGGTGTCGATCGGCGTGAACCATGTCGTCGGTGGACGCTGCTCCTCCGCGCACGCCGAGGTGATGGCGCTGTCGCTCGCGCAGCAGGCGCTCGGCAGCCACGATCTGGGCGGCCCGGGCCAGCCCGCCCACCAGATTGTCGTCAACTGGGCTCCTTGTGCCATGTGTTGCGGCGCCATCTGCTGGTCGGGCGCGCGCAGCTTGGTCATCGCCGGCAGCGACCCGGAGATGGAGGCGCTGACCGGCTTCGACGAAGGCCCCGTTCACCCGCGCTGGCCGGAAGAGCTCCGCCGCCGCGGCATCTCCGTCCGCGACGGCCTCCTCCGGGAGGAGTCGATCGCCGCCTTCCGCGCGTTCGCCGCCAGCGGCCGTCAGGTCTACAACGCGCGCCAGGGCTGACCGGCGCGGAGGCAGGAGACTCGGCGAAGGAGATCCGTCAATCCCGGGCTGCGGCCAGGCGAAGCCGGATGCCGTGGCGCGGCCGGAGCGTGACGCTCGGCAACAGCGTCAGCTTCGTCTCAGGCGTGACCTCGAAGCGAAAGCGCCGCGCCACGACGGCCAGGACCAACTTTGCTTCCATCATCGCGAAGCGATTGCCGATGCAGACCCGCGGTCCTCCGCCGAAGGGAAAGTAGGCGAAGCGCGGCAGACGGCGCGCCAGATCTCCCTCCCACCGCTCGGGGTTGAAGGCCTCCGGATCGTCGAAGTTGCGCCGGTCGCGGTGGATCACCCAGGGCGACATCACGAACTCGGCCCCCTTGGGAAAGCTGTAGCCGCCGATCTCGACGGCGGCCAGCGCCTGACGCGCCACCACCCAGGCCGGCGGGTAGAGGCGCATCGCCTCGAGCACGACGGCGTCCGTGTACGTGAGGTTTTCGAGGTCGCCCATCTCCGGCCTTCGATCGCCGACCACCCGGCGCAGCTCGTCGCCGAGACGCGCCTGCCGATCGGGAAGGGCGGCCAGCAGGTAGAGCGCGTAGGTCAGGGCCAACGCCGTCGTCTCGTGCCCGGCCAGGAAAAGCGTCACCGCCTCGTCGCGCACCTGGGCGTCGCTCATCGCCCCACCCTCCTCGTCGCGTGCCCGCACCAGCAGCGACAGGAGATCGTCCCCGCGGGAGTCCCCCGTCTCCCGCCGCCGCGCTTCGATGATGCGCAGAATCACCGCGTCGAGCTGGCGCGCGGCGGCTCGAAATCGTCGGTTCGCCGCCGTCGGAACCCAGACCGGCGGCTGAAAGATCGCCGCCAATCCGAGGATGCGCCCGAACTCCTCCATCAGGCCCGAGATGATCCCCCCGATGCGGCCGGCGTCGCCCGAGACGTCGGCACCGAAGAGCGTCTCCGCCACGATGTTCAACGTCACGCCCATCATCTCTTGGTGCACATCGCGCACCTGGCCCGCCTGCCACCCCGCGACCGCCCGTTCGGCGGCCGCCACCATCACCGCGGCGTACGACTGCAGCTGGCGCTGGTGGAACGCCGGCTGCAGCAACCGCCGCTGCCGCCGCCAGGAGTCACCCTCGTTGACCAAGAGACCGTTGCCGACCACGCGCGCCAGGAGGCGGCTGGTCCGGTCCTTTCGAAAGAGCTCGGGCTTCTTGACCAGAATCTCCTCGACGCATGCGGGATCGGAGATGAAGTAGAGCTGCAGCGGCAGCCGCGTCCGCACGAACGTCCCGTACTTCCGGTGGAGGAACGTCAGCCCGGGAAGAACCCCGGCGCCGAACATCCTCCGCACGCCAAGGAACTCCCGCCAGCGGGGCCGCGCGGGACGCGAACGATCAGCGCTCGACATGTCCGAAGTCTACGCCGGCCGCTGCGGCGGGTGCGCCGCCCCCTCGCCTCGCAATATGGGACCTCGTGCGGCCTCCGGGATCATCGCGCGGCGCCGTGAACGCTACTTCTTGGCTGCGTCCTCGGCCGCCTTCTTCGACTTGACGCCGGCCTTCTCCGATTGATTGCCGGACTTTTTCATCTGACTGGCTTCGTCACCGCGCACCTCAGCGGCCTTCTCCATGGCGTGCCCTTTCTTCTTCGTTTTCTTGCCGGCCGCCTCCTCGCTCTTGTTGTCGTCCTTCTTTCCCGCCTCTTCCTCTTTCTTTCCTTTGTTCTCCATCTTGGCGCCCTTCACCTTTCCGGCGTCGGCCGCCTTCTCCTCGGCGTCGCCTTTCTTCTCCATCTTGTTCCCTTCCTTCTCACCGACGGACTGAGCGCGGGCGCCCGCGCCAGCAAAGAGCAGGATGGCGGCACAGGTCATGGTGAAGCGGAGCATCGATCGGATCATTGGCGGACCTCTATTCGTGGTTTGCAACGACGGGCTGAACCAACAGCTCGCCGGGCGAACGTGTGTCTTCTTCCTGGCGGGGATACGGGACCTCGCCGGATCTCGTGACTAAAAGTCCGCTCAGCCGGGCCGTCGGCGCCGCGAGCGGATCAAACGGCGACGGTGTTGCCGCGCCAGAGCGGCTCGGGGAGATGCTTGAACACCTCACGAACCCCGTCGCTCCATTGCTTGCTGAGCGCGGTGAAGTAGGGATCGCCTTCCGCGAAGCGGCACCGCTTGCGCACCTCGAGCGCGTCGCGCTCGTAGCAGATGAGATCGATGGGCATGGCCACGGACAGGTTGCTGCGCATGGTCGAATCGAACGAGACCAACACGCACTTGGCGGCGTCCATCGGCGTGGTGGTGGAATCGATAACGCGATCCAGGATCGGCTTTCCGTATTTGGCCTCACCGGTCTGGAAGAATCGGGTGTCGGCGCCCGCCTCGATGAAGTTGCCCTCGGCGTAGATTCGAAACAGCCGCATCGGCTCGCCGCGGATCTGGCCGCCCAGGATGAACGAGGCGTTGAAGGTGAGGTCGTTCTTCTCGAGATGCTGCTTGTCCCGGTGATCGATCTCGCGCATGGCGTCCGACACGACGCGGGCGACGTCGAACATCGTCCGCGCCGTCCAGAGCGTCGATGGTCCCCCTTCGACAGAGGCCTTCTGCCTGAGCACGCTGATGACGGCCTGCGTTCCGGCGAGGTTCCCCGAGCTCAACAGGACGAGCACCCGATCGCTGGGGCGCTCGAAGACCGTCATCTTGCAGAAGGAGGCGAAGTTGTCCACGCCGGCGTGGGTGCGAGAGTCCGATCCGAACACGATTCCATCGTTGAGGAGCACGCCCACACAGTAGGTCAAGCAGTCACTTCGTCGGTCCAGACACGAAAGGAACGGAGGGTGTTCGGTCCGAAGGTCGTCGTGATGGCGACGTCTGCGGCATCACGCCCGCGCGCGATGAGGACGCGACCGATGCGCGGCACGTGGTTCCGCGGGTCGAAGGTGTACCAGGCGCCGCCCAGGAACGCCTCGAACCAACCCGCGAAGTCCATCGGCGACGGATCCTTCGGACGGCCGATGTCGCCGAGGTAGCCGGTGCAATACCGCGCCGGGATGTTCATGCAACGGCAAAGAGCGATGGCCAGGTGGGCGAAGTCGCGGCAGACGCCCCGGCGTTCGTTGAAGACCTCCCAGGCGGTCTTGGTCGGACTGGCGAACTGGTAACCGAATTGGATGTGCTGGTGAACGAAGTCGCAGATGGCCTGAACACGCCCCCAGCCGAGCGGAGACGCCGAGAACATCCTCCAGGCGATCTCCGACAGCTTGTCGGTCTCACAGTAACGACTTCCCAGCAGGAAGACCAGCGTCTCCTCGGGAAGCTGCTGAACGGGGTGCTGAATCGCCGAGGGCACCACCAGATCGAGCTCACCGGTGTCGCGAACGAGGCCCTCCCCGGTCACGCGAAATTCACCGCGGGGGGCCACCAGCCGCGTGCACCAATTGCCGAATCCGTCCCGGTAGGCCGCGGTCGGAACCGAGGGGGTCGTCATCATGTGGTCGGGCCGTATCAGGTCCGAGGCGCGGCTGTAGTGAACGTGAAGGGTCAGGATCATCGGCGTCGGTTGAGGAAACTCGTAGTTCAGCTCGTAGCCGACGGAGATCTGCATGGTGTGTCGTATAGCGGTTCTGGTGTTTCGAACGTGACAAGATCGAGAGCAATGCCTTCAGGGGAAGGCGCGACCTTCACCGCCGAAGCGGGGCCGGGCCCCGCTTCGGCGATGCCCCGCCGCCCACCGGTAAATCGGCCGCGTCCCGAGCGACCGCCTTCCGTCTACCAGGCGCGGTCGGCGACGGGGATTCCGAACGGCCCCAGCGGCGTGTAATGGATTTCCCGATCCCGGCTGTCAATGTAAGGCATCACTCTCTTTGCGGGAGAGGTGGTGCCGTTCAAAGTTGCGCACGATGGCGCGCGCGGCGTCGCCGTTCGGACCCTCGACGATCTGGTCCCGCATCGCGCGCAGAAGCTGCCGGCGTTCGGACCGGGTCAACCGCGGATCGGCCCACATCTCATCGAGACGCCTTGGCAAGTCGGCCAGGGCCGCCTCCCGAAGCTCGCGTCGTGCCTCCAGCGCCATCTTCATTCGCAGCTCGAAGGTCTCGCTCAAGAATGCAGCCTTGGCGTCGCGCGCCGGATCCTTGCGGAGCAGCCGCAGGTATTCGTTGGTGGCGTCGAAGCGGAGGTGCGGGCCACCGCCAACCGCCACCGTCTCGGGGCTGGTGACCGGATCTCGGTCGGCCACCCGTTTGCCATCTTCGGAATCACGCGTGACCGAGAGTCGGACGTTCGAAAACGTGACCGTCCCGTCGGCGGCGATGCGGGCCCCGAAGCTCGGACCTTGATAGACGTAGCCGCCGTTCGGCGCCGGACGGAGCAGGTAATGGGCCGGAGGGTTGGTGTCACGCGGCACCTTCAACAGCGAACCCTCAGGCGGCGGCTGCGGCGTCGCGCTCTCGGGAGGCGCGTGGAGGTCGAGATCGATGGCCGGCCGACGCCCTCCGTCTGGCGACGCCCCCTGCGCCGACGCCGCCCACAGAAGGAAGGAGGCCACCGGAATCGCGCGCAGGCGGGTCGTCATGTTCTCGCGCAGGAGACTACTGCCCGTCCGAAGCCCACGCCAACGCCACTAAAATTGCGCCTGCACCATGAGCCGCGCTTCGTAGACGTTCTGACGGGTGACGGTGTTCCCGGTGGGAACGCCGGCCGTGGCGAGCACGGTCGCCTGGTCCGGAAGATCGGTCGCCGCGTAGCTGCCCACGTTGGCCTCGGTGAACACCGGATCGTTGATGATGATGGGCAGGTCGGCCACCAGCTTGAGCCGCTGTCCCCGCACGAACCAGGTCGCGCTGGGGGTGATCTCCTGGATCGGCTCCGAGCCGGTGAGCGGCACCGTCATGTACGAGAAGTTGCTGTCGGGGACCAGCATCGCGTAGCGCAGGGCCAGCTCGAAAGAACGGTAGCTGACGGCGCCCTGCGCCCGCACACCCCACATCTGAACGGCGCCGTAGCTGTTGGAGTACTTGCCGAAGTCGAAGGCCGCCTCGCCCGAGAGCTCGACCGCCCGCAGCGGCAGCCGCCCGGCCGCGTCGGCGCCCGCCTGCCACCAGGTCCCCTGACTGAACGGCGCCTTGCCGATGTACGGGTTCCAGTCGCCGTCGAGGAGCAGGGACTTGTCCGCCAGCTTCACGTTGAGCACCGTGGAGTGGCCAATCAGAGTGTCCTTGGTGTAAAGGGCGTTGACGAAGACCGCGCCCGTCCGCCGGCGGTCAATCTCACCTTTGAAACCGTGGACGTCCTGCGTGAGATAGAAAGGATCTTCGTCGAGATCGCCGATGCCGGCGCGCGCGGCGAAGAGGGGGATTCCCAGCTTCTCGGGGAGGTAGTGGTCAGGGGGCACGTCGCGCCCTCCGCCGGTGAAGACGCCGCCGATCAACGTGAAGAGGCCGGGATGCGACACCACCGCCGCCCCCACGTCACGCCCCACCACGAAGCCGAGGTTGTTGATCGATCGGTCGGCGAACTGGAAGTTGCCTTCATAGGTGAGCTGCTCGCGCCCGTAGGGGACCTTGAACTGGCCGACCTTGAGGTAGGTCGTCTTGCTGCCGGCGAGCGGAATGTTGAAGGCAAAGTCGAGCAGTCCCAGCGAGACGCCGGTCGTCGCGACGATGGCGTCTTCACCGCCCAGGCCCATCTCCATATAGAAGGAGACCTCGTCGTAATGGCCCGACAGCCGCAGGCGGGCCCGGTTCATGAACAGGTAGACCCGATCGTCGTTCTTGTAGGGATCATCGAGGTGCTGGGCGAAACCCAGGAGCTGCACCATCCCCCCGAAGTCGATCTCCGCGTTGTCGGTCGTGACCACCGGGATCTCGGCCAGGGCCCTCGGACCAAACGCCGCGCTGAGCACCACGAGCATCGCCGCGGCCAACCGGAGCTTCACTGGGTCTTCTCTCTCTGCAAAGTGGCGTTGAATTTCACGGTGATGAGATTCTTGGTCTTGATCGCGCCCAGCATCATGGTGGGCGGTTTGATCTGGTAGTCGCTCATCAAGAGATCCTTGCTGCCGCGGATCTCGATCCCGTCATGGACCCGTGCGCCGGCCGCCCTGACGTCGATCTTCCGTTCGACCCCGGCCAGGCTCAGGCGGCCGTGCAGCAAGAGGGCCAGCGTGGCGTCACCGGCCGGCGCGGCCAGCACCTCATACGAATCCATCTGGAAGCGAATCTGTTTGTAGCGATCGCCTTTCAATGCCTTGCGCATGTTGGCGTCGAGCCCCTTTTCTCCCGAGCTCAGCTCGGCGACCGGGACGGTGAGATGGAACGTCTTGATGAAATGCCCGCGGATGAGGCCCTCCAGGTCGGCCGCCTGCGCGCGCGTCGCGATCCGCGCCGGGTCGAGGCCGACCCCTGCTTCGATCCCGTGCGCCTTGGCGCTGTACTTGTGCAGGCTCGAATCCCCGTCCAGCTCCAGAGAAGCGCCGGGGGCCACCACCAGCGACAACCCGCCGACTGATCCCGCCCCGGCACCGCCGGCCGGCAGCGCCGCCAGAAGGGCGAACACGCCGACGGCCATCGACAGCGATGCCGGACCGCTCAAAGCATCCCGTCAGCGCAGAACGAAGGCCAGCACGACGGCGGCACCAGCTTCCAGCGGGGGCGCAACATGTGCGCGATGGCCTGGGTCGCCAGACGCGACACCTCCCGCGGATCGGTGCTGTAGAGCGCGGCCCTGTCGAACGCCGCCGCCACCACCTCGCCGAGCTGCGCGG
The DNA here is from genome assembly GCA_963723305.1 of uncultured Pseudomonadota bacterium. Lineage (GTDB taxonomy): Bacteria > Myxococcota_A > Polyangia > Fen-1088 > Fen-1088 > JADGRB01. Next base: position 11,519 of record CAVRRT010000144.1, read on the forward strand.
TCTTGCGGACGGAGGCTCCCCGGATGCTCACAGGAGCTCCTCGGAGAGCGGGTCAATAGCACACGCTGAACAAAGTGAGTACATGTCGTTTTCTCCCGACCGACAGGTATCCACCGAGTGAGCGGCGGACCAATCCGATCCGCCCGGGTGTGCTGTAAGGGATTCCCCCCAATCGAACGGGAGCCGCGTCGTTTGTGGCGTCCGCGGAAAACCACTACGTGGGGCCAGGGCGGCTCCGGACACAACCGTTGCTCCGCTCGGGGTATGGCTCCGCGAACCAAATGTGTGTCATTTCTCCGGGAGGATCATCATGAGACAGTGGGTTTTGCTTTCGACCGCGGCGTTTATCTTATTTCCGGCTGCTTGCGCGACGACCAACACCGTCGCCAGCCCACCGGTCGCCAGCTTGGGGGCGGAGAACAGCGCGGGCGCCATCCGGGCCGCCGAGGAGGTGGGAGCGGCGCACAGCCCCCAAGCCTCCCTGTACCTGCAGCTCGCCAAAGAGGAGTTCGAGCATGCGCGGCGATTGACCAGCGAGGAAGACCGGCCGGCGGCGACACGCCTGCTCCTGCGGGCAGAGATCGACGCTGATCTGGCCCTGTCGCTGGCGCGCGAGAACACCACCAAGGTCGAGGCCCAGGCCGCGCTCGACAAAGCGCACATGCTGAACGACTCGGTGGTCCAATGACGTTTGAACGAGGAGACATCATGAAGAGCACAGGCATTGGTCACGGGTCGCGCTTCGTTCTCCGGCCGTTCGTGATGGCGCTCGCCATGGGCCTTTTGGGCGGCGCGTGCGCCACCACCACGCCGGTCGAATTGACCACCGCGCGGGCCTCTTATGCGCGTGCCAGCGCCGGTCCGGCTGCGCAGCTGATGCCGGCAGAGCTGCACAAGGCCAAGAGCACCCTCGACACCGCGGAGGCGGCGTTCGCCGCCGAGAAGAACTCGCAGAACACCATCGACCTCTCCTACATCGCCGAGCGGAACATCGAGCTGGTCGAATCGCAGACCCGGAGCGCCCAGAGCGCGCAGATGCTGGCCAAGGCGAAGCGCGAATATGAGGACAAGCAGCGCGTGCTGGCCAAGAACACGCGGGCCGCCCTGGTCGACACCCGCAAGCAGCTGGTCGAAGCCCGGAGCGGGCAGGCACAGGAAGCGCAGCAACTGGGGGTGGAGCACGCCGCGCGCCAAGCGGCCGACAGCAAGGCAGCCGTGTCGGAGCAGAGGGCGATCGACTCCGACCAGAAGGCCGCCGAGGCGAACGACGCGCTGGCCAAGCTGGCGGCGAAGGACGAGGCGCGCGGCCTGGTCATCACCCTCTCGGGCGGTGTCCTCTTCCGCTCCAACGACTCCGCGCTTCTGCCCGCCGCGCAGACCAAGCTCGACGAGGTGGCCGCCGCTCTCATCTCGAAAGGGCAGACCGTGGTCGTCGAGGGATATACGGACTCCAAGGGCTCGGCGTCGCGAAACAGGGACCTGTCGCAGCAGCGCGCCGATTCGGTTCGCAGTTACCTGGTCTCGCGGGGATTCCCGGCGGAGAAGATCGTGGCCAGAGGAATGGGACCGGATCGGCCCGTCGCCGAGAACACCAGCGCGGAAGGGCGGGCGAACAATCGGCGCGTCGAAATCATCGTCGCCAAGTCCGACACGCAGCCGGTCGTCGCGCAGCCGAATTGAAGGCCGGCTGGCGCTCCGCCCGGCGCTTCCTCGGGCGGGTCCATCGGCGGTACAGGCGGGATGCCGTGGCCCACCGGGCCGCGGCGCTCGGCTACTACTTCGTCTTCGCGCTGTTTCCCTTTCTGTTCTTGCTGGCGACGCTGACCGCCTACATCCCGTATTTCAGGGCCTCGGCCGACACCCTGCTGTCACGCGCCAGCGCCATCCTTCCGCCCGAGGCGATGGGCCTCGTCACGGAGCATGTGCGCGGTCTGGTGACCAGGCCCCGACCGCGCTTTCTCACCCTCAGTCTCCTGCTGGCGCTCTACTCCGCCTCCCGCGGCGTGGACGCCCTGCGCGGCTCGCTCAACCGCGCGCACGACGTCGAGGAGACCCGCCCGCTCTGGAAGACCGAGGCGCTGGCGTTCGGCATGACCGGGGGGGGCGCGGTCCTGGTCCTGGGCGCGGTGGCCGGGCTGGCCGCCGGTGGCAGCGGTGGGTTCTGGTTGGCGCGGCACTTCGGCCTGACCACGAGCTATCTCTTCGTCTGGCGTTGGTTGCGTTGGCCGGTCACCGCCGGCGCGATCGCCCTCTCGGCCGCGCTCGCCTACCACCTGCTTCCCAACGTGAAGCGGCCGTTCAAGCTCATCACCGCAGGCTCGTTGCTCGGAACCTTCAGCTGGTTCGTCACCACCTGGGCCTTCGGCCAGTACGCCGCCCATTTCGGCAGCTACAACGTCACCTACGGGGCGATCGCCGGCGTCATCGTCCTCATGACCTGGTTCTACCTGACGGGACTGATCTTCTTGATGGGTGGCGAGATCAACGTGATCATCGAAGCGTGGCCCGGCGCGCCGTCCTGATTGGGCTTCGTCGTCGCGGGCGACTCTCGCGGGTAGACGATCAGCGTGACCTGCTTGGCGGCGGCCCACTCGGCGGCGAAGCCTTCCCGGCTGTCCACCCGTAGCCCGTCGGCCGGATCGAGCGTGAGAATGCGTTGCGTGCGGCGGCTCATCCCCACCACCACCTCGTAGTGCGGATAGGCGCGGCGGCCGTAACGTTTCACCACGCCGACCAGGATTGGATGCCGCCGCTGAAGCTCGCGCTCGAGATCGCCGAACTGGCCGGGGATGACAAACGCCGCCAGCCCCTGCCGGCGAGCGACGTCGCGCAGGGCGGCGGCGCTGATGCCTCGTTCAGGGGCAGGAGGATTCGCGGCGCTGATGTCGTCGCGCGTGACCGTCCGCTTCCAGTAGCCGAGAACCATGGCCAGCGCGGCCGCGCCGCAGTCCTGGCGCGCGACCTGACGCACCTCGGGCACTCCCTCGATCCGCTCCCAACCCTCATCGGCCCCCAGGTCAGCAGGCGTGGCGCTCCTCGCCGAGCCGAGATAGCAGCCGCACGCCAGGAGGCAGCCGAGGAGCGCCAGCAGCGCCGGCGCTCCGGCGCGCGCGCGGACGATGTCGTCGCGCACCGGAAAATTAGATGAGCAACACGATGAGTATGATGACCAGCACGACGAAGACGGCGCCGCCGCCGATGAAGAGCGTGACGCTGCCCCCCTCGAACTTACCGAGCTCGGGGGCGGCCGCCTCACGCGCGGCGTAGTCAGTGCCGCCGCCCGCTGCGGCCTGCACAGGCGTAAAACCGACCGGCGCTTCACCGGCGGCCTCCGCCATTGGCGTGGGCGCGGCGGCCGGCGCGCCGACCGTTTCCGCTCGCGCGAGGGACGGCGCCAGCGCGAAAGCGAGCAGCACCACCCCGATGAGAAGCCGCTTCATAGGACCCTCCGTCCCTGGATCAGGCGAATGAGGATCACGATGATCGCCAAGACCAGCAGGATGTGGATGTATCCCCCCACCGTATAGGCGGTTACAAGGCCCAGGGCCCAGAGAACCAACAGAATCACAGCAATTGTCCAAAGCATCGTGTCCGTCCCTTCAGCAGTTCCGTCCCGCAATTCAGGGCGAACCGAGTTGGCCCCCTGAAGCGCGACCGCTCTTCAATAAACACTGCAGGGCCCCGCGCCGACTCCGGACGGCCCGGGCGGGCTGTAAGGGGATTCCCTAGTCGGATGCCCGCGATGAACCAATGTTCGCGGGCTGGGGAAAACCACTACAGGGGGTGTGGGGGCTTCCCGGACATGACCTTCCTTGCGCTCGCGCTATTGACGAGGCGAGGAAAAACATGGGCACAACTTCACTACACCATTTCGATCTGCGGCACTCGGTTCCGATGTCGCGCGTGGAAGAACATCGCTGCGCGGTGGACTACGTCAAGACCAAGGATCCTGTCCTCGGCAAGCGCCTGGTCGTGGCGAACATGCGGCTGGTGGTGAAGCTGGCCCGTCAGTATTGCCGGGTTCCCGGCGACATGAGCGACATCGTCCAGGAGGGGAATCGCGGCCTTTTGCGGGCCGTCGAAGGGTTTGATCCGAACCGTGGAATCAAGTTCTGCACCTACGCCGTCTGGTGGATCCGGGCCTACATGTTGAAGTTCACCATCGACAACTGGCGCCTGGTGAAGGTGGGGACGACGCAGGTCCAGCGCAAGCTGTTCTTCAGTCTCCGCAAGGAGCAGCGCCGGTTGGAGGTGACTGGCGGCGAGGCGACGCCCCAGCAGCTGGCCTCTCGGTTGCGGGTCAAGGAGGCGGAGGTCGTCGCCATGCTGGCGCGCTTCGCGGGTGGCGAGACCTCGCTGGAAGCGCCTCTCCGATCGAAGGAGTCGGACGCCAAGACGGTCGGCGATCTGTTGAGCGATCTCTCGTCGTCGCAGCCCGACCGGCAGGTCGAGGACGCCGAGTTCATCGAGGTTCTCCGCTCCAAGCTGAAGACCTTTCAGCACACTCTGCAAGGTCGAGACGCCGAGATCTTCTGCCAACGGCTGTTGACGGAGGATCCGATCACGCTGTCGGAGCTGGCCGCCAAGTTTGGCGTGACGCGCGAACGCACGCGGCAGGTCGAGCTGCGGCTGAAAGCCAGAATCCGCAGCTACCTGGAGGACGAGATGGGGGACGGCCTGGAGTCGCCGTTTGACGGCCGATTTCACCAGCCCCGCCGAGGTACGACCCAGGACGGCGCGCAACAATCGCCATGACGATGGCGAATTCCGCCGTCTCTCGCGAGAAAGCGCACATAGTGCTTCAGAGTTGCTGACATGACGGGAGCGATGGTCGAGGTCGGATGGTCGGACGCGCAGGTGGATTGCCGCCACGTGTTCGAGGAGAACAGCCACCCCATGTGGGTCGCTGAAGCCTTGGACCTGGTCGCCGTCAACCGGGCCGCGCTGCTCCATTACGGTTACTCGCGGGACGAATTTCTCCAGATGACAACGGTCGATCTCGAGGTGGCCGAAGAGGGCGTGCTCCGCGCGTCCGGCGAGACACCGCCCGCGACCAGCTCCGCGATCCCCCGCATCGTCTTGAAGCATCGGAAGCGGGACGGATCGCTCATCGACGTGGAGATCACCTCGTTCGCGGTCTCGTTCCGCGGGCGGCCGGCCGTGCTGGACTCCATTCTCGACGTGACGTACCGGCGGCGGACGGAGGCCCAGGCGCGCTATCTCGATCTGCTGCTCTCCACGGTCACGGACGCCGTCATCGCCAGCGACGACAAGTTCGTCCTCACCGGGTGGAACGCCGCCGCAGAGTCGACCTACGGACGACGTGCCGAGGAGGTCCTCGGGCGGCCGGACGCGCTGGTGTTCCGCACCGATTTCGTCGGCGTCGAGCGGACCGAGGCGATCCAGCAACTGGTCGAGACAGGGCGCTTTCACGGCGAGCTCACCCACCGGCGGGGCGACGGAAAGCGGATCCACATCGAGTCACGCGCCGCCGCGCTCTTCGACAGCGGCGGCAAGCGGCTCGGTTACGTCAGCGTCAACCGCGACATCACGGAGCGGCGCTACGCCGAAGAGACCATCCGCGCCCTGCTCAGGGACGTGCTCACGGCGCAGGAGGTGGAGCGGCGGCGGATCGCCCGCGAGCTGCACGACGAAACGGCGCAGACCTTGACCTCACTCCTGGTCGGCCTCCGCGCGGTCGAGGAGTCGCAGGATCTCGAGCAGGTGAAATCGGCGGCCAACACGCTGCGCGGGTTGGTGTCAGGCGCCTTGCTCGGTGTTCAGCGGATGGCCCGGGGACTTCGCCCCAGCGTGCTCGACGATCTGGGGCTCGAGGAGGCGCTCGAACGGTTGAGCCTCGACGTGACCGGCGCCAACGAGTTCGTGGTCGACCTCCACGTCACCGGCCCACGCCTGCCGCGCCTTCCCGAACAGATCGAGATCGCGCTCTACCGGATGTCGCAGGAGGCGTTGACGAACGCCAGCAAGCACGCCGCGCCGAAGGCGGTCAGCATCCTCATTCATCGAAACGCCAGCGAGGTCCGCCTGGTCATCGAGGACGACGGGAAGGGCTTCGACGTCGAGGCGACGGTCTCCGACAAGCATCTCGGCCTGGTGGGGATGCGCGAGCGGGCCAACCTCGTCGGTGGCTCGATGACCGTCGAGTCTTCTCTTGGGCACGGCACCACCATCTGTATTTCCGTCCCGCTTCCGGGGCAAAAGGCGGTTTCATCATGAGTATCCGAGTTTTCGTCGCGGACGATCACGGGATCCTGCGGGGCGGCCTGCGCGCGCTCATCAACACCCAGGCGGACATGGAGGTGGTGGGAGAGGCCTCCAACGGGCCGGAGGCCCTGCTCGGAATCAAGGACACTGAGCCGGACGTCGTCTTGATGGACATCAGCATGCCGAACGGCGGGGGGCTGGCCGCCATCGCCGCCGTGAAACAGCTCCGCCCGAAGACGCGGATCATCGTCCTCACCGTCCACGACGAGCTGGGGTACATCCGGGCCGCCGGGGACGCGGGCGCGGTCGGCTACGTGGTGAAGAGCGCCGTCGACACCGAGCTCCTGGCGGCGATCCGCGCCGTCGCGCAGGGACGGACCTTCATGGACGCCTCGCTGGGGCTGGAGTTCACCCACTCGATGCGGTCGAACACCCCCGGCGTCGCCGACGGAAAAGGGATGGCGCAGTTGACGGGGCGAGAGCGGGAAGTCATGCGGCGTGTCGCCGAAGGCTTCACCAACGCCCAGATCGCCGATGAGCTGCGCCTAGGCGTCAAGTCGATCGAGACCTATCAATCGCGCCTGATGGAGAAGCTCGGTCTGGCCAGCCGCTCCGCCCTGGTGAGGTTCGCCCTCGATTGTGGCGTCCTCGCGCCCGGCGGCGCCACGCCTTGAAGGTCGCTCACCGGCCGTCGGGCGCCTCGGGCGTCCGGTGAGCGGCACCGCGCTGCCGACGCCCGCGCCCCTGCCGGTGCCGCGGGCGGATCGGCCTTCCTTGGGGGCGCTGGCCACCATCGTGTTGATCGTCGCCGTCCTCTCGCGCGCGCAGACGATCCTGGTCCCCCTGGCGCTGGCGACCGTGGTGGCGTTCGCGCTCGGTCCCGCCGTCAGGCTGTTCGAACGGGCGGTCGGGCGCGTGGCGGGGGTGGCGGTGGTCGTCGTCATCGCGCTCGCCGTCGTGGCCGGGTTCGGGTACCTGCTGAAACGCCAGGTGGTCGATCTCTCGGTGGAGATGACCAAGTACTCCGATTCGATCCAGCGAAAGATGCTGGCCCTGCGCGGCAGCGAGGGGAGCGGCCTGGCCGGTCTGTCGAAGAGCGTCGACAGCGCCGTCCGCAGCCTCGACGAGCGGGTGGCCGCCAACGAGGGGGCGCGACCGGTCCGCGTGGTCCCCGCCGAAGCCACCGCGCTGGAGCGGATCGAAGGCACGCTCGAACCGATCGTGGAGCCGCTGGCGCGCGCGGCGATCGTCCTGGTGCTGGTGATCTTCTTTCTCGTCAAACGCGAAGACCTCAGGGATCGCTTCATCCGTCTGGTCGGGCGAGGGCACGTCACGTTGACGACCCGCGCGCTCGACGAGGCGGGCCACCGCATCGGCCGATTTTTGGCCCAGCAGTCGGCCATCAACGGGAGCTTCGGCCTGGTCGTGGCGGGCGGTCTCTTGGCGATCGGGATTCCGTACGCTCCGCTGTGGGGATTCCTGGCCGCGGTTCTCCGCTTCGTCCCCTTCGTCGGAACGATGGTGGCGATGGTGTTTCCCGCCGCGCTCGCCTTCGCGCAGTTTCCCGGCTGGTGGCAGCTGGTGGCGACGCTCGGTCTGTTCCTGGGCCTCGACGCGCTGACCGCCTACCTGGTCGAGCCCATCGTCATCGGCGCCAAGACCGGCGTGTCGTCGATGGCCATGCTGGCCTCGGCGATCTTCTGGTCGTGGCTGTGGGGGCCCGTCGGCCTGGTCCTCTCGACGCCGCTGACGGTCTGTCTGGCGGTGCTGGGGAAGCACGTCCCCCGCCTCTCCTTCCTCGAGGTGCTGCTGGGCGACCAGCCCGCGCTCGAGGACCAGCTGGTCCTCTATCACCGCCTGCTGTCGGGAGACGAGGACGAGGCGCAGGAGATCCTCGACAAACGACTCCACGCCGCGCCCCGGGCCCAGGTCTTCGACGAGGTGATCATCCCCGCGCTGCTCCTCGCCGATCGCAATCGGGCCCGCGGCGAGATCAGCGAGTCCGATCACCAGCACGTCCTGCGGGCCATTCGCGCCCTGGTGGACGCCGGCCCGGCGGAGCCGCGCGAACCGCCTGGCAGCCAAGATCGGGAAGCTCGGGAAGATCGGCTCGACCGGCGCGATCAGCCCGCCCCCCGCGTACGGCGGGTCGTCGGCGTGTCGGCCCGGACGGTCACCGACGAGACCATCTGGGAGATGCTGGCCCAGCTCTTCGATCCCCAGAGGATCGTCGTGGAATCGGTGGGCTCGGCCTACCTGACGGCGGACCCGACGGCAGGCCTGTCGGCGGACCTGGCCGATCTCGTGTGCGTCATTTCGATCCCGCCGGGCGGCCTCACCCAAGCGCGCTACCTCTGCCGGCGCCTGCGCGCGAAGCTGCCCCACACGCCCATCCTGGTGATTCGCCCCGGGGCGCAAGCGAACGGAGAGGAGAGCTCCCGGCGGCTCACGGAAGACGGAGCCGGGCAGGTCTGCTCCACGATCGAGGACGCTCACACCGTCGTCGAGCAACAGCTGTTGGCCAATTCGTGACGACAACCGACATCAAGCCGGCGGTTGATCGGGCAGTTCCCACGATCGGGACGGTCCTGGGGGGCACCTATCGGCTGACCCGCCTGCTCGCGGAAGGAGGGTGCGGCAACGTCTTCGTGGCGACCCACGAACGCCTGGGGAGCGAGGTCGCCGTCAAGGTCCTGCATTCCGGTCTGGCGGGAAACGCGCGGCTCCTGGCCCGCCTGCGCCGGGAAGCCGACATCCTCTCCGCGGTCCGGCATCCGCACATCGTCCAGATCCTCGACTTCGACGTGACGGAATGGGGCGTCCCTTTTCTGGTGATGGAGATGCTGGAAGGGCGGCCCCTCATCGAAGGCACGGGCTCCGAAGAGCCGTTCGACCCGCGCGCGGCGGCCCACATCATCGAGCAAGTCGCCCAGGCGCTGGCGGCCGCCCACGCCCAGCGCGTCGTTCATCTGGATCTCAAGCCCGACAATGTCATCCTCATTTCGACCGACGGTCGCGACGACTTCGTCAAGGTCATCGACTTCGGGATCTCGCGGGCGATCTGGCAGGCCAAGCTGATCAACGAACCGCTCATCTCGGGCACGCCCGAGTACATGGCCCCCGAACAGGCCGGCGGGCTCGACGACGAGATCGATCATCGCACCGATCAATTCGCGCTGACCGCCCTCGCCTACCGGCTGCTCACCGGCCACGATCCCTTCGCCGGCGCCGACCCGATGGCGATCCTGGCGCAGGTGGTGAACGAAACGCCGCACCCACCGTCGGCACACGTGCCCTGGCTCGGCCCCGGAGTGGACGCGGTGATCGGGCGGGGACTGTCCAAGCGACCAGCCGAGCGCTATCCCAACGTCACCGACTTCGCCGGGGCGCTGGGCGTCGCGGTCGACGAGATCGCCGTCGATCGGAGGCAGGTCCCCCGGCCGCCCCCAGAGCCGGCCGCGGATCTGCCGCCACCGCTGCTGCCGTGGGGCGACGCTTCGGAGCCACCCCAGCTGCTGGTGGAACGCAAGACGCTCCCGTTCCTCCGACGAACCAGGCGCACCTCCCTGGGACGAAAGTCGAGGGCGCTCCTGCTCGCGCTCGCCGCGGGGGCGGCGCTGGCCTGGTTCTCGCCGACCACCCGGGCCACCGCCCGCTCCGCCTGGCGTCGGGCGGGCGCCGAAGTTCGGAGGGTCGTCGCCCCCGAGGTGACAAGTTCGCGCACCGCCGCGGGCCCCTGAAATAATCGGCATTCGCCGACACGCCGTCGGGAAATGCGACGTATCTTCTTCGACGTGGAATGGCTCAATTATCATCACCTCCTCTACTTCTGGATGGTGGCCAAGGAGGGCAGCATCGTCCGGGCCAGCAAGGAGCTGCGCCTGGCCCATCCCACCATCAGCGGCCAGATTCATCGCCTGGAGGACGTCCTCGGCGAGAAGCTGTTCGAGCGAAAGGGGCGGGACCTGGTCCTCACCGACGCCGGGCGCGTGGCTTATCGCTACGCCAACGAGATCTTCTCGCTCGGACGAGAGTTCATGGACTCTGTCAAGGGACGCTCGGGCGGGCGGCCGCTCCGGCTGGTGGTCGGCGTCTCGGACGTGCTCGCCAAGTCGATCGTGCATCGAATCCTGGCGCCGGCGTTCCACATCGGCGAAGAGATCCGGGTGGTCTGTCGGGAGGATCGCTCCATCGACGCCTTCATGGCGGACCTCGCCGTGCACGCGGTGGACGTGGTCCTGGCCGACGCTCCGGCCGGCATCGGCACCTCCGTTCGCGCCTTCAGTCATCCGCTCGGCGAGTGTGGGTCGGTGGTCATGGCGGCCCCCCGCCTCGCCAAGTCGCTGCGTCGCGGATTCCCGGACTCGCTGCACGGCGCGCCGCTTCTGCTCCCGGCCGCCACCTCGACGCTGCGCCGGGCGCTCGACGCCTGGTTCGACGCGCGCGACATGCGCCCCAAGATCGTGGCCGAGTTCGACGACGCAGCGTTGGCGACGGTGCTGGGCGAGGCCGAGCTGGGCGCGTTCGTGGCGCCCGAGGTGGTCGTCGACGAGATCCGGCGGCGCTACAAAGTCCAGCTCGTCGGTCCCCTCAAGGATCTGAGGCAGCGCTTCTACGCCATCTCCGTCGAGCGCAAGATCAAACATCCGGCCGTGGCGGCGATCTGCGAGGCGGCGCGCACCCACATCTTCGCCTGAGCCGCGCGCGCGGCTGCCGTTACCGTCGCGCGCGGGGGACAGAGAGCGGCGGGAGGCCGTCGGACCAGCCTCGCTCGCGCTCGATCGCCCGGGCGACCGAACGCCCCAGCCGCTCGGCGGCGTTCTCGACCGCGACGAAGAGATCCGCTCCGGTGTCGGCGACCGTCAGATCGCGGGGACGTAGCCTGACCTCGATCTCGCACTGCTCGAGCAGGTCCCCCTGAGCGGGCTTGGGATGCGACAGCCGAACGACGACCTGTCCGATCCGCTCGCCGAAGCTGCTCAACGCGAAGGAGAGACGCCGCTCGATGTGCGCCCTCAACTTTGCTTCGACCGCTCCGCCGGCGTTTTGAACGCTGAGTCTCAAAGAGCCTCCTGCGCTCGAACGTACGATGATGCTCGTCGCGCGACGATGCGGAAGTTACGGCAGAACACGTCGCTAATCCGATGACGTCGCTTTTAGCGACGGTCGGCGGCGGAACTTTCGGCTTGTCGCCTGCCGCCCTCGGTCGCCAGTATGGCGCGGGCTCGGCTTCGAGCACCACACACGGAGGAGAGACCATGGGCATCACCGAGGAGGCCATAGCCAAGCGCGCCTACCAGAAGTTCGGCCAGCGCTCGCCCGAGGAGGGCAGCGCGGAGACCGACTGGCTGAACGCGGAACACGAGCTGCTCGCCGAAGCGCAGGCCGGCCAAGCGGCCGCTCGGGTCAGTTCCTTTCCGACGCTGCCGACCCCGCCGACCCCGCCGACCCCGCCACTCGGCAACGGCCATTCTCGGGTCAAAAAGTGACACGTCGCTATTCCTGGCCCTCCCCCACGAGATTTACGTCATTCCCGGGGGTCCCCAGATGCCATATTCAAGGAGCGCGGAGTGCTTAATCAAAGAGGTGAAATGACAAGCGCAGTTGTAGTGCTGACGAAACAAGGCGTGCGGAATTTGAACGAGCTCGGCCCCAAGAAGAAATCTGACGAGGCGAAGCGTGCGGCAGAAGCGGCCGCCGGCGCCCAGCCGAGCGAAATCGCCGAAAAGGCACCCGCCGAAAAGAAGGTTGGAGAGTAGAGATCCCCGCCGTCGACCAAACGGGACAGAGGCCATGCGAATGACGAATGGACGACTGGGCGGCGGTGGTTACTCTGCGGCGAGGAGCGTTGTGTCCATGGGGAGTACCGTGATTTCAGCGAGCGCGATCTTTGCGGCGATGTCGGACGTCCGTCCGGGACGATTTTACAGTGTCGATGAGCTGGCGGTGACGCTGCGGGTCCCTGACCGCGTGGCGCTGCATGAACAACTTCGCAGCATGGCCAACGCTCCGGACCTGCACGGCGGGTTCAGGATCTTCCAGGCTGCTTCTGACGATTTCTACCGGCGCGTCCCCTTCGCCAATCCTTTCACCCTTTCGGATTCTCTCGTTCTGTCGGATCCGGGAACTGACGAGCAATGAAAGCGAAGCCGGCCGAGCCGAAGGAGGAGACCATGGCACGTGTTACGCGCCCGAGCCCCGAGACGGAGACACCCCAGGGCCTCGAAAAGGCGGAACTGCTGGTGCGCGAGGCGCAAGCGGCCGTCGCCGGGTGGCGCCTGCGCGCGCGGCGATTCATTCGAGACAACCCAGGCAAGACTCTGATCGGCGCCATCGCCATCGGCTTCCTGGTCGCCAAGGCCGCCCGCCATGCGTAATGGATCAGCGAAACCGAGCAGGCCTCGTGCGCGGGCGATCCCCAACGGGAAGCGCCCGCCCGAGCGCCGCGGCCAGGTCGGCGCTTGGAGCGATTCGCTCTCCCGCCAAACGAAGGAGCATCCGGTCCGCTCCGTCGCCTTCGCGCTCGGCGCCGGATACGTGCTGGGTGGCGGCCTGTTCTCGCCGCTCACCGCCCGCATCGTGGGCGCGGCCGTGCGGATTGGGCTTCGCATGGCCTTCCTTCCATTCGTGACCCAGAGCGTCGTCGCGGCTGGCGAGACCTTTCTCGCTCGTGGCGACCAAATACATCCCAATTCCGAGGAGACCTGACCATGAAGCTAAGCGACGTCCGCGAACTCAGCAAAGAAGACATCCTCTCGGCCCTGGGGTTGGCGAGCAAGCCGAGCTCTTCGGAGCGGCTGCTCGGAGCCCTGAGCATTTTCGGCGTCGGCCTGCTCGTTGGCGCGGGCGCGGCGTTGTTGCTGGCGCCCAAGTCGGGGCGAGCCCTGCGTGACGATCTCGGCGAGCGCCTCCGCGGCATTCGCGATGACGACTCCGATTCGGCCGAGCCGTCCGACCCGGCGAGCCCCAGGGAAGAGGCCCGCACCTGAGCACACGACCGCCCAGCGCGGAACGCTCTTCCCTGACCGACATGGTGAAGGCGGCCACCGAGGAGCTGCTGGCGCTCTTCGACCTGAAGATCCGTCTGGCCCGCCTGGAGCTGTCCGTCGACCTCAGGAACGCGCTCAAGCGCGCCGGGCGCGTCGCGCTGTTGATTCCGCCGCTGATCGTCGGCTACGCCTTCGGAATGGCTGCGTTGGCCTCGTGGCTCGGGAAGTACCTCAGCAGGCCCGCGGCGCTGGCCTCGGTTGCAGCCTTGCAGCTCGTCCCCGCCGCTTTCGGGATCATCTGGTCGCTTTCGGCGCTGGGACGGGCCCGCATTCTCGAGCGGACCCGGGCTGACATGACGGCCGGCGTCCGTCGAACGGTCGCCGCGCTGTCAGACACGGCGAAGCCTCTCGATGTCTGAGCTGGCGCTCCGGGTCGAGCCCAGCGAGGAGATCGCGCAGCTCGAGGCCGAGATTGCCTCACGCCGGAAACGTGTCGACGTGTCGCTCGGCAACTTGCAACGGCGGGTCAACGACACGCTCAGTTGGCGACATTGGGCCGGGGCTCACCCCATCGCCTGGATCTGCGCCGGGGTCTGTCTTGGCCTGGTCCTGGGACGGGGAACGCGGCGCGCGCGCGAAGCGGAGTAGACGGCTGCCGCCACCCGATGGCGGCGCTGCTGGTGGCGGGCAAACGAGCGCCTGGAACGCCGGCCGGCGGGCGGCCGGAACACACCTGACGCAAAAAGCGACGGCGCCCGCGGAAGTTCCGTCGTTTCGCGGTGTCCTGGGGATGCATATGAGTGGATCTGTTGCCGCGATTGGCATTCCAAGGAGCGAACCGTGAATAAGAACCTCGACCCGAATCTCTTCTCCAAACATGCGACGATCTTGCTGCTCGCGCTCGTTGCCGGCTGCGGCTCGAGTTCCCAGACGTCCGGAGACGGCGGGCCCAAGGGCGGCAACGGCGGCAATGTGGGCAATGGGGGAACGACGGGCGGCGGAGGGACAGCGGGTCACCGAACCGACGCGGCCGTCGGCGCCCCCGGTACGCCCGTGAGCCTGGCCACCGCCGGGAACTACGTCATCCTCGCCGAGAGCGCCATCTCCACCGTGCCACCTTCGGTGGTGACGGGGGACCTGGGAATCAGCCCCATGGCGGCCACCTTCATAACGCAATTTTCGTTGATCGCCGATTCCACCAACGTGTTCTCCACCTCGACGCAGGTGACGGGAAAGATCTACGCGGCCGACTACGCCGCACCCACGCCGGCCAATCTGACCGCCGCCGTGAGCGACATGCTGCTGGCGTTCAGCGATGCCGCCGGGCGCGCGCCCGACGTCACCGAGCTGGGTGCCGGAACCATCGGCGGGATGACGCTCTCGTCAGGCGTCTACCAGTGGAGCTCCGCCGTCCTGATTCCGACCGACCTCACGCTCAACGGCAGCGCGACCGCCGTCTGGATCTTTCAGATCGCCCAGAATCTCACCTTGAGCAGCGCCGTCCAGGTTCATCTGACCGGTGGCGCGTTGGCCAAGAACGTCTTCTGGGAGGTCGCGGGCAGCGTGGACCTCGGCACCACCTCGCACATCGAGGGAGTCATCCTCTGCCAAACGATGATCAACCTCCGCACGGGGGCGTCGATCAACGGCAGGCTCCTGGCGCAGACGGCGGTCAGCCTCGACGCCAGCACGGTCGCGCAGCCGGCCCCTTAACGGCTGCCCGAAGGTCCCCGTTGTCCGGCGCCAGCCCGGCCGTTCTCCAGACCTCCTCTGGTGACCGTTGCCAGTCTCTGTTAGCTTGGCGGGTGAGGCTGCCATGAATCGCCGACTTCTGGTGGTCGACGATGATCCTGCCATTTGCCGAGTGTTGGGGGCGATCGCCGTCAAGGAGGGTTTCGAGGTCATCACGGCCAAGGACGGCCGGATTGGTCTGGCGCGCGCGACGACCGAAGCACCCGACCGGGTCATCGATCTGGTCATCCTCGACCTCGAGCTTCCGGATCTCGACGGCATCGAGGTGCTCGCGCGGCTCAAGGCGGAGAAGCCAAATCTTCCTGTCGTCATGCTGACCGGCTGCGACGACGTCAAGTTGGCCGTGCGCGCCATGCGGCTCGGGGCGTTCGACTACGTGACCAAGCCCTTCGACGCCGACGAGATCGTCGTCGCCGTACGACGTGCCATGGAGGCTCGCAGCCTGGCAAACGAGGTCCAGGAGCTCCGTCGCCAGGTGAGCAATGCCGGCGGTCTCGACACTCAAATGGGGCCCAGCCCGGCGGTGCGTCACATCATCGACCAGGTGAAGACAGTCGCCGCCACCAACTTCTCGGTGTTGGTCCAAGGAGAGACCGGGACCGGAAAGGAGTTGGTGGTTGCGGCACTGCACCGTCACAGCGAGAGGCGCTCCAAGCCCTTCGTCGCCATCGATTGCGGCGCCATCCCGGAAACGTTGCTGGAGTCCGAGCTGTTCGGGCATGAGAAGGGGGCGTTCACGGGCGCCGATCGGCGTCGGATGGGACACTTTCACCTCGCCGAGGGCGGTACCCTGTTCCTCGACGAGATCGGTAACCTGCCCTTGGGCCTGCAGGCCAAGTTGCTCCGCGTTCTGGAGTCACGGCAGCTGCAGGCTATCGGGGCCAGCCAGACGGCATCGATCGACGTTCGGTTCATCGCCGCGGCCAACAACGACCTACAGGCGCGGGTTGCGGAGGGGACGTTCCGGTCCGATCTGTATTTCCGGCTTGCCCAGTACACAATCTCGCTGCCCCCTTTGCGCGAGCGGCCGGAGGATATCCCTCACCTCGCCGAGCGGTTCATGCGCGAGGTGAGCATCGAGCTACGCCGCCCGATCCAAGGAATAGCTGCCGACGCTCTGGCTCTCCTCCAGGGCCATCCTTGGCCGGGCAACGTCCGCCAGCTTCGGAACGTGATTCGCCAGGCGGTGCTCGAGTCGACGGAGTTGCTGCTCGACTGTGCGACGATCCAGAAGTCTCTCGGGACGGCCGCTGCGGCACGGGCGGCGACCGCTCTGCGCGCCCCCGGCACATCGCTGAAGGATGTCGGCCGGGAGGCCGCTCGCGAGGCCCAGCGTCAGGTGATCTGCGAGGCGATGAGGGCGGCCAAGGGCAACAAGAGCGAAGCTGCGCGCGCGCTCCTGACCGATTTCAAGACCCTGCACCTCAAGATGAAGAGCCTCGGAGTTCGCGCACGCGACTTCGAGATCTGACGATCCCTTCATTAGCCCGGGGGTAGCTGCGGGACGGCGATGTAGGCCGGATCTGCCTCGCCCGTCATGGACCGCATCCAATCGGCGATCGCATTGACGTCGTCGTTCGAGAGCTCGATTCCAAGCTGGTGATGCCCCATCAACTTGATCGCGACCTCCAGGCTCGTCGTCGAGCCGTCGTGAAAATATGGCGCCGTCTGCGCGATGTTCTTCAGCGACGGAACCTTGAAGACCATGCTGTCGGGGGGGAAGTGGGTGATCTCAGCGCGCCCCTGGTCCGTCTGGTTAGGCCAGGGAAACACCACGCCGACTTTCTGAAAGCTCATCCCTCCGGCCTGCGGTCCAGCGTGGCAGGTGATGCAACCCCGCTGCATGAACACGCCCAGGCCGTGTTTCTCCCGCACGGTCAACGCCGAATGGTCGCCGGCGACGAACTGGTCCCACCGCGAGGTGGTCACCAGGCCCCGCTCGAAGGCGCCGATGGCCTCGCTCACGTTTTTGAGCGAGATGACGGGATCGTCGCCGGGGAAGGCCAGGTTGAACATCTCGACATACCGGGGGATCCGCCCGATCGCGTCGACCACTGCCTTCTCGTTGGGCATCGCCATCTCCACCGGATTCATGAGCGGGCCGCTCACCTGCGTCTCGAGATCGGCCGCCCGACCGTCCCAGAACTGAGCGATGTGCGTGGCGGCGTTGAACACGCTCGGCGTGTTGCGTCTGCCTTGCAAGCCCCCCACCCCGGTGGAAATGACCTTGCCGTCGATTCCGAACTTGGTCAGCACATGGCACGTACTGCAGGCGACCTGGTGGTCTCTGGAGAGCCGAGGGTCGTGAAATAGGAGCCGTCCCAGCGCGACCCGGTTCGGGTCCTGATGGGGCGTAATGACCTCCGCGGCGATCACCAGGCTCCCCAGATTGTCGGAAGGGATCTGGGGCGGGGTGGAGGCAGCACATCCTCCCAGCAACGGGCCGATGATGAACGCCCACACGCTGGATCGATTTTTCGCTCGGGTCATGGTCCTCATGCCTCGCGTCGTTGCGAGGTGCGTGCCAGGCCGAAGACCAACCTCGCCCAGGGATAAAGGCTTTTACCCCGGCGATCTTCTGGCGGGCAGGCCATGGAAGATCGGCCATAGCCCTGGCGGATTCGCCCGAGCAGAGTCCGACATCTCGGGACGACCTCCCTGGCGGCGGCGGAGATTCATCGATTCACCGATGTGGCTCCGAGGTTGCAATGCCCAGAGGCGGCTATGGGATCCAATCACGGGGAAGGATGGCGGGAGAAAATGAAGCCGGGACTCGTTTTCTGGATGCTGGTGACCGGCGGAGTGTTTGGATGTGCGTCCAGCCCTCCGGCCGAGATGACGGAGTATTCGGGAAGATGGCGGTCGGTGGGATGCGCGACAGCTCCCCCACGAACCCGAGTCGGGTCGCGCTCGGTCGCTTCTTGTTCCACGACAGCCGGCTGTCGCGCGATCAGAAGGTCTCCTGCGGCGGCTGTCACACCTTGAGCAAGTTCGGGGTCGACGGCAAACCGGCCGGCTTCGCGGTCGGCGGGCTCGTCCAAATGCCAAACGCCCCCAGCACCTTCAACACCCAGGCGCACATTGTCCTCTTCTGGCGGACCGGCGTACCCAACGGCGAGGCACAGAATGATGAGGCGCTAGGGGAGACGCCAGCCACGCAACCAGTGGAGATGGGCGCTGCCGGCGAGCATCGACTTTGGCGGATCTGCTGGGACGCGTCCCTCGGTACGTCCACTTGTTTCGCGCAGGGATTTCCGCAGGACGACTCGACCCATCTCGGTCAAGAACGTCGCGGAGGCAATCGAGGCCTTCGAGCGAGGGTTGGTCAACAACTCACGATGGGACAGGTTCGTCGCCGGGGATGTCTCGGCTCTCACCCTGGAGGAGAAGAACGGATTGCGCGTGTTTCTCAAGACTGGCTGCGTCGCCTGCCACACCGGGCAACAGGTCGGCGGGACGATGTTCCAGATGCTCGGCCTGGCATATCCCTGGCCAAAGAAGGACGCAGGCCGGCGGCACAGCAACAAACTCCGTGGCGGAGCGGCTCATCCTCCAGGTCCCTTCGCTGAAGAACATCGCCGAGACCGCTCCCTACTTCCACGATCACGCGACCTCGAACCTCCAGGCGGCGATCCGCCTCATGGGACATCATCAACTCGGGGTCGAGCTCTCCACGCAAGACGTCGACGCGATCGCCGCCTGGATGCGAGCGTTGACCGGAGAGGTCGAGCCGGAATACGTCGCGATTCCCGACCTGCCCCCTGCAGGGCTGACACCTCCCGAGCAGACCGATCACAGCGGGCCGACGATGGAGCCGGTCGCGGGCGGCTCGGTCGGCGTCTCGCGCGTCGGCGGGGGAACGCCGTCTTTCGCGCCCAGGTCAGCCAGCCAGCGCTGCAGCTCGGTCTGGCCGACCGGCCCAAACGCCGCGCGCATCACCTGCTCGACGTCGGCCAGCATCTCCTCGGCCGTTTGATAGCGGTCGGCCGGCAGCTTGCCCATGGCCCGGCGGATCACGCGAGAGAGCTGGGGGTCGAGCCCCGGGCGCGCCGTCTCCGGCGGCATGAAGTTGCCGAACTTGACGTCGTCCAGCGCACAAACGAAAGATCCGCCAAAGCCCTGCTGCATACAGCGGACAAAGCGCTCTATTGCGCCAAAGGCGAAGGCCGCAACCGCATTCACTTGGTTGCGTGAACGCTCATCCTGGTGCGGCTCAACTGTTCCGGCTCATCTTCCGCGAAATGAAGAACGCCATCTCTAACGCCTGCTCGTAATTCAGCCGCGGATCCAACCCCGATTTGTAAGCCAGCTTCAGATCCGCCTCGCGCACGCCGCGAGCGCCCCCAATGCATTCTGTTACGTCCTCCCCAGTCAGCTCGATGTGAATCCCCCCCAACCGGTTCCCACATGCCGCGTGAATGTCGAATGCCTGGTCGATCTCGCTCAGGATCTCGTCGAAGTTGCGTGTCTTTATGCCGTCCGCAGTCGTACGCGTATTGCCGTGCATGGGGTCGCAGCACCATAGCACTGTCCTACCCGTGGCGTGCGCGGCTTCGATCAGCGGGGGCAGAAACCGTCCTATCGCATCCGCGCCGAAGCGGTGGATCAACGTGAGCCGTCCCGGCTCGTCGTCCGGGTGCAGGATCTCGATAATCTGCCGCAGCGTGTCCGCGCCGCATTCCCCCCCGATCTTGATCCCGAGCGGATTCCGTACTCCCCGGAAAAATTCCACGTGCGCGCCACGCGGATCGGCAGTGCGCATTCCGATCCACGGAAAGTGCGTGGAAAGGTCGTACCAGCCCTCCTGGCGGGGCACACGGCGCGTCTGCGCCTGCTCGTACAGCAAATGCAACCCCTCATGGCTGGTGAAGAAATCGATCCATTGCAGTTCGCCCGGATGCACGCCCATCAGGCTCTCCATGAACCGGCATCGACTCCCCGATCTGCCGCGCCACGCGACGGTATTCCTCGGCCATCGGGGAGTCTTTTACCCAGTCCAGGTTCCAGTAATCCAAACGCGCCGGGTCGACGAAACCTCGGCTCACCAGCGCGCGGATGAAATTCAGCGTCAGCGCGGCCCGCTCGTAACCGCGCAGCATCAACTGCGGATCCGGCGTGCGCGCCTCCATTGTAAATTCGGGCGCGTTGATCAGGTCCCCGCGATAGCTCGGCAGCGTTACGCCCTGGCGCGTTTCAAATTCATCCGAGCGCGGTTTGGCGTACTGGCCTGCAAAGCGGCCCAACCGGATCACCCGTTTCTGGCCCCCCAGCGCAAGCACCAGACTCATCTGCAGCAGGATTTTGAGTTTGTTGGCGATAGTGCCGGAGTCGCAGTGATCGTAGCGCTCCGCGCAATCGCCGCCTTGCAGCAGGAAGCGCTCTCCGCGGGCGGCCTCCGCCAGTTGTCCGCGCAGCGCGTGGATCTCCCAAGACGTTACCAGCGGCGGCAGTTTAGATATTTCATCCACCACGCGCGTTACGGCTTCTTCGCGCGGATACTGCGGCTGCTGTTCCGCGGCCTTATTCTTCCAGGACGTGGGCGACCACTCGATCATGCAGCCCTCAGCTTAGCAAGTAGGGCAGGCGTTGGCCCGAGCCTCCGGTTCCACCTGCGATAATCGCAGAACATGCTTCATTGCCGCGACGTCAGTAAACGATTCGGAGATTTCACCGCGCTCGATGGCATCTCCTTTGAACTTCCCGGCGGCATCTGCGCCCTATTGGGACCCAATGGCGCGGGAAAATCTACATTGCTGAAAATCCTCACCGGCCTGCTACCCCCCGATAGCGGCGATGTGCGCATTGCGGGCTACGACGCTACCAAAGAACTGTTGCTTGTCAAGCGGTCCATCGGCGTGCTTCCCGAGGACCTGGGGCTCTTCGATGCGCTCACCATCGAAGAGCATCTGGAACTCTGCGGTCCTATTTACGGTCTCAGCCGCGACGAAACCCGTGCGCGCTCCGCCGCCCTGCTGCGTATCTTGGGCCTTGAGAAGGGCCGCTACACCTATCTGGATCAGTGCTCCCATGGCATGCGCAAGAAGACCGCGCTGGCCATGGCCCTGCTCCACAATCCTCGCGTGCTGCTGCTGGACGAACCCTTCGAGGGTATCGATCCGGTTTCGTCGGTGACCATTCGCGATCTACTGATTTCCGTTGCGGGCCGCGGCATCGGCGTCTTCCTGACCTCCCACGCGCTGGCCATGATCCCGCAGTTGGCCACTGAGGTGATGATCATTCGCGGCGGCCATATCGTTTTCCACGAGGCGAGGACAGAACTGGATCGGCCCCTTGAGGAGCTTTACTTCGACCTGGCCGAGACGCCGCAACAGGAGGACTTGCCGTGGCTGCGCTCCGCGCAATCCTGACGGCGCTGCGGCGCGCTGTGGGCCGCGATCTGGCAGGCGCCGTCAAGGCCAACAACCTGCTCTTTCTCGCGTTGTTGGGGCAAGCCGCGGAAGCGCTCTTTCTCCTGCTGGGTTTCTTGCTGTTGTTTCCGCTTTCAGCCGATCCCCTGGGTCAGATTCCCAAGGCGCGCCTGGCGTTGTGGCCATTAACCCGGAAGCAGCGGTTGGCTCTGCGCCTATCCAGTTTGGCCCTCAGCCCGGTGACTTGGGCTGCCGCTCTGATTCTTCTAAAGACGAAGCAGCCCGGCATGGCTCTGGCATTTTGCGGCCTGGCGATGGGTATGCAGTGCGCCCTGGCTATGGGACGGTACATGGTGAAACGCGATCCGCATTGGGATCCTTTGCGCGACATCCCGCGCTTTCCGGGAAAGCTGGGCGCGTTGGTGCACAAGAACATACGCGAAACTCTCAGCCTGCTGGACCCATATGCGGCCGCGCTCATGAGCTTGGGGACCGGAGCATATCGGCTATTTGCCGCTCATCCGGATCCCGCGGTGTCCACCGTCATGAGCCTGCTAGTAGCGCTCGCCCTCAGCACCGGCGCGCAATCGCTGTTTGGCCTCGATCGCGATGCCGGTATCACGCGCTACCACTTGCTGCCGTTGCGGGGTTGGGAGATTCTTCTGGGGAAGGGAATTGCCTTCCTCGCGACACTCTTCGTGCTGCTGCTGCCAGTGGATCTCGGTCCGGGATTGACGTTCGGACTAGTGGCGCTCGCCTTCGGGCATCATTCATCCGTGCTCCTCGGCATGCCTCAACAGCGTTGGCGATTCTCGAGCGGCAGCTTGCCCTTCGGCGCCATGCAAACCGCGGCCGGCCTGGCTTGTGGATTCCTGGAGCATCAGCGCGGTATTGCCGTGCTGGCGTTGGCCGCGGCGGGTTATGCTGCCTCGGTGTATTATTACGGACGGCGCTGGGAGCGCGGTTGATGCCCGCCCTCCGCGCCATCTTGCTAGCGCTGCGGCGGGCGGTGGCACGTGATTTAGGCACGCTCCAATCCATAAAGGTCAACAACCTTTTCCTGTTTGCCGCGCTGCTGGCGTACGGCGCGCTGAACAGCGGCTTGCGGCCCACCAGCGCATATCCATTCTTATTACTCCTCGGTTTTCTGCTGCTGTTTCCTTCGTCGTCCGATCCGCTAGCCAAAATCCCGGCCACGCGGTTGGCGCTGTGGCCTCTCTCCGTAACGCAGCGGATCTGCCTGCGCTTTGCGAGCCTGGCGTTGAGTCCGGTCACTTGGATCGGTGTTCTAATCCTGTTGAAGACCGCCCGCCCACTGGCGGCCCTGGGATTTTGCGGGATCGCCGCCCTAATGCAATCTGCTGCCGTCTTGGCAAGGCAGGCCGCCCATCGCGATCCGCACTGGGACTTTTTGCGTTACATTCCGCAGCCGCCGGGAAGCCTCGGCGGATTGGTGCGCAAGAATATTCGCGAAATCCTCAGCCTGCTGGACCCTTATGCCGCGTTGCTCCTGACAATTGGAGGCTGCGCCTATCGACTGTTCGCCGCGCATCGCGATCCGGACGAGCCGGCTATCCTCGCGCTGCTGGTGGCGCTGGCCATGAGCACTTATGCGCAGTCCTTATTTGGGCTGGAATTGGGTGAAGGCTTGACGCGCTACCGGCTGCTGCCTCTGGCCGGTTGGCGGATCCTGCTGGCGAAAGACGCAGCGTTTCTAGCCGTGCTTTCCATCCTGTTGTTGCCGCTCGATCCCGCGCCGGGTTTGACGTTCGGCTTGGTGGCGCTCGCGCTGGGCCATCATTCTTCGGTGTTCCTGGCGTTGCCGCAACAACGCTGGCGCTTCACCGGCGGCCGCCTATTGCCCGTGGGCGCGCTGCAAGGGGTAGGCGGCATGGCGGTGGGGTTCCTGGAACACCGGCAGGGATGGCTAGTCTTTCTAGCCGCAGCGGGGGGGTATCTCTTGTCGCTCCGATTTTACGGATCGCTCTGGGTTAAGCGCACCTGCCGCTGATCTCTGCTTTTCGTCCACATCACGGCAACTGATAATGCCCTACGCATCCCCAATGCGATGCAGCTTCATCAAGTTCGTAGTCCCTGGACGGCCCACCGGCTGGCCCGCGAGAAAGACCACTGAATCTCCGGCCTTCAAATAACCGCCCGTTGTGAGGATACGATCCATCTGAGCCAGCATCTCGTCGGTGGATGCCACATCCGGAGCTTCCACTGGCTTCACCGCGTAATTCACCATCAATTGCCGGCCAACGTTTTCGCGCGGCGTCATTGCGTAAATACACACCGGAGGCCGGTACCGCGAGACCAGCCTCGCGCTCGATCCGGTGGCCGTGAATACCACGATGGCCGACACGTGCGCGCCTCGCGCCGCGTGATAAGCGGCGTCCGCCAGAATCTCCGCATAAGTGAAATGCGGGCTCGCCGGCAGCTCCCGGAAGCCTTGCGAGCGCATCGAATTTTCCGTCTCGGCCGCAATGCGCGCCATGAACTTCACCGCTTCCACCGGATATTTGCCGACCGACGTCTCGGCCGAAAGCATCACCGCGTCGGTGCCGTCGTAGATGGCATTGGCCACGTCGCTGACTTCCGCGCGCGTCGGCGTGGGATTCTCGATCATGGATTCCAGCATCTGCGTAGCCGTGATCACGAACTTCCCGTGGTGCCGCGCCCGCAGGATGGTGGACTTCTGTATCCGCGGCACGCGTTTCCAGCGACATTTCCACGCCCAGATCGCCGCGCGCCACCATCACGCCGTCGGCTTCCTGCAGGATCGCATCGATGTTGTCCCAGGCTTGCGGCTTCTCGATCTTGGCGACCACCGGCAGTGGGCCCAGTACATACTGCGCAGCCACTCCCGCAGCCCGTGTACATCCGCTGCCGTGCGCACGAAGGACAGCGCCACCATATCGATGCCTTGCGCCACTCCAAAACGGAGATCATCCAGATCTTTCTCGGTGAGCGACGGCAGGCTGACCGCCACACCCGGCAGATTGATGCCTTTGTGGTCGCCGATCGGCCCGCCGCAGATCACCTCTGTGCGCACGTCAGCGCCCGTCACTTCAATTACGCGCAGTTCGATGGCGCCATCCGCCAGCAGCACCCGGTCTCCACGTTTCACATCCGCGGCGAAGTTCAGATAAGTCGTGGAAGCCCGCGCGCAGTCGCCCACTACCGGTTCGGGCGTGATCGTGAACAGATTGCCGGCTTCGAGCGTGCAACCGCCTCCAGCAAATGTGCCCAGACGGATCTTGGGCCCTTGCAGGTCCAGCAGAATACTCACTGGTTGCCGTAAGTCGGCGGCCACCTGACGAATGGCGGCAATGCGCGCGCCATGCTCAGGCTGCGTGCCGTGCGACGCGTTCAGGCGAAACACGTCCACACCGGCAAGTAGCAGTTGCCGGATGGTGGCCGGAGAGTCGCTCGCGGGCCCCATCGTCGCAACGATTTTGGTATTCGGCATTTAAGCGGGTATGGTTCCATTGTGCACTACCGCGCGGCAATTTTCGCGGCGGGGTAGCCTTCCGAAGCCGTGCGCTACAGCGCCGGCGGTTTGCCCGAGATCTGCTGCAGCAAATCTTCGTTGCGCTTCTCGTGCAAGCGCGTCACGGCGACCCGTTCAGCTTTAGCCTCGACCGCGCGGCCCAGGCTCTGGTAGACCTGCGCCAGGCGATAGTGCGCATCCGGTCTGGTGGGATCCAGCCGTACAGCCTCGCGCAGTTCACGTTCTGCGGGCCCGTACTCTTTGCGGCCCTGATGTACAATCCCTAGATCCAGGTGGACGATGCGAATCTTGGCGTCCAGGCCGCGGGCTTTCTCAAGCAACGGTAGCGCGCCGTCCGGATCGCCGCGATGCAGCAGCACGTCGCCCAGGTAAGCGTTGGCCTGCGGGTGTGAAAGGTCGTGGGCCAACTCGCGGCGAAACTCGCTTTCTGCCTCCTCGTAGCTGTGCTCTTTCCAGAAGAGGTACCCCAGACCGAAATGAACTTCTGGCTCAGATGGAGCAGCCGCCGCGGCTGCTTGAAACTCCGCAATTGCCTCGGGTACGCGGCCTAGGCCGTCGAGCGCCTCTCCC
>CAVRRT010000145.1:0-17044 GCA_963723305.1 uncultured Pseudomonadota bacterium
CAATGTATCGCCACCAGCGGCAGCGTCTCCCCGTAGGCCTTGGCGAAGTGATCCTCGAGCAGCCGGTAGAACGGCAGCGCGACTGCACCGGCGCCCACGGCGCGGAGGAACGAACGGCGGCTGGCACTGCGCTTCTGCTTCACATCGTGCTCCGTTGCGAGAACAGCGGACTGCGAATGTAGGCCACCAGGATCTCGGCGAAGTTCCCCTGTTTGTCGGCTGAGAGCTGGCTCCAGAAGGTCTGGAACGCCATCTCACTGGGAGTCAGTACGCCGGTGGCGTCGCTGCGGCCGGTCGACCCCCGAAACAGCTGCGTCGCCACGCAGCCGGCCACCGTCGGGCTCGCGGCCAGGGTCGTGGCCAGCGCGTTGCTGTCGGAATAGCTGCCGTCGAGATCGGTGTTCGTGCCCGCGATCGCCCCCGACGTCGTGTCGATCGGCAGGTACTCGTAGCCGCCGATCGCCTGCGAGCGGGTCGACGCCACCTTCTCCGCGCCCAGGTGCACCGTCCCGCTCGAGTCGGCGTCGATCGTCCGGTACTCGCCCATCCCGTCATACCCTTCGAAGGTGAACCCGAAGGCGTCGATGTGCGTGTGGCACTCGGTGCAGCCCACCGTCGTGCCGTGCACGTTGAAGAGCGCACGCGTGGTCTCGGGGTTGCTGGCGTCGGGCGCCGGCGGCGGCGGCACGGTGATCTTCAACGTCGACGGATCGGGCACCCCGATGCAGGTCACCCGGCGCAAGACCGCCACCCCGCGCAACACCGGCGCCGACGTGCTGGCGTGCGCGTAGACCGCCGAGAAGGCACCCTGGTTCAGGATGCCGACGCGCGCGCCGCCCTTGGCGCCGGCCAGCGAGGTCTCGCCGGTTCCGGCGGCCACGCCGTAGAGCTTCGAGTAGTAATTCGAGATTCGCGCTGGCGGTGATCGTCGAGGTGGGGTTGACGATGGTCCAGGGCGCGCCGAGCAGCTCGTCCACGGTGCCCGGTGTTCTTCTGCAGCACCTCATTGATGAAGCTGGTCGCCTCGTCGTCCATGATCGCCGCCGCGTTCAGCGACGCGAAGTCCGGGTACCAGTTCATGTCCTTGGCGATCTGCCCGATGCTGTCGATTCCCAACCACTCGCGCACCACCCGCGCCAGCCGGGCCGGCGCGCCGGAGGGTGCTGGCCAGCAGACGGCGGGCCTGCGCCTCGAGCTCTGTCCGGCGTCGACAGCATCCCCATCTGCGCGGCGGTGGTGAGGGTCTGATCGGGCGGCGCGGCGGTCAGCAGATACGACATGGTGGCCGCGATCTCGTAAGGGGTCAGCGTGACCTCGGATCGGCCGAGGGCGCATCCGGGCCGAGCTCGGTGATGTAGAGGAAGCCGGGTGACTGGAGGATCGTGCGGGTGACGAGATCGATACCGTCGTTGTAGGGCGAGCTGCCGGTGTCGCCGGTGACCGCCGCTTGGTAGACAGTCGTCAGGTTGGCCGCCTCGCGGTCGGTGACCGGACGGCGATAGGCCTGCGCGCCGAACGAGGCGATGAAGGTCGCCGCGCAGGTCGCGCCCTGATTGGTCGGATTGGCGCAGGGGGAGAGCGCGGCCAGCTTCCCGTTGCCGCGCGCTTCGGTCACCAGCGCGATGGCGGCGGTGTCGAGGTCCTTGGCCATCAGCGAGGCGACGACCTGCGCCTCGTTGAACGTGTAGCCGCTCTGGGTCGAGTCGGCGGCGAAGGTCGACGCGGCGGGCGTCAGCTTCGTCCCGAAGAGCGCCTGCACCGACGAATCGTATTCGGCGTTCGTCAGCCGGCGGACGTCGGTCTGCAGCAGCGAAGCCGTGTCCAGACCGCCCGCGCCACCGGTGCTGCCACCGTCGGTCCCGCTGTTACTTCCGCTGCCGCCGGTCCCGCTGTTACTGCCGCTGCCGCCGGTCCCGCTGGTGCTGCCGCCGCCGCCGGATCCGCTGGTGCTGCCGCCGCTCCCACTGCCGCTGCCGCCGGTCCCGTCGCCCGCGTTGTAGTTGCGTCCGGCACAACCGAGAGCTGTCGCACCGAGCAGCGCAACCGCGGCGGCGGAGATCTTCAAGCGACCCGACATAAGCGAGAGCTGAACAGTACGATTTGGGACTCGACCGCGCAACGGTTTAACGAATCCGAAAATTGCGTAAGCAGCTGATTACAAGCCGCTTTCACACATTGCCCGAGATGTAGGTCTGCAGTCGCTTCGAGGACTTGCGACTGCCCGTGGGGACGGTCACAGCGCTGAGCCCTTCCCGGCGCCGCTCTTTATTCTGGCGCCGCTCCCTCTACTGATAGCCCGCGGCCTGCAGACGGAACATTCGCGCGTAGCGGCGGCCGGCGGCGACCAGAGCGGCGTGCGTGCCGTCCTCGACCACGCGCCCCCCCTCGAGCACCAAGATTCGGTCCGCCATCCGCACGGTCGGGAAGCGATGCGAGATCAAGATGGTCGTCTTGCCGGCGGCCAGCGCGCGGAAGCGCTGGAAGACGGCGTGCTCGGCCTCGGCGTCGAGCGCGGCCGTCGGCTCGTCGAGGATCAGGATGTCAGCCTCGTCGCGCATGAACGCGCGCGCCAGCGCCACCTTCTGCCACTGACCGCCCGAGAGCTCGACGCCGCCCGAGAACCAGCGTCCGAGCTGCGTCTCGAGTCCCGCCGGCAATCCGGCCGCCAGCTCGCGCGCGCCGCCGCGCTCGACCGCCCGCCCAACGCGCAGATCGTCGCCCACGTGCTCGACACTTCCGAAGGCGACGTTCTCGCGCAGCGCCAGCTGGTACTCGTTGAAGTCCTGGAAAATGACGCCGATGCGGCGCCGCAGCTCCGCCTCGTCCCAGCTGCGCAGATCGCGCCCGTCGAGCAGCACATGCCCCTCCGTCGGCTGATAGAGGTTGGCCAGTAGTTTGATGAACGTCGTCTTGCCGGCGCCGTTCTCGCCGACCAGCGCCAGGCTCTCCCCCTTCGGAATGAAGACGTTCACGTTGCGCAACGCCCAGCGGCCGCCCTCGCCGGCGGCGCTCTTCTGCCGCGATGGGGGGTCCTTGCGGCGGCGCGCCCCTCGCCGGCGGCGCTCCTCTCACCGTCCTGCGCGTTGCCCGGATAACGAAAACCGACCCCCTCGAACCGGATCCCCTCTTCGGCGCGCACGATCGCCACCGGACCGGTCGGCTTGGGCGCGTCGGTCGGGATGGCGAAGTAGTCGAACAGGTTCGACATATAAAGCGTGTCCTCGTACATGCCGCCCAGCGCCGACAGCACCGCCTGAAAGCTCTGCTGCCCCTGACGGAAGGCCACCAGCGCCAGCGTCATGTCGCCGAGCGAGAGTCGCCCGCGCACCGTCTGGGCGACGATCAACGCGTAGGAGCCGTAGAAGACGGCCGTGCTCAGCAGCGACAGCGCGTAGCCCCACCCCGCGCGCCCGATCGCCAGCCGCCGATCGTCGGCGAAGAATGATTCGGCCAGCCGCCGGTAGCGATCGAGCAGCAGCGGGCCGAGCCCGAACAGCTTCACCTCCTTGGCGTGCTCGTCGTTGGCCAGCACGTACTCGAGGTAGGTGAGGCGCCTCGAATCGGGCGACCGCCAGTTGCGCAGACGGAACGCCGCGCCCGAGAAGCGCGCCTCGGCGACGAACGCCGGCACCGTCGCCACCAGCACCGCCAGCGCCATCCAGGGAGAGAAGCGGATCAGCAGCGCGGCGTACCCCGCCAGGGTGAGCGCGTTGCGCACCACCTGGAAGTTGCTCTGCACGAGCGAGAGCGGTCGGGTCGAGGCCTCGCGCCGCGCGCGCGTCAGCTTGTCGTAGAAGTCGGCGTCCTCGAAGTGCCGGAGCTCGAGCCGCTGCGCCTTCTCCAGGATTCGCACGTTGAGATCGATCCCCAGGCGCAGACCGACGAGTTGGCGAATCAGACCGAGCACCCGCTCGGCGCCGGCCATCGCCACCACCGCCGCGAGCTCGACGCCGACCAGCCGCACGGCGTGGGTGAGCGCCGCCTGGCGTGCCATCCCGGGGAGCGCCGCGCGGCCCGCGATCACGCCGTCGATGATCAGCTTGCCGACATAGGCGACGAACGGCGGCAGCGCGGCGGCGACCACGGTGAACAGAGAGAGCGCCAGCACGCCGGCCGGCGCCGAGCGCCAGACCAGCCCGAGCGCACGGACCGAGTGCCTCGCGCTCGCCTTCCATCGCTCGGCGAGCCCAACGTCGACGGGCGGTGGCGTGGGTGGACGGACGGGGACCAACATCGGTGATCAGCCTAGCGCGCGGGCGGGGGTTGCGCCGCGCGGGCGGCACCGCGCGGGTAGGCTACGGGCGGGCCACGAGAAATGCGTCCAGGCCGGCCCACTCCGCCTCGGTCAGCCGCGTGCGTTTGTGGTGGCGCTCGAGCTCCGCTTCCAGGCGGTCGGAGGGCTCGCTGCCCGGTTCGACTGGACGGTGGCAAGAGCCGCAGTGGCTCTGATAGACGGCGACGATGTGCGCGCGCTCGGGCGAGGCGGCCGACGACTGCACGGTCCGATCGCCGGGCGGCACGCTCGAGACCGCGCCCGGCGTTCCGCATCCGACGGTCAACAGAACGACGCCCGCGCTCCCCCACCGCAGCAGCGGCCGTACGATTTTGGTCAGTCGAGTCACTGGACGCATTGGAGGAGCTGGCACGCCTGGACCGGCCCGAGCCCGGCCTCAATCGATACCGCTATTGATATTCATTTTCAACCCCCCGGCAAGGCCGCCCGGGCAAGACCGCCCCCGGCAGGGCCGAGACCGCCCGCCGCCCGCCCCTCCGTCACGGCCCAGCCGATTGCGGCTCGTCAATCCCGCCCACCGACCGACCGCTGACTGCGCCGCGGGCCGTCAATCGGCGACCGCGCCCTGCGCGACCAAGTCATAGCGGACCTGAAAATCCTGCAGGCTGATGTCGAAGGCGGTGGGCAGGTCCGGCCAGTCGGCCGAATCGGTGCTGATGGTGGTGGACGGCATCCGCCGGCCGCCGTACGCGGCGTTGAACGGAGGCTCAGGCTCGATCAGGAGCGGCGCTTTGGCGATCGCCTGCAGGCAGGTCGTCGTCGTCGTCAGTCGCCCCGCACTCCGTTCGACGTCACAAATCTGTTCTCGCTCGTTTTAGACATACCGACTTGCGACTGGTCCATACCGAGCCGACGGCAGGCTGTTTGGACGGCCGGCGCCATCATGGCTCATTGCGTGATTATTTAGTTCGTGGCCTGGTCCCGTTTGAGGCTGAACCTGATTCGTGCAGCCGGCGCGTGCCCCACGAAATAGCGTCGGATCTGCGGAAATGAAGGCCTCTCTCGACGGCAATTCCCGCTCCGAATCGTCGATTCGACGCCGCCGACAGTTCTAAAACTGGGAGACACGCGGAAAGAAACGCACTCAGACGGTTAAAAAAAGGCCGATATCGGGTTTACAACCCTTGTTTGCCGTCAAAATATGCGCTTATTATCCGCGCCGATGACAATTCGTACTCTGATCGAGGATTTCGCCAATCAACTCAGCTCCCTGATGGAGCGCCAGGCCCTGGATCGGGCCCGGGTGGCGGTCGAAACCGCGCTGGGCGGCAAGCGCTCGCCGGGCCGCCCGCCCAAGATCGCCAGCTTGTCCGCCAGCCTGGCCATCGGGAAGAAGACCCGGCGCAAGGGACCGAAGCAGCTCTGTCCGGTTCCAGGATGCAAGAACCCGGCGGCGCCGGTCTTCGGAATGGTTTGCGCGAAGCACAAAGATATTCCCAAGGCCCAAATCAAGAAGTACCGCGAAGCCCGCCGCGAAAAGAAGAGCAAGAAGGCCGCGTAAGACAGCCTCCCGGCACTCGGGAAATTCATTTCAAACCCGTCCGGGGGGAACGGGTTCGCCGGAGGCGCGTCCGGCGCGCGCAACGGCGCTCGAGCAAGGATTCTCCGCGTCCGCACCGGGCGTTTGGCGGTCGTTTTAATCAACCGGCCAGAACGGGAGGCAGAAGCCCCCCAACGAGCTTTGATTTCCCCCAGCTCGAGGATTTTGCCGTGCGCATGTTAGCGTGCCGCGGATGTTCCCGACCCGGATGCTGCACCTGGTGCTCGGAGGCGCCGCGGCGGTCGTCGTCATCGGGGCTGACGCCCTGCTCACGCAGGCCGACGCCGTGACTCCCAGGCCCCCCCCCACCGCCGCCGAGATCGACAAGCGCGCCGACGCGCTCCTGGCGCGGATGACGTTGGAAGAGAAGATCGATTACCTGGGCGGCGCCGACAACTTCTACGTTCGCGCAATCAAGCGGCTCGGACTGCCGGCCTTCCACATGGCCGACGGTCCGTTCGGCGTCCGCAACCTCGGCCCCTCGACGGCCTATCCGGCCGGAATCGGCCTCGCCGCGACTTGGGACGTCGCGCTCGCCAGCCGGGTCGGCGCGATGATCGGGCGCGACGCGCGCGCGCGCGGCGTGCACATCATGTTGGCGCCGGGGGTGAACATCTACCGCGCGCCGATGTGCGGCCGAAACTTCGAATACCTGGGGGAAGACCCGTTCCTGGCATCGCGGATGGCCGTGGCCTACGTCGAGGGGATGCAGGCCCAGGGGGTGAGCGCCACCATCAAGCACTTCCTGGGCAACAACTCGGAGGTCGACCGCCACCACACGAGCTCGGAGATCGATGAGCGGACGATGCGCGAGATCTACCTGCCGGCGTTCGAGGCCGCCATCAAGGAGGCACACGTCGGAGCGCTCATGACCTCGTACAACCTCGTCAACGGCGTTCACATGACGGAGAACGCCGCGTTGGTCGACGCTCTCGTCAAGAAGGAGTGGGCGTTCGACGGCCTGGTCATGTCCGACTGGGACGCCACCTACGACGGCGTCGCCGCCGCCAACGCGGGCCTCGACATCGAGATGCCTTCGGCGAAGTTCATGAACCGCGAGACTTTGCTGCCGGCAATCAAGGCCGGGAAGGTGGCTGAGGCCTCGATCGACGACAAGGTCCGGCGGATCCTGCGCACGGCGATCCGGTTCGGATGGCTCGATCGCCCCGCGATCGACACCAGCCTACCGCTCTACAGCGAAGCGGGGCGCGCCGCCGCGCTCGACGCCGCCCGCGCCGGCCTCGTGCTGCTGAAGAACGAAGGTGACCTCTTGCCGCTCGACCGGAAGAAGCTCAAGACGATCGCGCTCATCGGTCCCACTGCCTACCCGGCGATCCCCGTCGGCGGCGGCAGCGCGCAGGTGCGGCCGCTGGCGGCGGTCAGCCTGGTGCAGGGTCTGGCGGACGCGCTCCGCGGCAGCGCCACCGTGCTCGTCCACCACGGCGTCCCGACGCTGGCGGAGATCTTCGACGCCACCGACTTCGTCACCGCGCCCGCCGGCGGACAGCCGGGGCTGGTGGGGGAATACTTCGACGATCCGGCGCTCGGCGGCACGCCGGCGCTCAGGCGCGTCGACGAGCACATCAACTTCGCCTGGGACAAACCGAACTTCTGGCCGACGGGCCAGCGCAAGCAGTCGTCGGCGCGCTGGACGGGCGCCTTCGTGCCGCCGACCTCGGGCGACTACCGCTTCGCCACCTTCAGCTACGGCCTCGACGAATATCGCCTCTTCGTCGACGGCAACCTGATCCTCGACCGCGCGCGCGGGCCGCAGCCGATCAACTTCGCCTCGCTCCCGCTCCAGGCGGGGAAGGCGTACGCGATTCGCTTCGAGTACCTCCACGCCGATCACCACGCGCGCGTCGGGCTGGGCGTGCGGCGCGCCGACGCCTTCGTCGATCCGGCGGTGAAGGATCTCGCCGCGCGCGCCGACGTGGTGGTGGTCGCCGCGGGGTTCGATCCGATGACCGAGAGCGAAGGGTACGACCGCACGTTCCGGCTCCCGGAGGGGCAGGACGAGCTCATCGCCGCCGTGCGGGCCGCCAACAAGCACGTCGTCGTGGCGATCACTTCGGGCGGCGGCGTCGACATGACCCGCTTCATCGATCACGTGCCCGCCGTCATAGCGACCTGGTACGCGGGCCAGGAGGGCGGCACCGCGCTGGCCGAGGCGCTCCTGGGCGACGTGACGCCGTCAGGGAAGCTCCCGGTGACGTTCGAGCGCCGCCTGGAAGACGGCGCGGCCGGGGCCAGCTACTACCCGAGCGCCGACAAGAAGATCACTTACAAGGAAGGGGTCTTCGTGGGCTACCGGCATTTCGACCAGACGGGGAGAAAGCCGCTCTTCCCGTTCGGACACGGCCTCTCGTACACCCGCTTCTCGTACGGCGCGCTCGCCATCGAGCCCGACACGATGGCCGGCGACGGGCCCGTCACCGTCTCGTTCGACGTCACCAACGTCGGCAAGCGCCGGGGCGCCGAGATAGCGCAGCTCTACGTCGGCGATTCTCACGCGCCGGTGCCGCGCCCGCCGAAGGAGCTGAAGGGGTTCGCCAAGATCGAGCTCGCGCCCGGGGAAACCGGACGCGTTCGGATCGCGCTCGACCGGCGCGCGTTTTCGTACTTCGACGTGAAGAGCAAAAAATGGCGCGCCGAGCCCGGCACCTTCGAGCTGCTGGTCGGCTCGTCATCGCGCCAGATCGAGCTTCGCGGCAAGCTCGTCCTCAAGTAGCGGAAGGCCTCTCGGGAGCGGAAGGCCCCGATTTCCCTACGTTTTGCCACCTGTCGCGAAAGTAGCGATAATAACGACTATAAAATGTTTGTCTGCCATACGTTATTTTCAGCTTTAACTTTCTAAACAGCTGAGATACCTTGAAATGCATCGTGGCGACGGAGCGGGCGCGAAATTCGGGGGAGGGATAGACGTTCTATGTCGACGATGGACGAATCGGGGAGCGGGGGTGTGGCGGTGCGACCGCGGGGCGCTCCTCAGCGCGCGCGCAGATCGACGCCGATCCACCTGCCCACCTGGAGTCGACTGAACGTCGCCGCCAAGCAGTCGGCGCCGGCGGGCAACGGCGGAGACTTCTTCGAGGTGATCCAGCAGCGCGACGGGCGGGTGGTGGTGGTGGTGGCCGACGTCTGCGGCAACGGGCCGAGCGCGGCCGCGCCGGTCAGCCGCCTGCGCTGGATCCTCCGGCAGGAGGTCGCTCGCGGCGAGGCGCCGGGCCAGGTTCTCGCCGCGCTCAACGACTGGATGGTCGCGCAGCGGATCGACGATCGCTTCGTAACGGCCGTCTGCGTCCGCATCGACGCCGTGACCTGCCTGGTCGAGATCGCCAGCGCCGGGCACCTCGGTCCATTCGTGAAGCGCGCCGCCGGCGGCGCCGAGGATCTGCCGCGGGCCGTGGGGCTGGCGCTGGGTATCTTGCCGGCGCAGGTCTATCGGGAGACCTGCGTCGAGCTGGCGCCGGAGGACGCGCTGGTCCTGGCCACCGACGGCATCACCGATCGGCTGGCCAGCGCAGGCGATCAGCTGGGACAGAGCGCGCTCCTGCAACAGCTGGCGCGGGCGCGCCTCGGTTCGGAGAGCATCTGCAGCGCGCTGCTCGGCACGGACGCGCGCGCCACCGAGGACGCCACCGTCCTGGTCATACAGCTGCCGCGGCGGCACCGCCGGGCCACGCCCATCGCCCGCGCCGGCTGAACAGGCGTAACAGGCGGAAGAGGGTGCCGGCCCGCGACGGGGTCGACTACCATCGGCGCCGATGAGACGCGCGCCGACCGGAATCGCTGCCGCGCTCTGGCTCGCCGTCGCCATCGCCATCGGGGGCGGCGCGCCCGCCCTCGCCCACCAGCAGACCACCAGCTTCGGCGCGATCGGCTATCCACTTCCCGCCGCCGACGGCGCCGATCTGACCTGGAGCCTGCGCCTTCGAACCCTCGAGCTTGCGCGCCTGCTCGGCGATCGGCTGCCGCGCGCGCCGGAGATCCTGCGCGGCGGCCTCAAGGTGGCGGTCACCACGACCGCCGGCGAGACCCACCTCTGCGCGCCCGGCGCGACGACGCTCGGGCCCGAGCCGGCCGCGCCCGAGCCGACCACGCTGTTCGTCGAGCGGTTCAGCTGTGGGGCCGGCGCGCGCACGCTGCACCTTCGCTACGACCTCTTCTTCGACCACGACCCCTATCACGCCAGCTACACCCGGCTGGCGCTCGGCGATGCGCCGCCGGCCGGGGACGATCCCTCGGGCGCGTCGATCGTGTTCCACAACCTGGCACACGAGATCGCCGTCGACGTGCGCGTCCCCGAGCCGCTCTGGCGGAGCGCCCTCCTCTACTTGCGGCTCGGCGTCGCGCACATCCTCACCGGCTACGACCACCTGTCGTTCCTGACGGCGCTGTTGCTGGCGGCTGGCCTGCGCACCCGAACCAAGGGGGACGCCGTCGTCGCGCCGGCCACGCCCCGCCAGGCCCTGCGCGGGACGGTGGCGATCGTCAGCGCCTTCACCGTGGCGCACTCGATCACGCTCATCACGCAGGTCCTGCACCCGGGCTGGCTCCCCACCCGCTGGGTCGAGCCGGCCATCGCCTTCTCCGTCGCTTACGTCGGGTTCGAGAACCTGGTCCCGCGCGCCCCGCGCGGCCGCTGGCTGTTGGTGTTCGGGTTCGGCCTGGTGCACGGTCTGGGGTTCGCGTCGGTGTTGCGCCAGATCGGCCTGCCACGCCGCGGCCTCTTGCTGACGCTGCTCTCGTTCAATCTCGGCGTCGAGCTGGGCCAGCTCCTGGTCGTCGCGCTGGTTCTGCCGATCGTCGTCACCTGCGCCCGCCGCGCGCCCCGCCGGTTCGAGCGCTGGGGCCTGCAGCTCGGGTCGGGCCTGATCGGCCTCTTCGGCACGATCTGGCTGGTCGCCCGTCTGGCGGCGCGATGACGCCGGCCGGGGCCGCAGGACCGATCTGTCGCGTACCTGCACGCGCCGCGCGGCGCGGGCAAGGCCCGTTCCGGGCTCCGCTCTACCAGGGGAGCACTTGCCCGTTCGCGTGCCAGAACGTGCCGGTGGTCTCGAGATCGAGCGCGTCGATGCGGTCGACCAGCTGCTTGGCGGCGTCGTCAGGATCGACGCTGCCGCTCTGATCGGTCATGTCGGTGCGGACGTAACCGGGGTGCAGGATGGCCACGGCGACACCAGCGCCGCGCAGGTCGCGGGCCAGCGACATCCCGGCGGCGTTGAGCGCGGCCTTGGACATCCGGTAGCCGTAGTAGCCGCCCGAGCCGTTGTCGGCGATGGAGCCCATGCGGCTGGTGATGAGCGCCAGCTTGCCGCCGCGCCGGAGGTTCTTGTGCAGCGCCTTGACCACCCGCAACGGGCCCAGCGCGTTGACCTCGATCTGCCTCCGCACATCGTCGAGGTGGACGCCGTCCAGATCGTCCTCCTGCAGGATGCCGGCGTTGCAAACCAGCTCGTCGAGGACGACCCCTTCCAGGCGCTTTGCCAGCGCCGCGACGCCGGCCTCGTCCGTCACGTCGACGCCCAGCTCGACGCGCGCGCCGAGCGCGTCGAGCGCCGGTGAGGAGCGGCGGCAGGCGGCGATCACCGCGCGCCCCTCGGTCTTGAACCGCTTGCAGAGCGAGAGGCCGATGCCGCGGTTGGCGCCGACGACCAGGGCGGTGCGCGATGACGATGGGCTCATGCGGTCGAGCTTAGCACCGGGCTTTGAGGCCGCCCGCCACCCGCGCTCGCCGGCTCAGTGCGTGCGCGCGACGATCGCTTTGGGCGGCGGCGGCAGCGCGGTCGTCCGGTGCAGGGCGGCGTGCGAGAACAGCCGCCGCAGCCGCTTCTGCGGCCACCCGGCTCCCTCGGCGTCACCGTCGGCCTCCCCCTGATCGAGATCGGGCGGTGTCTCAGGCTCGGGCCTGGGCGCCATGTTCTTCACCCAATCGAGGCACTGTTTCTCGGTGAAGCTGGCCTCGCCCCGATCGAACACCAACGGCTGCGCGGAGAACGCCGCGTACTCGTCGTCGGTGATCCGGCCGCGCTCGTGCACCTTGCCCAGGATCCGGCGGATGTAGCGATCCCACTGCGGCGAGAGCGCGCCGTGGCAGTACTGCACGTAGCGGCGCTTGGGGCTGGGGAGAATCGAGGAGAAGAACGCCGCCTCCAGCGGATTGAGATCGGCCGGCTTCTTGCCGAAGTAGTGCCGCGACGCCGCGCCGATACCATAGATGCGTGGCCCGAACTCGATGGCGTTGAAATAGAGCTCCAGGATCCGCTCCTTGGGCAACACCTGCTCGAGGTACCAGACGAGAAAAAGCTCCTGCGCTTTCCGCGACAGCGTCTTGTCCTTGGTGAGAAGGACGTTCTTCACCATCTGCATGGTGATCGACGAAGCCCCCAGGCGGAAACCGCCCCCCTGTAAATTTCGGCGCAGCGCGCTCTTGAACTCCGAGCTGACCCAGCCGTGGTGCTTGAAAAAGCCGTTGTCCTCGGTGGTCATGATCGATCCCACCAGATAGGGCGAGATCTGCTCGTAGGTGGCGAAGTCGGGGTTGTCGGGACCGACGACGACCGGGAGGATGTCGGTCTCGCCCGGCTGGCCGCCCGGCAGCTTGGGTGCCTCGACGTTGATCACCAGCGTGTCCGGATTGGCCAGCGCCTTGACGTCGTCGGGAGCCTTGACCACCTTGCACCCGTCGATACCGACCTTGCCGGTCAGATCGAGATCGTCGAGATCGGCAAAGTCGATCTTGGCGCCGACGTCGGCGGCGAAGAACCCCTGCAGCACGAAGCCTTGCAGCCGGGGCACGAGGGCGCTGGGGATGCTGCTGAGCAGCTTGGCGCACGGCACGCGCGGCACCGAAAAATGCAGATCGATGTCGGGGACCACGCTGAGCGTCTTGCCGTTCGTGAAGCGGAAGGTCCCGGCCGGCATGGCGACGTGCCCGGAGAGACGCGCCGTCACATCGCGCA
This sequence comes from uncultured Pseudomonadota bacterium, assembly GCA_963723305.1. Lineage (GTDB taxonomy): Bacteria > Myxococcota_A > Polyangia > Fen-1088 > Fen-1088 > JADGRB01. The sequence goes on from CAVRRT010000145.1 coordinate 12,800, forward strand.
CACGCGCCTCGGCCCGCTCCAACTCCAGCCGGCGTGCCAGCGGATAGACCGTCCCCCGCAGGTTGATGTTGACCGAGACGTTCTCCACCGGATCGGCGGCCAGCGCGTCGCTCTGCAGCGAAAGACCCACCACCGCCAGCTCGCCGCCGAAGTTCACGGCGTCGGTCGCCCAGTCGAGATCCAGCGCGGCGTCGAGGGTGGTGTCCGCCGGCTTCAGCACCGACGGCGGCAGCACTTCGGCGATGCGCCCGAGCGAGAACTGCTCGGCGCGCAGCGCGAGCTTCCCCGTGCCATGCGCCGGATCGGCGTGCCCCTTGGCGGTCCAGAGCGCCTCCTTGGCGCCCCCGTAGCTCCCGCGCAGGTCGATGAGGAGGCCGCTGGCGGCGGTGGCGACCCCTGCCGGCGGCGGTCCGATCACGCCGGCAATGCCGGTCAGCGCCAGCTGCGGCAGCGGCGACGCGCTGCCGCCGTCCACGCGCAGCGACGGAATCCCGGTGGGCCGCATCCCGCGGAGAGGCGTCTCGACGTCGAGCTCGTCGGCGCCGAAGCTCGGCCCGCGCCCTTCGCCGCCGAAGTCGAGGCCCCCTTTGACCGCGTGCATACGCAACGCCAGCCGTTGGCCGGGCCGGATCTCGCCGCTCAGCGAAGGGATCTCCAGGTGCGCGTGATTCTCCTCGTCGCGCACCTTGATCGACGCCCCGACCAGCGTGAGATCGGGGAGCCTCGGCCCCGCTGCCGCGCTCTCGGAAGAACCCGCCGCGGCGCCCTGGTTCTTCCGCCCGCGGAGGGTCGTCAGGATCGTCTCGACGTTGTCGTCGTCGCCGCCGCGAACCGCCTGGACGTGCAGGCCGACCACTTCGATGGCGCTGTGCCAGCCGAGGGCGGCGCCGAACGGGATCGCGAGGCGCTCGATGGTCGCCAGCGGCGGTCCGCCCGCGGAACCGGGGATCGTCAGGTCCTCGAGGACGATCTGCCCCAACCCGGCGCGCCCGTGCCCGACCGTGACGGCGCGGCCGAGCTTCGCCGAAAGACGGCTCTCGCACAGGTGCGCCGCCAGCCCGCCGACGGCGAAGGGATAGAGGATCAGCAGGACGAGCGCCACGCCAGCCCCGATGCTGACCCGGCGGTGGGCCGCCACGAACTCCCGGGCGCGCGCCGTCGGCCCGGGGGGCGGAAGGTGCGGGCCGCCTAGACCGGGCGGGACGGGCGGCGGCTGCACGGTCCGCGGATACTACCAGGGCCCCCGTGGGGGAGACGAGGGCGGATGCGAGGCTGAAACCCGCGCACCTCGAGCGTTGGACCGACTGGTCGGCAACCACACGACCAGTCGCGCGCCCGAGAGTCGCAACTGCAATAAGGATCCGTCGGCGCCGTGCACAGGCACATCCGGGGAACCGCGCCCGCGAAACAGCGCGGGCCGCGCCCGCTCTTAATTGATACGATTCCGGGCGGCCGATGCGCGAGCGGGACGGAATTCAGAGCTTCCTGGCGGCCGTGCGGCGGCGGCTCCTGCTGCGGGCCGGCCTCACGGCGGCGGGCTATGGCGCCGCCGCGCTGGGCGTGGGGTTGCTGGCGCTGGGGCTGTCGGCGGCGGCGGTTGGTCCCGCCGAGTTCTGGCCGACGGTCACGGCGGTCTTCGCCGGCGCCCTGGCGCTCGTGGTGCTGGCCCGCGGCGTCCTGGCCCCCGCGCGCGCCCTGCGCGACGATCGCGCGGCGGCGCGGCGAACGGGGACGCTCTTGCCGGCCATGGCCAGCGACCTCCTCTCGGCGGTCGAGCTCGGCGAGGCGCCCGGTGGACCGATCGACGGCCGCGGTGCCGCGTCGCCGGCGCTGGTTCACGCCTTCCGCGAGCAGGTCGCCTCCGCGCTGGCGCCCCTCGCGCCGGGCGGGCTCGTTTCGCTCGGCCCGGCGGCGCGCGCGCTCGCCGTGTCGGGGCTGGTGGCGGCGGCGCTCATCGCCGCGCTGGGCGCCTGGCCGCTGGCGGCCCGCGGGCTGCGCACCCTGGTGCACCGGCCCTCGCGCTTCGAAGGGGCGGCCGTCTCGGCGGTGCCGGTCGTCGGCGACGTCCGCGTCACCTACGACTATCCCTCCTACACCGGCCTCGCCCCGCGGACCGTCGAGGGGTCGACCGGCGACATCGCCGCCGTCAAGGGGACGCGCGTCCGGATCGAGACCCACCCGCTGCGCCCGGCGCGCCGCGCGCTCCTGTTGCTGGGCGAGACGGGCGAGGTGGGCGAGATCTCCGCCGCGCTCTCCGGCGACCTGCTGACTGCCGAGCTGACGCTCTCGGAGGACGGCAGCTATCGGTTTTGGCTGGAGCCGGCCTTCGGGCGTCCAATCCGCGAGGAGCGCAGCCATCGGCTGACCGCCGAGCCCGACGCCCCGCCACGGGTGGAGATCCTTGGGCCAGCCGATCGGCTGGAGTTGGCGACGCCGCGGCCGATCGAGATCGGATACTCCGCCAGCGACGACTTCGGACTGGGCGCGATCGAGCTGGTCTATCGGATCGGCGATCGACCGGAGCAGCGGGTGCCGCTGCGCGACGGGGCTGGCAGCCGTACCTTACAGGGGAGAACGCTCTGGGATCCCGCCACCTCCGGGCTGTTGGCCGGCGCCGAGCGGATCGCTTACCGGATCGAGGCCCACGATCGCGATCAGGTCTCGGGACCGAAGGTCGGCTCGTCGCGGACGCTGTACCTGGTGATCCAGAACCCGCACGAGAGCCTGGAGGACCGCCTCGATCGCCAGCGCGATCTGCTGGAGAAGTTGATCGGAGATCTGGCGGCTCGCCTCGAACGCGACCCGGCGGCCGTAACGACGCCGGCGACGACGCCCGCCGCTTCACCCGGGCCAGGCGCAGGTGAAGCGACCGCCGCCCAGGAGCGCGTCGCCTCGATCGCGGCGCTGCACGAACAGGAGGAGGCGCACCTGGCGCTCCTGGGACGGCTGCTCGACGAGGATCGGCGCGAGTCGACGCTGGGCAAGTCGCTGCGCGCGGCGCTGGCGGGGATCGCCGACCGGCTGGAGCGTCTCCTGCGGGACGAGGCGCAGGCGCTGGCGGCGCTCAAGGCGAAGCCGACCGGCGGGCACGCGCGGCTCGATGCGGCCTCCGGCAAGCAGATCGCCGAGCTGGAGAGCGACGTGTTGCGGCTCGACGATCTGATCGGCCGCCAGCGGCTCGAGGACCTGGCCAGCCTGGGCAAGGAGCTGACCGAGGCCCACCAGCGGCTGCAAGACCTGCTCGAGCGTTACAAGAAGACCAAGGACGAAGGGCTGCGACGGCAGCTGGCCCGCGAGGCCCGCGATCTCCGCGCGCGACTGGCCGATCTGGCCCAGAAGATCGCCGCGGTGCAGGCGCGCAACGACGTCCCCGAGGAGTGGCGGAACCTCCCCGACCTGAGGATGCTGCAGGACCGGGCGCGCAACCTCGACGAGATGATCGAGCGGGGCGACGACGCCGACATGGAGAAGGCGCTCGCTCAGCTGGGCGACGATCTGCGCGGGATGCGCAAGATGCTCGACCAGAACCTGGACGGGTTCGGGGCCGAACGGTTCCCGCAGGAGAACCGGGTGGTCGCCGAGCTGATGAAGAAGATCGGCGACGTCGAGGGGGACGAGCGCGCGCTGCAGAAGGAGACGCAGGCTATCTCCGAGAGCCAGGAGGCGGAGGTCGAGCAGCGGCTCAAGGGACAGATGGACGATCTCTTGAAGCGCGAAGGCGAAAAGATCGACCGGCTCAAGCAGAAGCTCGGCAGCGTGCCCGCGGGCGATCCGGAGAGCGCGCTGGCCGAGGAGATCGACCGCGCGCGCGAGAGCGCCAAGCAGATGCGACGGCTGCTCACCGAGCGCGATCTGGCCGAGGCCAAGGGGGAGGCCGAGCGCGCCGAGAGCAGCCTGGAGCGCGCCGGGGAACACCTCGACGAGCTGGCGGAGGCGCGCCGGGCCCGCCACGGCGGCGTCGAGGCGGAGCGCGACAAGCGGGCCGACGCCGTCGGCGAGGCGCGCGGCTTGGCGCAGGAGATCGCCGACAATCTCTCGAAGGTGATGCCGAAACCATCGGAGACGCTCACCCCGGCCCAGCGCGAGGCGGCCCGGGCGCAGGCCGAAAAGCAGGCAGCCATCGGCCGCCGCACCGACGACATCGCCGAGGAGGCGGCGCGGCGGCTGGGCAAGATGCCGGGGATGGAGAAGGCCGAGGGAGAGCTGCGCGGCGCGGGCGCCCGGATGAAAGAGGCGGGCGAGTCG
>CAVRRT010000146.1:0-11893 GCA_963723305.1 uncultured Pseudomonadota bacterium
CCTCCCCCGAGGTCTGTCCCGTTGGCTTCACGACCTGCAACTTAACAGCCACGGATTGGGCGCCCGAAGGTGCCAGCGGCGAGGCCGAGACCTCTTGCCACCCGGTGGTCATCGAAAACGTCGGGGTCGACGCGGCAACGCTGAGCGCCGATCCCGAGCAATCGCGCGAGCTGTAGAACCAGAGCGAGGCATAGCTCGTGCTTCCCGTCGGGATGAGAATCTCGACCTCCAGCTGGTAGGTCGCCCCGGGGGTCGCCGAGATGCACTGCACGGCGGCGGCCTGGAGTGAGATCGTGGAATCGCCCGCTATCGTGAGATCAAGCGAGCCCGACTGCGCGCTGCCGCCGGCGTCATCCGTGTTCCAGCTGCTGCTGGCTCCAGAAGTGGGCGACCAACCCGCCGTGTTGGAGTTGAATGTCCCATTTTGAAGCCCACCCGCCCCGCCGATGCCGGAGGAACCACCCGTCGAACCGATTGCGCCACCCGAACCCGATCCGGCCGCCCCCGAAACGCCAGCGGCTCCGGCACCGCCGCCGGCGCCGGTCGTACCGCCCGAGGCGGGCAGGCCGCCGGTCCCGATCGTCCCGCCTGAACCGTACGCGCCGCCGGTTCCAGTCGTGCCACCGGTCCCGGTCGTCCCACCCGTTCCGTGCACGCCGCCGGTTCCAGTCGTGCCGCCCGTTCCGGACGTGCCGCCCGTTCCGGACGTGCCACCGGTAGAGGTTGCGTTGCAGAAGGTCGGATCCTCGTACCCCGAGGGCGTGAGGCCGCACGCTGTTTCGCAGCAGTTGGCGTCGCAGCTGTCGAAGATGGTAAAGGCGGCGCCGTAGGCCAAACAGACGTCGCCGATAAAATGGTCACTCGACGAAAAATCCGTCGACTCGAGGGCGGCGGCCACTTGGGTGTCGCAAACGCCGGAGGGGACAAATCCCGGGCTCTCGCAGGTTCCGAGGGCGACCCCTGAACCACAGTAGCACTGCAGTTCGTCGTCGTCGGCGCCGGGGCAGTTCGTTTGGTGGACACACTTGAGAAGCGCCTGGCAAAGGGTCGTCTTGGCCGTTCCGGCGGCAGGACCGTTGGCTGCCGTGGCGCCCGTATCGCTCGGGTTGGTGGTACAGGCCACGCTTGGATCGGCGGTCGCGGACGGCCAGCCGGTTCCGGTGAAGCAGACCTCGTAGGCGCCGGCGAGTGTGGCGTAGGGGATATAGCCGGTGCTCGGTATGTCCATCGACAGGTTGGTGTTGCTGCAGCGTGATTTTTCACAGGCCGTGCACGGATCGTCCGGGGTGCCGCTCCCGGCAGCACCGCCGGCCCCACCCGCCCCCGTGACGCTCTGGGATCCGGCGTTTCCTCCGCTGCCGACGCCGATTCCCCCGACGCCGATTCCCCCGCTGCCGAGCGCCGTTCCTCCGTGTCCGCCGGTCGACGACGTCTGGATGGCGACGTCGCGCGCGCCGTCGGCGTGGCCCGCGTCGCTGTTCAAGGAGACAACCGGTCCCGGTCCCCCCATCGTCACCGGCGCCATGTTGTCGGTGCTGGTACAGGATGCCAGGCCAACGGCCATTGCACCGCACATCGACAAGCCAAGCCAAAGCTGTCGCATCGACGAACGACCGGCGACCATGAGGGGGGCTCTGTTAGCACAATTCCGCGACGGCAATCGTTACCGATTCCCGACTTTTGCGCCCAGTTGCCGAACGTGAGGGCCGCCGTCGCAGGGTGTTTTCACAACTGTCACACGATCGACGGCTCGGCTTTCTTATAAGTGCGGGCCTCCATGCGATTGGTGAGAGTTAGCGCACTCGCGGCGATGTCGGCGGCGTTCGTGGCCAGCATGCTGGTGGCCACGCGCTCCGGGCACGCCAATGCGCTCTGGGAGGGTCAAATGTCGGCACGTGAAACCTGTAAGAAGGCGCTGGCGCGCGAGGAGCTCGGCGGGGCCATGCACTTCAGCCGCTCGCCGTGCGACAACGCCTTTCTGAGCGGCATGCCGGAGGACATGCGCGACGACGTCGCCTCCATGATGTCTCCGGCCGCGCACCCGACGCTAGACGATTTCGCCATCGCGACGCTGATGACCGACGCCACGGTTCGGAAGGCGCACGATCAACCGTGGGGCTATCTCGCCCGTTGCGACATCGGTCGCCGCCTGGGAAGCGCCGATCTGCTCGCCTCCTGCGTCGAGGACATCCGCCGTGTGGCGCCCCAAAGCGACGCCCTGAAGCAGGCGCTCACCATGGCTGCCGAACGGCCCTCGGCGGCCGTTCGACTCCTCCGGCTCCTGCTGGCGCTCGGTCTGCTCGCTACGCTGGCGCACGCTTGCCGGGCGGCCTGGATGGCGCGCTCCCGCCAGCGGCGTGCCACCGCCATGGTTTCGGTCGTCACCTGCCTGGTGATCTGGGGATTGGGGAGCGGCGTCGCCCTTGCGCAGGCCGCGCTGCCCGGTGGGAAGGATCACCTCAGCGCCTTCAAGATCGACGACGCGGATCCCGAGGCAGGCATCCCCGGGCCGGATGAGGCGACGCAACAGCCGCTCCAGTACGGTTACCTGCTGCAGGATCTGGCGGCCAGAGCCGAGGCGGCGTCCAAGAGGGGCGACCACGCCGCCTCGGCCCGTTTTTACGGGGCGCTGGCCAAGGCGGCTCCGACGGTGGCCTACCCACCCCGCGAGATGTGCGTCGAGCTGGAGGCGGCCGGAGACGCCGCGAAGGCGATCCAGGCCTGTCGGTCGGCCATCGCGCGCGCCGGTTCGACGGAGGCGGACTACACCCGTTTCGTGTCGCTGGTGCTGGGGTCCAAGGAGCCGTTGCCGCCCGGCGAACGGAAGGAGCTGGAGGCCGTCATCAAGCATCTGCAGGAGGAGACGCCGGCCGGCGCCGTGCCGACGATGCTTCGTTGCCAGGTGGACCTCCGCTTCAAGGACATCCCGGCCCTCGAGGATTGCACCAAAGAGCTCACCAAGCAGGCCCCCAACGACCCCAAGACCGTTTCGCTGGAGTGGGCTCTCGCCGTCGAGAAGCGCGACCGGGGGGCCGCGCTGAGCCTCCTCGATCGCGCCCGCGGCCTGGGGGTGAACGCGGCGGCGCTGGCCAAGATGGAAGCGGGAACGCGGGCCATTCGCAGCCGGCAATTGCAACGACTGGCGCTCCTGATTGTCGCCGCTGTTCTCGTCGCTGCCGGGCTTCGGCTCGGACAGCGGTGGCTCGAGACGCGCCGTCAGCGCGCCGTCTGATCGCATTGGCGGGCATTCCGTTCTCGCCGCCCGCGCCGTTCTCGCCGCCCGCGCCGCGCTCGCCGCCCGCGCCGCGCTCTCGCCGTTCGCGCCCCCGACGCGAGCATGTTGCAGGGTCGTCACCCGCACACCGACGTCCCCGGGATATACGCGCGGCACCGGCCCGCCATGCCCTGTTTCCCGCGGTTCCGAACGACGCATTGGGCGTCCCTGCTCATCGCGGCGGCGGCGCTGCTCTGGCTCGGCGAGCGACCCGCGCACGCCTACCCGCAGTTTCAGCTCTCCACCGGCGCCGTGCGCTGCAACCAGTGCCACTACGCGCCGGCCGGTGGCGGCCTCATCAACAGCTACGGGCGCGACGCCGTCGGCGATCAGCTCTCCTCGTTCGGCGGCGACGGCGCATTTCTTCACGGGCTGGTGACGCTCCCGCACTGGCTGGCGATCGGCGGCGACTTCCGCGGCGCCTTCGTCGATGAGGACGTGCAGGATCCCGCCGGCCCGACGGTGGCGGTGTTCCCCATGCAGGCCGACGTCGAGCGCGCGCGTGGCGCTGCCCGGAGGATTCTCCGTCGAGGCGGTCGGGGGCCTGCGCGGTCAGGTGCGCGATCCCGATCTGCTGGTCCCGATCGAGAACTTCCAGCCGGTCTCGACCTCCGAGCTCATCTCGCGCGAGCACTACGTGATGTGGGAGCCGGAGGCGGTCGGGCCCTATCTGCGCATCGGCCGCTTCTACGCGCCCTACGGCCTGCGCATGGCCGAGCACATCCTCTACATCAACCGCGATCTCGGCTTCGACGAGCTGGAGGAGACGTACAACGTCTCCGGCGGCTTCGTCTATCCCAAGGCCGAGCTGCACCTGACGGTGTTCGCGCCCGACTTCGTCCGCCACATCGGCAGCGACGAGAAAGGGTTCGCCGCCTACCTGGAGACGCGCTTCCACGACGACACGGTCGCGCTCGCCGCTCAGATGCGCCTGGCGATCTCGCCCGGCGTCACGAAGATGATGGGCGGCGTCGTCGGCAAGGGCTACATCGGAGCGCCTGCGACACGCTCTTGCTCGGCGAGGTCGACGTGGTCAACAACGTCTACACCGACCTCAACGACTACTCGAGCACCCAGATCGTCGGCGCCGCCGGCTTCACTGTTTTCCCCGTCACCGGCGTGATGATCACGCTGCTCGGCGAACGCAACCAGATCGACGTCCAGATCAACGACGCGTAGACGGCCGGGACGCTGCTGATGAACTGGTTCCCCTACGCCCACTTCGAGATGCAGCTGATGGAGCGCGTGCAATACCCGACCGGCGGCAGCGCGAACAACACGCTCTTCTTCCAGATTCACTATTTCCTGTGAACAGCGCGACCAGCATGGCGTTCATTGAGCGTGACGGTCCTGATGGCCAATGTTCGATTTTCGGAGACCGATTTTCAGAGACCACCTTTCGAAGACCGGGTTTCGAAGACCGAAAACGAAACGGCATCGAAGCGGATTAGCTCCCGAATCGTCACATCGAGCCCTGTTTGGCTCCGGTATAAGCCAATGAGTTGATTCATTTGCTGTCCAAAACCTGTCAACGGGAGCGGCGTACAACATGGAACTTGCCAGCACCGCGATGAGGGCTCTGCTGCGTCCGTTGCGCCCGGTTCCGGCGCCGCCGTCGGCGCCTTCCTCAATCAGGAGTCTCGGCCAAAACTTCGCAGCATCTCGCGCAATGCATGACCTCTACGCCATGGTGGCGCGCCTTGCGCCCTCCGAAGTGACCGTCACGCTCACCGGCGAGACGGGAACCGGCAAGGACGTCTTCGCCCACCTGCTCCACGACACCAGCCCGCGGGCCGACGAGCCGTTCGTCGTCTTCGACTGCGGCGCCGTCCCGCCCAACTTGGTCGAAAGCGAGCTGTTCGGCCACGAACGGGGCGCCTTCACCGGCGCGCACGCCGAGCACCCGGGCGCTTTCGAGCGGGCCGGCGGCGGCACGCTGTTCCTCGACGAGATCGGGGAGCTGCCGCTGGATCTGCAGCCGCGCCTCCTGCGGGTGCTCGACAACCGCTCGGTGCGACGGGTCGGCGGCACCAAGGACCGCAAGATCGACGTCCGGATCATCGCCGCCACCAACCGCGACCTGGGGGCACTGGTCGCCGCCCGCCAGTTCCGCCAGGATCTCTACTTCCGGCTGGCCGCCGCCGTCGTCACCCTGCCGCCGCTGCGCGAGCGGATCGATGACCTGGCGCTCCTGGCCCCGCGGCTCTTGCAGGATCTCGGGCGCGGCGACGTCGTCATCACCGAGACGGCCTTCGCGGCGCTGCGTGCGCACAGCTGGCCCGGAAACGTCCGCGAGCTCAAGAACGTGCTGGCCTGCGGGCTCGCCTTCGTCGAGCCGGGCCAGGGTGCCCTCGAGCCGCGCCACCTCCGCTTCATCGATCCGCCGTCGGACGAGGCGGTGCTCGATCGCCTTCCGCTGGGCGGCCACGCGCTCGGCCAGCTCGAACGGGCGGCCATCCGCCAGACGCTGCTCGCCGCGCGGGGGAACAAGGTGCAGGCCGCCCGCACGTTGGGGATCGCCCCCTCGACGCTCTACGAGAAGCTGAAGAAGTACGGGCTTTAGGCCGCGCGGCACGTTCCGCGTTAGCCTCGCCGCATGACGCGGCTCCCGGCCAGCATCGCTGTTGCCGCCCTGGCCGCCTCGGCTGCCTGGGTGGCCGCGGCCGCTCCCGGGCCCACGCCGCTCCGTGGGCCGATCGACGTCGGCGCGCGGCGCGCGGCGATGGGACGCCCGATGCCGGCACCTCCGCGCGCGCCGCTCTTACCACCTGTTCGCGATCTTCTCGGCGTCTCGTACTACACGGACGCTCACCATTCCATCGCCGACGCGGTGTTGAAGAAGAAGAACGAGGCGGCCTTCGCGCCGCTCCGCGCGTTCGTGGCCGAGGTCATCGATCTGGCGGGCGGCTGGATGGAGAGCCGGCCGGCCGATCCCGCCTACGCCGCCCGCGCGCTGGAAGCGCTGGCCGGCTGGGCGCGCGCCGGGGCGCTTCTGGGGACGGTCAATCAACAAGGAGAGTACGAGCGCGAATGGACGCTCGGCAGCCTGGCGCTCGCCTACCTGACCGTGCGCGACGCGCCGGGCCTCGATCCGACCGCGCGCGCCACCGTCGAGGCCTGGCTGGTGAAGATCGCGGAGGCTGTGCTTCCGGGCTACGCACGCTCCGGACGGATGTCGAGCGCGAACAACCATGCCTACTGGGCCGGTCTGGCGGTCGGCGCGACGGGAGCGGCGACCCAGAATCACACCCTCTATGCCTGGGGATTGGCCGAGGGTCGCATGGGCATCGCGCAGATCCGCCCCGACGGGTTTCTGCCGCTCGAGCTCGACCGCCGGTCGCGGGCACTGCACTACCACCTCTTCGCGCTCGCGCCGTTGGTCATGCTGGCCGAGCTCGGGCGCGCCAACGGCGTCGACCTCTACGCGGAAGGAAACGGGGCTATCCAGCGGCTGGCCAATCGGGTGATCGAAGGGTGGCGCGATCCCGCCTCGTTCGTCGCCGCGGCCGGCGTGGCGCAGGAGCTCAAGCTCCCGCCGCGGGGAGCGGATCTCGCCTGGGCCGAGCCCTACTTCGCCCGCTTTCACGATCGCCGCCTGGCGCCGCTGCTGGCAGCCGCGCGCCCGCTGCGCGACGATCGGTTGGGTGGGAACATGACGCTGGCCTACGGCGTCCCCGATCTGAAGTAGCGGCTGTCCCGAGGAGCGGCCGATCGCTGCTATGCTGGCGGGCTTTCCATGCTGAGAGTCTTCGAGAAAACCGACGCCGACTACGCCTCTCGCCTCGACGCGCTCTGCCATCGGCCCGTCTCCGTCTCCGAGGAGGTCGACGCGGCGGCGCGCCAGGTGATCGCCGAGGTTCGCGCCGGTGGCGACGCCGCCGTGCGGGCGCTGACCGCGCGGTTCGAGAAGCGGGAGCTGGGCGCCCTGGAGCTGCCGGGGGCCGAATGGGACGCCATGGCCGCCCGCGCCTCGGCGGAGGTCCGCGCCGCGCTGGAGCACGCCGCCCGCCGCGTGCGCGCGTTCTACGAACGCGAGCGTCACCCCTCCTACGAGATCAACGAAGGCCCCATCCGGACCGGGAGCCGCGTCGATCCGCTGGCGCGGGTCGGGATCTACGTTCCGGGCGGCACCGCGCTCTATCCCTCGACGGTGATCATGACCGCCGTACCGGCCAAGGTCGCCGGCGTGCGCGAGATCGTGATGACCACGCCGGGGCCGTCGCCGGAGACGCTGCTGGCCGCGCGCATCGCCGGTGTCTCGCGGGTGTTCGTGATCGGCGGCGCGCAGGCGATCGCCGCGCTCGCTTACGGGACCGAGAGCGTCCCGCGCGTCGACAAGATCGTGGGGCCCGGCAACGCCTACGTCGCCGCCGCCAAGCGACTGGTGTTCGGCGACGTGGGGATCGATTCGATCGCCGGTCCGACCGAGCTGGTCGTCGGCGCCGACGACAGCGTCGATCCGAGCTGGGTGGCGGCCGATCTTCTGGCCCAGGCCGAGCACGACGCGGTGGCGGTGCCGATCCTGATCGCGCGCGGCGCCGACTTCGCCCGCCGCGTCGCCGCCGAGGTGGAACGCCAGGTGGCGCTGCTCCCGCGCCGTGAGATCGCCGAGCAGGCGCTGCGGGGCCAGGGCGCCATCTTCGTCGTCGACAGCGACGACGAGATGGTCGACGCCATCAACCGCCTGGCGCCGGAGCACGCCGAGCTGGCGGTGCGCGATCCGCGCGCGCTGGCGGCGCGCATCACCACCGCGGGCGCGCTCTTTCTCGGCGCGCACACGCCCGAGCCCGTCGGCGACTACATCGCCGGCCCCAGCCACGTGCTGCCGACCGGCGGCAGCGCCCGCTTCTCGGGGCCGCTCAGCGTGGCCGACTTCGTCAAGCGCACCTCGATCATCGAGTACGACGCCGCGGCGCTGGCGGCGCACACCGATCACATCACGGCGCTGACCGCCGTCGAGGGGCTCGACGCCCACGGCCGCGCCGTGACCATCCGGACGCGCCGAACGCGCGCGTAGGGCGTCAGTTGTCGTGTTAGCGTCGCCGGGGCCATGAACCTGGCGGCAACCTTGCGCGGAACGACCTATCGTTTTCGCGATCTGAAGGACGTCCTGGCCAAGGCCAACGAGGAGAAGTCGGGCGATCGGCTGGCGGGGCTGGCCGCCGCCAGCGTGTCGGAGCGGGTCGCCGCCAAGCGCGTGCTGGCCGAGGTGACGCTCGCCGAGCTGCACGAGAACCCGGTCGTGCCGCCCGAGGCCGACGCGGTGACGCGGCTGATCCTCGACGATCTGCAGCGGCCGATCTACGAGGCCCGTGAAATCCTGGACGGTGGCCGAGCTGCGCGAGCACGTCCTCGCCGACACGACGACGGCGCCGAGCTGCTGCGGCTCTCGCGCGGTCTCACCAGCGAGATGATCGCCGCCTGCGCCAAGCTGATGACCAACCTGGATCTGGTCTACGCCGCGCGAAAGATCCGGGTCGTGGTCCACGCCACCAACACCGTCGGCCTTGCCGGGCCGGCTCTCGGTCCGCCTGCAGCCCAACCACCCGTCGGATTCGATCGAGGGGATCCTTGCCTCGCTGCGCGAGGGGCTCTCCTACGGCGCCGGCGACGCGGTCATCGGCATCAACCCGGTCACCGACAACCCCGAGCGACGACCGCGGCCATCCTGAACGCCAGCGGCGACTTCATGCGCCAGTGGCGCATCCCCACGCAGAACTGCTGCCTGGCGCACGTCACGACGCAGATGAAGGCGCTCGAGGCGGGCGCGCAGCTCGGCCTCATGTTCCAGTCGATCGCCGGCACGGAGAAGGCGCTGCGCAGCTTCGGCGTCACGCTGCCGCTGCTCGACGAGGCGTACGACATGACGCTCAAGCTCGGGCAGTGCGCAGGGCCCGAACGTCATGTACTTCGAGACCGGCCAGGGCTCGGCGCTCTCGGCCGACGCGCACGAAGGCGCCGATCAGATGACGCTGGAGGCGCGCAACTACGGCCTGGCGCGCCACTACGCGCCGTTCCTGGTCAACACCGTGGTCGGCTTCATCGGCCCCGAGTACCTCTACGACGCCCGGCAGATCACGCGCGCCGGCCTGGAGGATCACTTCATGGGCAAGCTGCACGGCATCTCGATGGGCTGCGACGCCTGCTACACCAACCACGCCGACGCCGATCAGAACGACCTCGAGAACCTGGAGGTGCTGCTGACCACGGCCGGCTGCAACTTCTTCATGGGCCTGCCGATGGGCGACGACGTGATGCTCAACTACCAGTCGACCTCGTTCCACGACGACGCGACGTTGCGCCAGCTGTTCGGCTCCGTCCGGCGCCCGAGTTCGAGGCCTGGCTGGAAGAGATGGGCCTCATGCGCGACGGCAAGCTGACCGCCCGCGCCGGCGATCCGAGCCTGTTCGGTTAGACGATGAAAGACGGGCATGCCAGATCGCACAGTCGCCGACCCTCGACCGCGCGCGCGTGGAGGCGCTGGTGCGCGAGGCGCTGGCGCACCAGCTGGGTGCCGGCACCGAGAGCGGCCACGCGCGAGCTCGAGAGCGCGGGGGCGCTGCTGCTTCCCGCCCGATCGCGGCGTGGACCTGGGCGAGCCGTACGATCCCCGCGTGATGCCGGCGATCCTCAGGTCGACCCCCGCGCGCATCGCGGTCGGGCGGACCGGCCCGCGCTACAGGACCAACACCATGCTGCGCTTCCGCGCCGACCACGCCGCGGCGAAGGACGCCGTCGATCTCCGAGGTCGACCCGGCGCTGCTCGCCGAGCTGGGACTGTTCGAGCTCACCTCGCGCGCGCCCGACAAGCCGACCTTCCTGCAGCGCCCCGACCTGGGGCGCGCGCTCTCCGACGAGGCGCGCGCCGAGCTCGACCAAGCGGATCGGCCGGTCGCCCACGCTCGGTCATCATCTACGGCGACGGCCTGTCGGCCGCGGCGATCAACCAGCACCTGCGCGGAGTTCCACGGCGCGCTGCTGCCGGCGCTGGCGGCGCGCGGGATCGCCCACGCGCCCGCCGTTCTTCGTGCGCCGCTCGCGGGTGAAGATCATGGACGAGATCGCGCGCCTGGTCGGCGCCGAGGCCGCGCTCTTCGTCTGCGGCGAGCGCCCCGGCCTGGGCTTCGCCGATTCGCTCTCGGCCTACTACATCTACCAGCCGGCGGCCGGCGCCACCGACGCCGATCGCGAGGTGATCTCCAACATCAACCCGCGCGGCCGCGCCGCCCGCCGAGGCCGCGCGCGACGTCGCCGCCGCCATCGAGCGCATCCTGCGCGAGAAGAAGTCGGGCGTCGTCCTGAGCGGCGGGTGAGCGGCCGTGAAGCTCGACCTGCCGCCCGATCAAGCCGCGCGCGCTCGCCGTGCGCACCATCCCCGACGCCGCCGCCGAGCTGGCGCGCGGCGCTCGGGTCTGCCGGCCGCAGCGGCGCGCGCTCGGCATCGTCACCGCCACCTCCGACGACGCGCTCTTCGCCGTCGCTCGATCAGGGGACCAAGGCGTCGCCGGCCGACGTCGTCTACGCCAAGTCGTTCTACGCCGGCGCGCGCGCACCCGTCGGGGCCGCTCTCGGGCGAGTGCATCGGCATCTACGCCGCGCGCGATCCGGCCGAGATCGACGCCGCGCTCGACGCCTGCCTCGCGCTATCTCGAGAACGAGGCCTGGTTCTACGGCGTCGCGCTCGCGGGCGCCGCGGCGGCCGGTGGCCTTCTTCCCGCACGTCATCGCCTCGGTCGGCCGCTACCTCGCGCCGCTGGCCGACGTCGCGCGTCGGCAGCGCGCTCGCCTATCTGATCGCGCCGCCGCTCGAGTCGATCGTGGGGCTCGACGCCGCCTGCAAGGCCGGGCCGCGTCCGGGTCGCCAAGTGGTTCGGCCCGCCGTCGGAGACCAACTTCGGCGGCGGCTACCTGGTCGGCGATCTGCCGGCCTGCCAGGCCGCCGCGCGCGCCTTCGCCGACGCCATCGTCGACGTCTGCGCGCGCGCCCGTCGCGGGCGACGCCGCGCGCGGCGGCGTGGGACGCGGCCCGCTCGCCCGGCAGCCGGCGCCCGACGACGCGGCCGGGCGGTTCCGGGCGCTCGACACCGGCGAGCGCTTCGCCGAAAAACCCGATCACCTGACCCACCTGCTCGACGACGCCTCGCTGGTGCCCAAGACCCACCCGCGCATCGTCGCGCGCGGCAAGCTCGATCTGCTGCAGTCGGCGCTGCTCGACGCGCAGGTGGCCGCCGACGCCGACGGCGCGCGCGGGCTGGTCGGCGAGCTGGGCGAGATCCTCGAGCTGGCGCGCGCGCTGGTCGGCGCCGAGGTGACGGACAGGGAGGTGCCGCCACCGATGAACGTGCAGGTCCCAGCTCTTGCCCACGATTGTGATTGCCGGCGTGCCCGCGGGCAACCAGAGCCCTCATCCCCGGATCGTCCTCGGCGGCGATGTCTGCGCCAATGAGTCATCCCAAACGCCGCAATCTTCGCATGTTTCAGATCCAGGTCGCGGACCGCGCGAAGTAGGCGGCATCCTTTGGGTTGGAAGGGGGATCCCTCCCTCGATGGTGTCGAATCCCACTTCATCGAGCCGGGTTGTAATGAGCAGCTTGTCCTGGAGCGAGAAGTTGACTCCCT
>CAVRRT010000147.1:0-19499 GCA_963723305.1 uncultured Pseudomonadota bacterium
GCCTTGATTGCGAACCCAAAGTTCGAGGCCCCTCTCTGCCAACATGAGTGAGACAGCTCGACCCCGGAAATTTAGAGAGCAGGGCGAGCGAGGATCCCATCATGACCGCGACCGCGATAACGTCCCTCGGCGAGGACACCGAGGTGACCGAAAGGGCCAAGCGACGGTCGTTCACCGTCGAGTACAAACGTAGGATCGTGAAGGAGACCGACGCCTGCAGGGCGCCGGGCGAGATTGGAGCGCTGCTCCGGCGCGAGGGGCTGTACTCCTCGCAGTTGGCGACGTGGCGAGCGGCCCGGGACCGGGGCGACCTGCCTGGCGCTCTTCGGACCGTCTGAGGCCAAGGTGACCTTCGGGGTCGAGAACAACTCGGTGGTCATGTTAATTCAACCAGCTGCGCCAGAAGATTGGCGTCGTTTACGGCAACCCGGAGACCACCACCGGCGGCAACGCGCTGAAGTTCTACGCCTCGGTGCGGCTCGACATCCGCAAGATCGGCGTGGTCAAGAACGGCGAGCAGATCGTCGGCAACCACGCGCGGGTCAAGGTGGTGAAGAACAAGGTCGCGCCCCCCTTTCGCGAGGCGGAGTTCGACATCCTCTACGGTATCGGCGTCAACGCCCCCGGCGAGGTCGTCGACCTGGCGTCGGCCGCCGGCCTGTTCGAGAAGGCGGGCGCCTTCTACTCGTTCCGTGGGGAGAAGCTCGGCCAGGGACGAGACAAGGCCAGCGCCTACGTCGCCGAGCACCCGGAGATTGCCGAGGAGGTCCGGCGCATGCTGCTCGAGGCGCGCAAGGCGGAGAACGCCGCCCTCGGCGCCCCGGCGGTTCAGGCGGTTCAGGCAGCGTAGGCGGCCTGACTCGTCGCCACGACCAGGCGCGGCTGGAGTCGATCTCCGGCCGCGGTCTCCGTGGTCGACCGACCCCTGATGTGGCGGCGTCCGCGTCGACGTCGACGCCCCGCGCGGGTCATGGTCAGCAAGGCCCTGGTCGAGAGCGCGCCGCGACTCAGTTTGTAGTCGTGGGACACATTCTTGATCGGTGCGACGTGCTCGACGTGCTCGAAGAGTCCGTTCGGATGAAGCGCGAGGTGATCGTCGAGCTCAAAGGGGGAAAGCGCTTCATCGATCAGGCGCGAGAGGTCGTCCAGGCGGATCAGGAGGAGTGGGCCGTGTTTCGGAGTCACGATCGGGTGCTGGTGCGCCATATCTCGTTCTGTGGCCCGGCAACCGCGACCGAGCCGAGCTATCGAGGAAAGACCTGAGTGAAAAGAAACGTAAGGCTCTCGCTTCGAGCACCCCTCGCTCCAGCGGGACACGCCGCCTGATACGCCCTCCGGACCGGGGCGCGGGCCGGGGCCACCCCTGGCCGCGCTCCCGGGCGGCGTGGTCCTGACCGCGCGCCCGGGCGCGCGGTCAGAGAAGGGGGAGGGGGGGACCGGGCCCTGGGTCAGGTGGCTGTTCTCGTCGGTCCCGACGATTGTTCAGTCACTACAAGAAATTCACGCGCGCGAAATACGTAGGAAACCTCAGCCATGTTACGGATTGGTGTCGGTTGCGTACAACCTCATTAGGGCCTCCAAGAGGGAGATTTCTTCATGCGTTCAAAGCTTCATAAGACGGCAGCTCGATTTTTGGTCTCGGGTGTTCTCGCTTGCTCGTTGAGCCTTGGCTGCAGTAGCAGCAGCACGTCGCCCGATGGCGGGGGAGGCGCGGGCGGGGCTGCGACGGGAGGCTCAGGAGGCCACGCAGGCGCTGGATCTGGCGGCGCAGGGGCCGGAGGCGCTGGCGGTGCGGCCGGCGCGGCTGCAACTGGCGGCGCCGGTGGCGCGGCCGGTGCGGCGGGCGCAGCGGGGACCGGAGGCGCTGGCGGTGCGGCCGGCGCGGCTGCAACTGGCGGCGCCGGTGGCGCGGCCGGTGCGGCGGGCGCAGCGGGGACCGGAGGCGCTGGCGGTGCGGCCGGCGCGGCTGGAGCTGGCGGCGCGGGAGGCGGAAGCGCGGGAGCTGGCGGCGCGGCCGGGAGCGCTGGCGCCGGTGGCGCGGCCGGTGCCGCTGGCTCCAACGCGGACGCATCCGTCGGCTAGGCCCCGGCGGACTGGCCGGGTGGCCCGACAGGAACCGTCGTGACTGCCCCCGTACTGGGGACAGTCACGACGGGCGTCCCGCCAGCATTTTGACGCGTTGTCGACGAGCAAAGGGCGCTGAGTCACGCGGCGGGCGATGATAAAATCGCCCCGTGAGTGTCTCCACGTGTCTTAAGGTAGCTTCTCGGAGTATCGCTCTTCTCCTCTGGCTCACTGCCGGTTGCGGCGGGGGAGCGGCCGGCGGCACCGGCGGTTCGACCGGCGGGACCGGCGCTGGCACCGCCGGAAACGGCGCCGGGACCGGCGGTTCGAAAGCTGGCGGGACTGGCGGTTCGACTGGGACCGGCGGTTCGACTGGGACCGGCGGTTCGACCGGGACTGGCGGTTCGACCGGCGGAAACGGCGCTGGCACCGCCGGGAGCGCGGGGTCCGGGTCGATCGTCGCGCCGCAGCCGCTCAGCGCCAACATCGTGGTCGACCAGTTCGGCTACCGCGCCGCGGACGAGAAGATCGCGGTCATCCGGAACCCGCAGACGGGATTCGACGCGCCTGGGACCTTCACCCCGGGCGCGACGTACGCGCTGGTCGACGCTCACTCGGGCGCCAAGCTGCTCGAAGCCGCGCCGGCCGAGTGGAACGGTGGGCAGACCGATAGCTCCTCGGGCGACAAGGCCTGGTGGTTTGACTTCTCGACGGTGACGACCGCCGGTGACTACTTCGTCCTCGACGAGGCCAACGGCGTCCGCTCGGACGTCTTCACCATCGGCCCCGCCGTCTACCGCGACGTGCTGGTGCAGGCGACGCGCATGCTCTACTACCAGCGCGACGGGTTCGCCAAGACGGCCCAGTACGCCGGCGCCGCCTGGGTCGACGCCGCCGCCCACACCGGCGAGTGCTACCTCTACAGCGACACGACGATGACGCTGAACAAGGACCTGCACGGCGGCTGGTGGGACGCCGGGGACTTCAACAAGTACACCAACTGGGGCGCCAGCGACGTCATCGAGCTGATGCACGCCTACACCGACACGCCGGCCGCGTTCACCGATGCCACCAACATCCCCGAGTCGGGCAACGGCGTCGCCGATCTGCTCGACGAGGTGAAGTGGGAGCTCGACTGGATCGGGCGCATGCAGCAGAGCGACGGCTCGGTCCTGAGCATCGTGGGCAACGCCGCGGCCGAGGACCCCGCCTTCGGCGGCTCGCCCAACACCGCGCCCTCGACGGTGACGACCCCCTGCTCCTACGGCCCCGCGTCGACGTCGGCCTCGCTCACCGCAGCCGCCGCCTACGCTTACGGCGCGGTCGTCTTCGGCGCGGCGGCCGGCGCCAGCGCCGCCTACCCGGGCTACGCGGCCGCGCTGGTCCAGCAGGCGACGAAGGCCTGGACCTGGGCGCAAGCGAACCCGGCCGTCTTCTTCTACAACTCGACGGCCAGCCCCGCCGTCGGCGCCGGCGAGCAGGAGGTCCCCACCGACGCCTCCGGCCGCGCCTACGCCCTCTTGGTCAAGCAGCTTCAGGCCGCGCTCTACCTGTTCGAGGCGACCGGCACCACCACCTACCGCGACTTCTTCGACGCACACTACACGGGGATCAACCTCATCGGCTCGGGCTACGCCGACGGGTCGCACGGCGAGGAGCAGGAGACGCTGCTGGCGTACACGCAGGCGGCGAACGCCACCGCCTCGGTCGTCTCCAAGATCAAGACCGCCTATCTCGGCGCGCTGCAGACCAGCGACAACCTGGGGGCGATCACCGGCGACCCCGATCCCTACCTGGCGTATCTGTCGGGCTACTGGTGGGGGATCAACCAGACCAAGAGCGACCAGGGGAACCTGCTCTACGACGTGGTCACCTTCTCCATCGATTCGTCGACCAGCGCCGAGGCGGCCAAGGGGGCCGAGCGCTACGTCCACTACCTGCATGGCGTGAACCCGCTGCAGCTCGTCTACCTCTCCAACATGGGGGGCCAGGGCGCAACGAAGTCGGTCACCCGCTTCTACCATTCCTGGTTCGCCAAGGGCTCGAACTGGGACGCCGCCGGCGTCTCGGAGTACGGGCCGCCGCCCGGCTACCTGACCGGCGGCGCCAACCCCAGCTACGCCTGGGACGGCTGCTGCCCGAACAACTGCAGCGGCTACTCCTGCGGCGCCACGCAGCTCTCGCCGCCGTCCGGCCAACCAGACCAGAAGTCGTACCTCGACTTCAACGATGGCTGGCCACTCGACTCCTGGTCGGTCACCGAGCCCGACGACGGCTACCAGGCGAAGTACATCCGCCTGCTTTCGAAGTTCGTGGACTGACCACCCCAGCTTTCCCGGGCGAGCCCCGCCGGTCATCCTCGTGTTTGCCCATCTGGTCCCCCTCCCTCAGCATGCTTCAGGGTTCACCGCGCGGCACCATTGACACCAATGGCGACGTCTCCGTCGACGCCAGCCAGCCGGAAGCTGGTTCCCGCCGACAGGTCGGCTCCCGGCTACAGGTCTTTGATCGCCTGGTGGATCAGCGGGACGCAGATCGAGCCTTCGCCGACCGCCGAGGCGACGCGCTTGACGCTGTTCGCCCGGACGTCGCCGACCGCGAACACGCCGGGGATGCTCGTCTCCAGCAGGTGGGGCGGCCGCAGGAGGCTCCACCCACCCTTCTTCAGCTCGTCGGCGGCGAGATCGCGCCCGGTCTTCACGAAGTTCTTGTCGTCGAGGGCCACGCACCCCTTCAGCCACTCGGAGTTGGGATTGGCGCCGGTCATCATGAACACGTGCCGGATGGGGAAGGCCTCCCGGTCGGAACCATCGTAGCGGCAGTGGATGCGTTCCAGCCGGTCGGTCCCTTCGAGCACCTCGATGCGCGTGCTGGTGCGGAGGACGATGTTGGGACTGCTCTCGATCCGGGCGATGAGATAGCGGGACATGCTTTCGGCGAGCCCTTTCCCGCGCACCATGACGTGCACGCGGGAGGCGAAGCCCGACAAATAGACGGCGGCCTGCCCGGCAGAGTTCCCGCCGCCGACGATGGCGATCTCTTCCCCCACGCAAAGCTGTGCCTCGAGATGGGTCGCCGCGTAGAGGATCCCCGCCCCCTCGAAGCGGGCCAGCTCGGGGATTTCGGGCTTGCGGTACTGCACGCCGCTGGCGATGACGATGGTCTTGGTCCGAATCACCTCGCCGCTGGTCAGCCTCACCTTGTAGGGTCTCGAGTCGCAGTCGAGACGAGCCACGCGCTTGGCGATGGCGATCTCGGCGCCGAACTTCTCCGCCTGGGTGAGAGCGCGCCCCGCCAGCGCGCTCCCGGAGATCCCGGTCGGGAAGCCGAGGTAGTTCTCGATGCGCGAGCTGGTCCCGGCCTGCCCACCCGGCGCCGTGTCCTCGATGACCAGCGCGTCGAGCCCCTCCGAGGCGGCGTAGACCGCGGCGGCGAGGCCAGCGGGACCGCCGCCGATGATCACGACGTCCCTCACCTTCCCCTCGACAAAGGTCGGGCTCAAGCCGAGCTCGGCAGCCAGCCCCTCGACGGAGGGGTTGCGAAAGATCCTGCCCGCCTTGCAGAGCACCACCGGCACGTCGGCGACGCCGATCTGAAACTTGTCGAACAGCGTCTGGATGTCGGGATCGGACTCGACGTCGCGGTAGGTGTAGGGATGCGCGTTGCGGGTGAGGAACTCCTTGAGCCGCAACGTCGCGGCGGAGTGCTGCGAGCCGACCAGCACCGTGTCCCCGCCGCTGCTCATGAGCCCCACCCGCCGCAAGATGAAGGCGCGCATGAGGATCTCGCTCAGCTCTGCGTCGCGCGCGATGAGGGCGCGGAACTGTTCGCGATCGAGCACCAGGATCTCGCCGTCACCGGCGGCCCGCCCACGCACGAGGCTGCGCCGCTCCGAGAGCATGTTGACCTCGCCCGAGAACTCGCGCGGCCCGTGGGTGACGATCGGCATCTCGTGCCCGTCGACCGGCATCACCACCTCGATGCCGCCGCTCAGGACAACGAAGAAGTTGGTGTTGCGATCCCCCTCCTCGAACAGCACCTCCCCGGCGTGCACCTGGCGGTGCTTTCCCAGCGGCAGGATGCGTTCGACCTGCGCCGGCGTGAGCGTCGGGAACATCTGGGCGCGGCGTTCGTAGGTCGGGGCAGGCTCGCTCATCCCTGGTTCCTACGACCTCGACCGGCAGGTGGCAAGCCCCGGCGCCGGTCAGCCGTCCCGATCGGCGAGCCCGCCGAAGCCGGGTGCGTCGAGGGCGATCGTCGTGGGCGAAGTTTGCGCCCGGATGCCGGTCGCACGGACGTCGGCGGGGCCCGCTTCGGCGGCCAGCGCGACGGCCGCCAGATCATTGGGGCCACCGCCGCAATAAAGCGCCGCCAGCTGGCGGGCCTGCGCGCGCCCCACGCCGAGTTCGAACATGCCGCCGAGGTAGACTGGGGCGCCCGCGCGCAGGGCGATCTCCAGCCCGCGCAGGAGCTCGAGCGGCCCTCCCATCCGCGGCGCCTTCAGGTTGACCGCCTCGCCCTCTGCGACGGCCTCGCCGACCGCGCGCGCGTCGCCGACCGCCGCGTCCCGCGCCACGCGCGCGCCGGCGATCCCCGCCGGCGGGTCTTCCAGGATCGCCCCCGGAAAGGCGCCGCCGAGCGCGCGCGCCAGGTCAGCGTCGCCCCGCCCTTTGAAGTCGAAGACAGCAACAGTGCCGGCAACGATGCCAGCGACGGTGCCGGCAACGGCGCCAGCGCCAGCGCCCGCAACGGCGCCAGCGCCAGCAACGGCGCCAGCGCCCGCAACGGCGCCAGCGCCAGCGCCCGCGCCGGCGTCCTCAGTCGTCTCGGCCGCCAGCGCCCGTCGGACAGCTTCGCTCCACCCCGGGTCGACGTCGATCTTGAACGCGCCCTCGTAACCGGCGGCGCGCAGCTGCCGGATGCGCCCCACTGGATCCGGCGTGGCCGCGAACGAGATCACGAAGCGGAGCGACGCCTCCTTCGTGCCGGTGAGGGTCGCCAGGCTCGCGCCCGCCTGTCGCATCGCCAGATCGATGAGCGCGGCCTCGAGCGCGGCGCGCTGGTAGCGCGGGAGCTCCGGACGCAGGAGCGCGCCCACCCGACCTTCCGCCCCGGTCAGATGCGAGGCTGCGTGGGCTGCGAAGTCGGCATGTTCCCGCTCGGTGAACGCCACGTTCTCGCCCGCGCCGGTGTGCCCTCCACCGGCGAGCCGCACCACGCTGGTCGGACGGCCCCCGGCGTAGTCGTCGACCGCCACGACACCGGTGCGGACCTCGACCGAGGAGACGCGGACCGGAAGCGCGGCGAGGAGATCCGCGAGCGCCCCGGGCGAGAGGCTCACGCGTCGCGCACGCAGCGGAGGCCCGAGAAGATCTGGCGGCGCTCGGGCAGGTCCCAGTTTCGGAAGGTGGCGCGCGCGACGCTGGCGCGGGTGGCGAAGGAGCCGCCGCGCAGCACCCGGTAGCTCTTGCCGAAGAAGATCTCCGAGTATTCCTTGTAGGGAAAGCTCCGAAACCCGGGATAACGGTCGAACCAGGTCGACGTCCACTCCCAGACGTCGCCCAGCATCTGGAGACAGCCGTAGGCGCTGCGTCCTTCCGGATGCGCGCCGGCGGGGGCCGGCTCGAGCTGCCGTTGATCGAGGTTGGCGCGCGCCGGCTCCCACGGCTCATTGCCCCAGGGGTGGCGCCGGGCGCCGCCGCGCGCGGGATCCCCAGGGCCGCCTTCTCCCACTCCGCCTCGGTCGGAAGACGTCCGCCCGTCCAGCGCGCGAAGGCGTCCGCCTCGTGCCACGAGACGTGCACCACGGGAGCGTCGGGGTGGAGCGGCGTGAGGCGGCCGAAGACCACCGCCTCCCAGTCGCGCGCCGCAGCCGGCGAACCGCGGCGCGGTTTGCGCCAATGTGCCGGCGCCTGCGCAGCGACGTCGCGCAACCACTTCCATCCCGCCTCGGCCCAGAGCTCGCGCCGGGTGTAGCCGCCGTCGTCGATGAAGGCCAGGTAGCGCCCGTTCGTGACCAGCGTGCGATCGATCCGGAACGCCGGCACGTTCACCTCGTGGGCCGGCCGCTCGTTGTCGTAAGCGGTGCTGCGCTCGTCGGTCCCCATGATGAAGGGCCCGCCCGGGACCAGGACGGCGTCCGTGACCGGCCGCCTGTCGGGCAGCGCCGGCGCCTCGACGAGGAACGAGGGCCGGTAGTCCAGATCCTCCCGCAGCGCGATCGCCTGCAAGATGGTCTCTTGATGTTGCGCCTCATGCTGGGCGACCAGATGCAGCGCCAGGCCCCCTTCCAGCAGCGGCGAAACCGGCTTGGCAATCGGCGCGACGAGCCGATCCTCGATGCGACGGCGAACGTCTCGCAGCCGCTGCCGGGTGACGGACACCGGCGGCAACACCAGGTCGGCGCGCTGGGCGCGGGGCGTGGCCAGCGGATCGTAGAGCGCGTCGTCGGCCGTCCGCTCGGTCGGGTCGGCCCTGTCGCTCCTGTCGGCTCTGTCGGCCCTCTCGAGGGCGCCAAGCAACCAGCGCTCCTCGAAGTGGGCGACGTGTCCCATGTCCCAGGCGATCGGGCTCATCAGCACGTCGTGCTGGCGCAGGAGGTCCTCCTCGGAGAGCGGGGCGACGATCTCCAACGTGCGGGTGCGCGTCTCGGCCAGCTGCGCCCGCGCCTCGCGAAGGTCATCGGCGCCGGAGGGCGCCCGCGCGCCGCTTCGCCGAACGCGCCGGAACAGAAACAGCCCGAACTGCCCCTCCCCCTCGTCGCTCCAGACCAACCTGAAACCGCATCTCTCGACGGCGGCCGCGATGGCCTGGGGGCGAAACTTGTAACTCTGCTCGGTCAGGATCCGTTCGCCGCGCGCGATCCTGAACTCGCGGCCGAGCGCCGGAATGCGAACGAAGATCTCCCGGCGCGCCTCGGCGAAGATCTCCATCCGCTCGCGATCGGCGTCGTAATAGGCGACGTGCGAAACGGCGTCGGCCGATACGTCGGTGAAAAGCTCGCGATTCATGCGCGCGAACAGGTTTTGTGTGAACGCCTCGCTGACGCCGGCGGCGTCGTTGTACGCCGCCTCGAGCGCGACGGTCGGCTTCACCAGATCGACCCCCGCCAGGAAGTGGTCGCCGTCGGCGAGCGCGGCCGCCACGGAGGCGGAGAACTGCGGGTACTCGCGCCAACCGAGATTTCCCAGGGTGGAACCGAGAAACACCACGGTGAGGGGAGAGGTCCCGCGCAAGAGCGGCAACGCCCGCTCGTAGGAGGCGACCAGCCCGTCTATCTTCAAGGAGGGATATCGCCCGCGCAGCGCGCGACAGGCCTCTTCGAGCCCCTGCTGATCGACGTCGATGGGGACGTACGCCGCCGGCCCCGCGGCGCACCAGGCGTCGAGCAGGAAGCGCGTCTTCTCGGCCGCGCCAGAGCCGAGCTCGACGAGCGTCCCCGGACCGGCCGCCCCTCTGATGGCCTGCGCGCCGGCGGCCAGAAGGCGCGCCTCGGTGCGCGTCAGATAGTACTCGGGCTGCTCGGTGATCCGCCCGAACAGCGCGGACCCCTGAGCGTCGTACAGGTACTGCGCGTCCAGCCGGCGGGGAGAAGCGTCGAGGCCCGCCGCCACCGAGATGGCGAATCCCAGCGCCGACTCTCGGAGAGAATCGACGTGAACCGCGAAATCACCGCGATCGAGAGTCTCCCAGTCGGGAGGCGGGCGTAGACGCGCAGCCACGAGAGAATGATACGACGCTGTCCCCATCGCGGCATCCTCGGTGTAAGAACTCTCGATGGCCTACTTCGAGGAAGACCACCCCACGTTGCTGGCAGAACCGGTGCGGGCTGCCGATCATGTGCGCGGGCCGGCGGCGGCGCCGGTGACCCTCGTCGAATACGGCGACTTCGCATGCCCCTACTGCGCCACGGCCCACGGAATCGTCAAGGACCTCCTGGCGGAGCACCCCGATGTCCGTTTCATCTTCAGGGCCAATCCGCGCAGCCACCTCTTTCCGCACGCCGAGCTGGCGGCGGAGGCGGCGGAGGCGGCCGGCGCGCAGGGAAGGTACTGGGAGATGCATGATCTGCTGTTCGAGAACCAGAGCACGCTGTCGCGCGAGGAGATCCTGCGCCTGGCGTCGGGGCTGGGCCTGGACATGGAGCGGCTGACCCGAGAGATCGATTCGGGCGCCCACCGCCCGGCGGTGCACGAGCAGGAGATCTCCGGCTGGCACAGCCACGTGCTGTCGACCCCCACCTTCTTCATCAACGGCCTCCGCTTCGACGACGCGCCGAGCGCGCTGGCGGCGGCGGTGAGACGGGCCATCGGCAAGCAGGCCGCCGCCAGTGCGATCTTTCGGGAGGTCCGGGTGCAGAGCACCGAGGGGCGCCGCCGGCACACGGTCTCGGTCGGCTCTCACCGTCTGACGACCAATCTGCCCACCGGCGAGGACGGTGAGGACGCCGGCCCGAGCCCCTACGATCTGCTGGCCGCGGCGCTCGGCTCGTGCACGGCGATGACCATCCGCTGGGTCGCCGAGAGAAAGAAGATCCCCTTGCGCGGCGTGGACGTCCGCCTGTCGCAGTCGCGCGGCCCCAGCGGGCATCTCTTCAGGCTGTCGATCGAGCTCGACGGCGATCTCGACGAAGCGCAGCGCGCCGAGCTGGAACGGGCCGCGGAGCGCTGTCCGGTGTCGCGGACGCTGCGCCGCCAGATCGAGATCGTCGAGCGGGTCCGCGTCGCCCGGTTGGTGGACGAGACCGGCGAAGAGAGCTTCCCCGCCAGCGATCCCCCCTCCTGGACCCTGGGCCGCGACCCCGATCAGAGCTGATTGACAGCGCGGGCCAGGGACCTCATTTTGGGGCGATGACGGCGCACGACAGGGAGCGCGACGACCGCCAGAGCGACGGCGCGTGGCCCAGGCTCGACACCGGCGGCCGGGAGGCGACCGTCGACTCGCTCAAGCTCTGGGGGCAGATCGTCGGGAAGACGCGCCTCGCGCTCTCGCCCATGATCAACCACTGGTGGCAGGTGACGTTCTATCTTTCCGCGCGCGGGTTGACCACCTCGCTGATCCCGGCCGGCGAGCGGGCCTTCGAGGTCGAGATGGACTTCATCGCCCACCAGCTGGTGATCCGCACCAGCGACGGCGGCGTCGAGGCGATGCCCCTCTGCGACGATCAGCTCTCCGGCTTCTACGCCACCTACGTCGAACGGCTGGCGCGCCTCGGACTGAAGGTGCGGATCTTCCCGGTCGCCGTCGAGATCCCGGAGCGGATTCGGCTCGACGAGGACGCGCGCGTCTGCAGCTACGATCCCGACTGGGCGAACCGGTTTTTTCGGGCGCTCGTCCAGTCCGACCGCGTGTTCCAGCAGTTTCGAGGGCGCTTCCTGGGCAAGGCGAGCCCGGTTCACTTCTTCTGGGGCGGGTTCGACCTGGCCGCCACGCGCTTCTCCGGGCGCACCGCCCCGCCGCATCCGGGCGGAATCCCCAACGTCGCCGACTGGGTGATGCGCGAGGCGTACTCGCACGAGGTGAGCAGCGCCGGCTTCTGGCCGGGTGATCCGCGCTTCCCCGAGGCGGCCTTCTACGCCTACGCCTATCCCGAGCCGCCGGGTTTCAAAGATGTCGCCGTCGCGCCGGCCGCCGCCCGCTACGAGGCCGCGCTGGGCGAGTTCGTGCTTCCCTACCAGGCAGTCCGGGCGGCGCGCGATCCGTCGGCGGAGCTGCTGGCCTTTCTCGAGAGCACCTACCTCGCCGCCGCGGATCTGGCCAAGTGGGACCGCGCCGCGCTCGAACGCCAGCCGGGGGATCTGCTATGAGTGACGACATGCCCGAGATGTGCGTGCATCTGGAAGAGGCCGAGAAACGCAAGGCCGCCGCCAAGCCGAGCGACCACGGCTGCAAGGAGTGCCTCGAGACCGGCAGCGAATGGGTCCACCTGCGCCTCTGTCTCTCCTGCGGTCACGTCGGCTGCTGCGACAACTCACCCGGCAAGCACGCCACCAAGCACGCCCACCACAGCAAGCACCCGGTCATCCGCTCGTACGAGCCGGGCGAGGACTGGGGCTACTGCTACCCCGACGATCAGTTCCTGGAGACGCTTCCCGCGCGACCGGGCGAAGCGGCCACCCGCCACTACGACGCGCCGTAGGCGTCCCGGCGCGCGCGATGATCCTAGCTCTGCTCGGAGAGGACCTTCGCTAAGGTCTTGCCGTAAGGGAAGAAGCCCGCCTTGTCGCCGTTCGCCCAGGCGGCCTTGAGCGCCGGCTGCGTGATGTCCCAGTCGGGGCGACACTTCTTCAGCACCGCCCGCAGATCGAGCCGCAGCTCCTCGATCGTGGGGCGGCCGAAGAACCAGTAGCCGTTGTAGACGCGGTGAACGATGAGGCCCGGCTCGAGCACGATGGTGTGCGGGATCATCGGGTTGTGGCTGGGATCGGTGTACTCGGCGATGTCGAGATCCTTCTGCACCTTGCGCGCCGGGTCGGAGAGAAAAGGCCAGTGCGCGCCGACGCCGGAGCGCAGCTCGAAGGTCTCGATCAGGTTGTCGGTGCTGATCGTGACCAGCCTGGAATAGCCGACCTCCATCTCGCGGTGCAGCTGCAAGAGGCCCTCCAGCTGCCGGCGCTCCTTGGGGCAGAAGCCGCCGCGGCTGAGGACGACGATCATCGGATCGCCCCCCTGCAGCTCGGAGAGCGTGTGGTGTTTGCCAGTGTGATCGGGAAGGTCGTAGTCGGGGAACGGGGCCCCTGGGACGATGTCGGCTCGCATGCTGGCGCCTCCTCTGGCCGGCAGGATCGCCAGCGTCTGCACGTTCTGTCGGCTCCATCGCTTGCTGTCAAGGCGGCGACGCGCCAGGGCCTCGGGGGTTCGAGGCCGTCGGACAGCGCGGTTGCGCGTCGCCGCTCGCGGGCGTAGTGGTTGTCGGAATCAATGTCCCGTCCGTCGCCGATCGTCGAGCTCGTATCCGTCAGCAAGCGTTACGGCGCGGCGATGGGCCTCGAGCCGACCACGCTCGACATCGAGACCGGCCGCACGACCGTGCTCATCGGCCCGAGTGGCTGTGGCAAGACCACGCTCCTGCGTCTGATGATGGGGCTGCTGGCGCCCGACGCCGGCGAGGTGAGCTTCAGCGAGCAGGTGCTCCAGGCCGACAACGTCCGCGCGCTGCGCACCCGGATGGGATACGTGGTCCAGGACGGCGGCCTCTTCCCCCACCTGACCGCCGCCGAGAACGTCCGCTTGATGGCGCAGCACCTCCGCTGGCCGCGGGCGCGCCAGGAACAGCGTCTCGCCGAGCTGGGCGAGCTGGTCCGTCTGCCGGCCGCGCTCATGGCCCGCTATCCCGGCGAGCTCTCCGGCGGCCAGAAACAGCGCGTGGGGCTGATGCGGGCGCTGATGCTCGACCCGGAGCTGCTGCTGCTCGACGAGCCGCTGGGCGCGCTCGACCCGCTGGTGCGCGCCGAGCTGCAGGACGATCTGGCGGCGATCTTCGCCTCCCTCGGCAAGTCGGTCGTCCTGGTGACCCACGATCTGGATGAAGCGGCGTTCTTCGGGCACGTCATCGTCCTTTTGCGCGACGGACACATCGTGCAGCGGGGCGCGCTGGCCGACCTGCTCGAACGTCCGGCCGATCCCTTCGTGACCCGCTTCGTGAATGCCCAGCGCCGGCGCGAAGGCGGACCGGCGGAGCGGCGTCCATGACCAAACGAACCCGCGGGACGACGACCGAGATGGCGACTGTCGGGGCGGCGGTCGGGGCGGCGGTCGGGGCGACACGCGGCCCGACGACCTGCGCGGCCGTCGGCCTGGCGCGCGTCGTCGCCCTCGCCGTCTGTCTCGCCGCTCTGGCGCGGCCGTCCGACGCCGCGGCGGCACCGCGCGAGCTGCGCGTCGGCTCGAAGAGCTTCACCGAGTCGGTGATCCTCGGCGAGATCGTCACCGAGCTGGAACGCGATTCGGGGACGCCGGCCCTCCACCAGGCGGGCTTCGGCGGCACGCGCTTGGTCTGGGACGCGCTCATGAGCGGCGCCATCGACGTCTACCCGGAGTACACCGGCACGCTGGTCGAAGAGCTGCTCGCCGGCGCGCGGCCGAACGGCCAGTCCTCCTCGGACCCGCAGTCGCCCGACGGAAAATGGATCACCGACGCCCTGGCCGCGCGGGGGATCGGTTTGGTCGGACCGCTCGGTTTCAACGACACCTACGCCATCGGCGTCCGGCGTGAGATCGCGCAAAAGCTGGGCCTCCGTTCCATCTCCGATCTGCGCGCGCACCCGGAGCTCCGTTGTGGATGGAGCAACGAGTTCATGAACCGGCGCGATGGTTGGCCGGCGCTGCGCGGGCGCTATCAGCTCGCGGCCGCCAACGTCAAAGGCCTCGACCACGATCTCGCCTACCGGGCCATCGCGAGCGGCGCCATCGAGGCGATGGATCTGTACGCCACCGATCCGGAGATCCAAAAGTACGACCTCGTCGTGCTGGAGGACGATCGACACGTCTTCCCCCGTTACGACGCCGTCCTGCTCTACCGGCGCGACCTCGGAGGCTGGGCCAGCGGGGCGGTCGCCGTGCTCGAGCGGCTGCGCGGCCGGATCGACGCCCCGGCCATGACGGCCCTCAACGCGCACGTGAAACTGGAGCACCTCCCCGAGAGCCAGGTGGCCGCGGCCTTTCTGGCCTCGACGTTCGGCCTGGCGACCGAGGTGCGCACCCCCAGCGTGGCACGATCGATCTTGCGCCGCGCCGCCGAGCACCTCTGGCTGGTCTCGCTCTCTCTCCTGGCCGCCATCCTGGTGGCCATCCCGCTCGGCATCGTCGCGGCGGCCCGCCCGCGCTTCGGCCACGCGGTGCTGGCCGTCGTCGGGATCATCCAGACCGTCCCCTCGCTTGCGCTGCTGGTGTTCATGATTCCGCTGCTCGGAATCGGCGCGCTCCCGGCGATGGTCGCGCTGTTTCTCTACAGCCTCTTGCCGATCGTCCGCAACACCCACGCCGGCCTGGAGAGCATTCCGCCCGCCCTGCGCGAATCGGCCGAGGCGCTGGGCCTGCCGCCCGGCGCGATCCTGTGGCGGGTGTCGCTCCCGCTGGCGAGCCCGGTGATCCTGGCCGGCATCAAGAGCGCCGCGGTCATCAACGTCGGCACGGCCACGCTCGGCGCTCTCATCGGCGCCGGCGGCTTCGGCCAACCGATCTTCACCGGCATCCGCCTCGACGACGTCGGCCTCATCTTGCAGGGCGCCATCCCCGCCTCGCTGCTGGCGCTCCTCATCCAGGGGCTCTTCGAGCTCGTCGAGCGCACGGTGGTGCCCAAAGGATTGCGGCTGCGCGGACGGGCGTGAGCGTCCCCCCCAGCGTCTGGCGTCCGTCTAGCGTCCGTCTAAACGTGCCTGGCCGCCGTCCGCGGGCAGGCGCCGGGGCGCGATGAGCGTCAGGCCGGCCAGCGCCGCCAGCATGGCCAGCGCCGCGTTCGCCAGCATGAGCGCCCGGAAAGCGGCGACGAAGGCTCCCTCGAACGCCGCCCGCAACGGCGCGCGGAGAGACGGGGCCAGCGCGGCGAAGTCGGCGCCACCGAGGCGGCTCCGTTGCACCTCGACGGCGCGCATCGCCTCTGCCGACAGCGACAGCGGGGCGAGCAATCGGTCGAGCACCCGGTTGAAGCGCTCGAGAAGGAGCAGGCCGAGGCCGGCAATCGCCAGCAGCCCGGCGGTGCGCGCGACGGCGTTGTTGATCCCGGAGGCGACGCCGGCGTGCCGCGGCTCCACCGCGCCCATGACCGCCGCGGTCAGCGGCGCGACGGTGAGGCCCATCCCCATTCCCAGCACCACGATGCCCGGAAAGAACGTCGTCCAGTAGGCGCCGCCCGTGGCCGGGAAGGCCAGCAGCGCAAATCCCCCGGCGGCCAGCAGCGGACCGACGGTGAGCAACGGGCGCGGGCCGATCCGGGCGGCCAGCGCGCCGGAGGGGCGGCTCATACTCGCGATCAGCGCGACCAATGGGAGGAGCGAAGCACCCGCGGCCGCCGGGGTGTAGCGCTGGACCTGGATCAGGTTGAAGGGGACGAAGAACATCGCTCCACCGAGCCCGGCGTAGAGCAAGAACGTCAGCAGGTTGGCGCCCGCGAAGGTGCGCGAACGAAACAGCGACAAAGGAAGCATGGGGGCGGTCCGCCGCGCCTCGACCACCACGAACAGCGCCAGGGTCGCGATGCCCAGCAGAAGCAGCGTCAGCGTTCGCGCGCTGTCTCCCCCGCCGGCGACCCCCTTGTCTGCGCCCGCGCCCCCGCTGCCCGAATCGACCAGCGCGTAGACGACCAGACCGAGCCCCAGGGTGGCCAGCGCGGCGCCCGCCAGATCGAGGCGCGGCGAGGCGTCGGGATCGCGCGTCTCCGGAATCTTGCGGGCCGCGAGCAGCACCACCAACGCGCCGACCGGTACATTGAACAGGAACAGCCAACGCCAGGAGGCGTGCGAGACGACCCAGCCGCCCATCACCGGTCCCACGGCGCCGGTGATCGCGCTGAAAGCCGACCAGGTCCCGATGGCGGCGCCGCGCGCCTCTGCGGAGTACGCGGCGCTGATGAGCGCCAGGCTTCCGGGCACCAGGAGCGCCGCCCCGACACCCTGGACGGCCCGCGCGGCGATGAGCGGCTCGATGCCTGGCGCCGCGCCGCAGGCGGCGGATGCCAGCGCGAACAGCACCACGCCGGCCGAGAAGACGCGGCGCCGGCCCAGGCGATCCCCGAGCGCGCCGCCCACCAGGACCAGGGAGGCGAGCATCAGCGCGTAGGCCTCGACAATCCACTGCACCTGCCCCACCGTCGCCCCCAGGCCCCGCTGCATCACGGGGAGCGCGACGTTGACCACCGTCGCGTCGACGAAGGCCATGCTCGATCCGAGGATCGCCACCGCCAGCGCCCAGCGGGGGTCGGCGGAAGGGGGTCGCGGCGGAGGCGAAGCCCCGGGGTTGGCCGAATTCGGAGTCACGCGCGTTCCAAACTAACCCTGTCTCGGACGGCCGGCGGAGGCTTCGACAAACGCGCCCCGGGCGCCCGGTGGGCGGGCCGACCGCCGGGCTTGAAATCCTAATATCTAGATATTAGGATACATCTCCGGTCGTCATCATCCTGGATTGGCCATGGAGCTCTCCCGCTACATCGACACGCTCTCTCTTCTCGGCGACGAGAGCCGCCTGCGGCTCTGCGCTCTCTTGCGCCAGCGGGAGCTCTGCGTGACCGATCTGGTGCGGGTCACCGGCATCGCCCAGTCGAGGGTCTCGACCCACCTCGGCCGGCTGCGGGAGGCGGGCTTCGTCCGGGATCGGCGCCAGGGCAACCAGTCGTTCTATGCCCTCTCGGCGAGCGCCCTGCCGGCGGCAGTCCGCGCCTGCCTGGACGAGGCCGTGAGCTCGGGCGATCCGACGTTGGATGCGGATGAGGCCCGGCTGGGAGAGCTCGAGGCGGAGCGAAGGGGCGAAAGACCCGAGCGTCTCGTGGACGCGTTCGAGCGGGACTACTCGCCCGGACGCACCTGGCAGTCGCTGGCGGTGGGAATCGCGGCGCTGCTGCAGCTCGGCGACGTGCTCGACGTCGGCTCGGGCGACGGCGCCGCCGCGGCCACGCTGGCGCCCCACTGCCGATCGCTCACCTGCATCGACACCAACGCGCGGCTCATCGCCGGCGCCCGGGAGCGCCTCCGGCGGCACGACAACGTGCGCGCGCAGATCGCCGACGTCCACGCGCTGCCGTTTCAGGACGGGTCCTTCGACACGGTGATCGTGTTTCACACCCTGACGTATGCCGAGCGACCGTCGCGCGCGCTGGCGGAGTGCGCGCGCGTGCTGCGCCCCGGCGGCCGCCTGGTGCTCCTCTGCCTCGACGAGCATCGCCAGTCCGAGGTCACCGCCCGCTACGGCGAGCGTCATGCAGGCTTTTCGCCGCGCTCTCTGCGTGGTCTGCTCTCCCGCGCGGGGCTCTCCGTGATCTCCGCAGAGGTGGCCTCGCGCGAGCCCAAGAAGCCGCACCTTCAGGTGGTGCTGGCCGTCGCCGACAAACCGGGCCTCAAGAGGGCGCAAAAGGCGGTAAGAACGCCAGTGCAGAAACCATCACCGAGAACGGCGCAAGCTTGATGAAACACCACGACCACCACCACCACCATCCCTTGCAGCAGCTCCTCCAAAAGCGCATCGCCATCATCGACGGCGCGATGGGGACGACCATCCGGACCTACGGGCTCACGGAGGCCGACATCCGCGGGGAGCGCTTCAGGGACTCCAAGAAGGATCTGCTGAACAACGGCGATCTCTTCTCGCTAACCCAGCCGCAGATGATCTGCGACATCCACCGGCGATTCCTGGAGGCCGGCGCCGACATCATCGAGACCAACACCTTCGGCGCGACGACCATCACCCAGAGCGAGTTCTTCGTCGACGATCCGCGCGAGCAGGGGGGCCGCAAAGACCCGGCCTTCTATCAGAAGGTCATCGACGACCCGTTCCTCAAGGGCCTGGCCTGGGAGATCAACGAGCAGTCGGCGCGGCAGTGCCGCACCTGGGCCGACCGGGTCGCCAACGCCGACGGCCGCCAGCGCTTCGTGGCCGGCGCCATCGGCCCGCTCACGGTGTCGCTGTCGAACTCGCCCGACGCCGAGGACGCCGGCTTCCGCGTCGTCACCTTCGATCAGGTGAAGCAGGCCTACATCGAGCAGATCCGGGCGCTCATCGCCGGCGGGTCGGACATCCTGCTGGTGGAGACCATCTTCGACTCGCTCAACGCCAAGGCGGCGCTGGTGGCCGTCCGGGAGGTCTTCGACCAGGACGGCAAGGAGCTGCCGGTCATGATCTCCGCGGCCGTGGGGCGCGGCGGCGGATAGGATAGGTTTTTCATATCTCTATACCTCACTAGACCATAACATAAAATGTGCTTCATCAGCCTTACTTCTAAAATGTATATCTACACTATGCGTTTTCATTATACCGTATGGTGATAATTTACTTGTGCGTTGGGGAATTTTTGCTTTATAATTTTAGCTATTGTTATACAAGTTGATTGCACGAACCAACCATCACCATTATAATTGGGCAAACCAACTTCTGTTAAGGCGAACCAATTACCTTGAGCATTTTTTTCAAAAAATATTTTCATTTATAAATAGCAAGGACTACTATAGCTAATGATAACATAATTTGAATGTTAGTCAAATATGAGAATTTTAAGGTTATATTGGATTTTATGAAGTTTGCTGTTCTTCTACTTTTTCAGGTTGAGTAGTTTCAACTTTTCTTCACTGTAACCTTTGCTTGTTCTTCGCCCATTTCTTTTATCTTTCTATTCACTTCAGCTTCTTGCTGCTGCTTTAACATTTCGTTTATAATTTCAGGTCTAAATTGAACATGAAACTTAACTACATGCTCCGAGTATTTTTGCATATAGCTTAGAAAGATTGTTTTAA
>CAVRRT010000148.1:0-18143 GCA_963723305.1 uncultured Pseudomonadota bacterium
CGGCCTCTGGCGCGGCGCGCGCCGACGAGATCGTGGCCCCGGCGGGAGCCGTGCCGGCCGACCAATCTCCTCTCATCGCGCCGACGGATTCCTTGCCGGGATCGGCGACGCCGCCTGGCCTGGGGCTGTCGCCGGAGGCGCCGCCGGTGTCTCCTGCGGCGGGCGGGAGAGCTCCCTCGTTCGGCGCGCCCACCGCGGACTCGCCGTCGTCGTTCCGCATCGGCGGGCGCTTCTTCGGGTGGGAGGCGATCGGGGTCGGCGAGAGGCCGGGCACCACGGCGCCCGGCTATTCAGGGATCGCCCTGCACGCGCCGCTGCTCTCGACGGGCAAGACGCCGTTCTGGGGTGGCGCGGGCGCCTCGCTCAACGTGCAGTACGGCACCAAGTATCTGACCGCTTACGTCAGCTACTACTTTCGTCCGAACGGTGCGCAGTACCAGGGCTACGCGAACCCGCAGAACGGGCCGGCGTTCGGCACCGCCTACCTGCTGATCACGCCGGATCCGATCGGAGCGCTGCGGTTGCAGTTCCGCGTGGGCGGGTTCACCGAGGTGTACGCAGGACCGGGCCAGTGGGGCTGGGGGATCTTCGGGCCGATGCTGGGGTTGCGCGGCTACGGCGAGACGGCGAACGGGGATTGGGACCTGACGCGGAACGTGCGCCTCACCTTGACGCAGGGCCTTCTCATCGTCCCCGGCGTCCCCGAGGCCTTCCCACAAGGCGACTACAACAGCTGGATCGAGACCGGCACGTCGAGCTACGTGAACCACGCCCACGTGGGGGTCGTCGTCGACAACCAGTGGATCTTCAAGCTGCACTACGCGACGGACCACGGAACGGACGAGCGCAAGTATCTCCCCACCTTCCTCGGCACCCGGCCCCAGGACGGTCGAATGGACACCTATATCGGCGAGGCGCGCTGGCAGGGCGTCCCCTGGGGGCAGGTCGGGGTGAGCGGCGGCGTCTACGATTTCGTGCACGCCGCCTCGGTGAGCGACGGCGTCTGGTGGGGCGTCGATTTCACGCAAGGCTCCCGCGACATGATCAACAAGTTTCTCGGGCCGCAGAGCAATGGAAACGGGGCGGTCGCCGTGATCGGCGGCGAATACGACTTCAGCCTCTCCAGCATTCTCTGGTATCCCCGCAGCTTCACCGGCCAGGCGGCGGATCTGCGGGTCGCCGTCGCCGGGATGCTCACGCGGACGGTTGCCACCGACGACCCCAACTACAAGAACATGACCGGGTACTACGGCGGAGTCGAGACCGAGTACCGGATGACGTCACTGTTCAGCCTGACGCTGCAGAACTACGCCGAGTCGCGCGGCAGCTCCCTCGGGCAATGGAGCGTCTACAGCATCAATCCCGGCATCGCGTTCCACAGCGACTGGCTCAGCACCGATCGGATTCAACTGATCTACGGCCGGCGCTTCTACAGCCACGCCGCGGACCCCAACTCAGCGCAGCCGCTCGATCGCAACATGATCGCGCTCGGCGGCTACATCACCTTTTGAACTGAAAGCGCCCGGCGATGCAAACCCCTCATTCAATACTCCGTTCAGCAATCATCCTGGCGCTGCTCGCCGCGCCGGCGCTGGCGATGGCCGCGCCGGCGGGAGCTGATCCGAGCGCGGACGATGGGGTTCCCAGGCTGGGCCTCGATCCGGGCGAGCCGCAAGCGCCCAGCCCGCCGCCCGCGATCCCGTTTGGCGTCTCGCCTGCCACCTCGCGGGAGCTGGTGCTCGACTTTCACGGCTACCTGCTGTTGCCCGCCACGCTCGGATTGCACGAGCGTCTGAACCCGACGGCCACACAGAGCGGCCTCGTCCTCCACGCGCCGCCGCTCATTCCCCAGGACCTGCGGGACTTCGAGTACACGGGCGTCGTGCCGAACCCCTGGCTGCAGCTCAATTTCATCTACGGCAACTCGACGGTGTCGGCGACGGTCATCATGGCGGGCACGAGCGCCATCGATGCGGCCGGCTACTACGACCCCACCGCCCAGATGGGCGTCAACGACGCCTACCTGACGGTGAACCTGAGCAAGAGGCTGGGCACCCCGTTCCAGGTGAACGTCGGCGCTTACACCGGACGTTACGGCGCGATGGGAGCGTACGACGCCGGCCGCTACGGCACGCCGCTCATCGCGCAGACGAACACCGTGGGGGAGTCGGTCACGGCGGCGCTCAAGGCCGGCAAGCTCGTTCTGTTGCTGGAGCAGGGGCTCGGTGGGCAGCTCGGTCGGCCTCCGGTCGGCCTTACCCCTGCCGGCTGGAACGACTTCGCCGACCCCAACGTCGGCGCCACCTTCGTCAATCACGTGCATCTGGGCATCGCCTATCCTCAACTCGTTCGATTTGGGCTGCACTACCTGACCGCCTGGACGCAGGACGACGTCACCCCCGGAGTCGTCATCCCGGACGGACGCATCACCGTGATTGGCGCCGACGCCAACGTGACCGCCGGACGTGGCGGTCACCTCTACGTCGGCGTGGCCAAGACCTGGGCCACCAACGCGCAGTCGGTCTCGGGCGCGATAGAGATCCTGAACGCGCGCGGGGGGCCCGAGCTCAGGGACCACTACCTCGGCGCGGACGCCAACGGGAACGTCAACGGTTCTCTCACCACGTTCGGAGGCCAGTACGATCTCAGCCTGTCCAGGCTGGTCTTCGGAAACTACTACACGGGCGTCAGCCCGGATGTCCTCGTCAGCCTGTTCGGCGTCGGGACCTACGTGACCAGCGTGAATGCCCAGTACAACGACGTGCTCAAGGTCAAGGGGGGCGTCGAGGCCACCTACCTGTTCCTCTCCTGGATGGGCGTCTCCGAGCGGTTCGATCACGTTCGTTTGCACGGCAGTGACTCGACGCAAGCCTTCACCAGCTTCGCGACGCGCCTCCTCTTTCACACCGGCTGGAAGAGCCGCGGCGAGATTGCGCTCCAGTACGCCTATTTCATTTACGGCAGCAATGTCCTGGTCGAGACGGGATATCCGCCGACGCCGGACCCGTCCGCGAACCCGGACCGTCAGGTCTTCTCTTTGACCGCCACGTATTGGTGGTAGGAGCCGAAGATGAGCCACAGCCACAAACCCGGACTGCCTGACCAACGGAGCGAACGTGACTCGGCAACCGAGTCTCGGCAGGCGCTCCTGTTGGTGGTCGCTCTCGGAGGCGCGTTCGGGTGCAGTGCCTACTCGACGTACAAGACGGTGCCCCTCGACTGCGCAGTCGTGAACGGGTACGAGTTCAAAACGATCGACGCATTCGACACGCCTGGCTCGGCCCCACTCTGGACGTCTGCCGACTGCACGACCGGATCGGTGATGGCGGTGTCGGAGGTCGCGCTGACGGACGGGCCCGTGTGCGGAAACACGGCCGCGCTGGAGATCCAGGCGTCCGACAACGACCAGTGGGGATCGCTGACCGGCTACAACAACTTCGGGCCGCGCGACGCGTCCGCCTATCAGGGGATCTCGTTTTGGGCACGTGCTGTCGGCAACACGACCAATGGCTTCACCATCCTGCTCGACGATCCCAACACCAACACGGACACCGGCGTGACCCCGCCAATCGGCAACTGCACCGTTTACCCGACCGTCGACGCGGGAGCATGCGGCAGTACAGCGGGCCCCGGCACCATCGTCGATCCGGCGACCGGTACGATTCTCTCGTCGGGGACGCTCACTGCGCCGCCGTTGCCCAACGCCTGCGGAAACGGCTACACCACCGTCGCGCTCGTCACGGGCAACTGGAGCTTTTACACCATTCCGTTCGGCGCATTCCAACAGATCAAGGACCCGAATCTGGTTCCCAACGTCGATCTGTCCGAAACGGGGAACGCGCCCGGGACGTCGCTCATTACTTCGGCGCTGTTGGATCTGACGTTTCGGATGCAGAAGGCGGCGATCATGA
Organism: uncultured Pseudomonadota bacterium; assembly: GCA_963723305.1. Lineage (GTDB taxonomy): Bacteria > Myxococcota_A > Polyangia > Fen-1088 > Fen-1088 > JADGRB01. The sequence continues at coordinate 3,912 of CAVRRT010000148.1, forward strand.
ACCTCCAGATCAGCAACCTCGCCTTCTACCGGGCGAAGGGATGGGTGCCGGTGGGCGCCGACGGGGGCCTCGATGCATCGCAGAAATGAAACGAAAAACGAGTTGGATGACGCCGCGGGGGCGCCGACGGTGATTGTTGGGCGAACTGAAAGAAAGGGAGCGATTTCATGAACACTCATCTTCGAACTGGAATGTTTTCATTGGCGGTTCTTTGTGCCGGCGGCGGGCTCGTCGCCTGCACGACTCAGGCGACCACCGGCGGGACCGGGGGCTCCGGCGGCGGCGGCGCGACCACCGGGACCGGCGGGGGAACCGTGACCGGGACCGGAGGCGCCAGCTCGGGCTCGGGCGGCACCAGCGGCGGGTTCGCCACGGACACCGGCATCGCCTGCGCCCCGCCTGGCTCGTCGGGCCTCATCACCGATTTCACGTACATGCCCGGGGACGGGGCGACGCCGGACATGACGCAGGTTCCGTTCGGCACCTACGGAACGACGTTGTCGGGCGGCGAAGACGCGTTCGGATCGCTCACCTCGAACGTGACCGCCAACGACTGGCACATCCAAGGAACGGCGGTCACCCAGCCCTCGGGTTGGAACCTGTACTTCACCAGCGCCGCCGGCGACGGTGTGCCCGCGAACAGCTGCAACAAGGTGGACGCCTCGGCCTTCAGCGGGATCAGCTTCACGATCTGGGGCACGGCGGGCGGCAACATGGTCACGTTCGGCATGGGCACGGTGACCGACACGGTCGCCTATGGCTGGCTCGACTCCAAGGACGCCGGCTCGCCGACGACACCGACGCCCGGCACCTGCATCCCGACCTCGGGCACGAACCAGTACTACCACCCGGGCTGCAACGATCCGACCTACGTGTTTCCCGTCAGCGGGACCGAGGCCGCCCCGCAGACGGTAAGCTTGACCTGGGCTCAGCTCACCGGGGGCCTGCCGTCGGCAGGGGTCACGCCGACCGGCATCATCTCCGTCTACTGGAGCGTGCCGTACACCTCGGGCGGGACTGCCTACGCCGTCGACCTTCACCTCGACAACCTGACGTTCACGCCGTAATGACGTTTCGCGCGCCGCGGTCGCCCGCTCTCGGCTGGCTCGCCGTCCTCGCTGGGGGGACGGCGGGCTGTCTCTGCCCGCCCTGTCCCGGCGCCGGCGGCGCAGCGCCGGTCACCGCGGCGGGCGCGACGAGCGCCGCTCCGGCGATGAACGGCGCGCCCGCCGGGCCGGTCGCGACGGGCGGCCGGCTCGTGGTTTGGGACGGAGACGGCGCCGGCAACGGCGCTCAGGGGTGGGACGCCTGCGCCGATCCCAAGGTCGGGTGCAGCAAGGTCGCCAGCGCGGCCGGCGTGGGCGTCAACGGGAGCAACGCCATCAAGCTGCACGGCGACGGGACGGGGTTCCTCGGCATGGGCTGGAACCTGTTCGGGTGGTACCCGGCCAACGCCGGCATCGACATGAGCCCGTACAGCCACCTGACGTTCCAGATCCGCGTCGATGCCAAGTCGCCGGACGTGGCGGTCGATCCGGCCTCGGTGGGCGTGTTGCTCGGGTGCAGCGGCAACAAGAACGACAGCGCCACCGTGCCGGTGGAGCGCTACGCCAAGGGCTTCGCCGACGGCAAGTGGCACAAGGTGGAGATCCCCGTCTCCGCGTTCACCAAGGGCCCGGGCGCCAAGTTCGACCCGCAGTCGTTCTGGGAGTTTCGGATCGCGACCTGGAGCGCGGCGCCCCGGCACTTCGACATCTACATCGACGACATCGCGCTCGAGAAGCAGTAGGCGGCCATCCCCTCGCCGTCGCCACGCGCGCTGAACGTACCGACCAATGCCCGCCGTCAACGTCGTCGACGAGATCGACAAGATCGACAAGGTCGACAACGTCGACAACGTCGACAACGTCGATAGGATCGGAGCGGCGCTCGTCGTGCTGGGGGTGGGCCTCTGGCTCGGCGGCGTCCTGGCCTGCGTCGACACCGGACACCGCGCCGTCGCCACCGACGCATCGACCGCGCCGGACGCCGTGCAGCCGGCGACCTGCGCGTCGACGCCGCCGGTGGGTTACTCCGGCGGCGCGGGCATCCCCTCCACGGAGACGGCGGCTCCGGGACCGTACGCCTGGAAGAACGTGGTCATCGAGGGCGGAGGTTTCGTCAGCGGCATCGTCGTGAGCCCGGCGCTCTCCGGTCTGGCCTTCGCGCGAACCGATGTCGGAGGCGCCTACCGCTTCGATCCGACCAACGATCGCTGGTGGCCGATCACCGACTGGGTCGGGCACAGCACCTCGAATGAGATCGGGATCGAGAGCATCGCCGCCGATCCGGTCGATCCCAACCGCGTCTACCTGGCCGCCGGGGAATACCTCACGGCCGGCAACGGCGTCATCCTTAGCTCGACCGACATGGGACGGACCTTCACGCCGAACGACATCGGCGCACCCATGGGCGGCAACGCCGACGGCCGCTCGATGGGCGAGCGCCTGGCCATCGATCCCAACTTGACCAGCACGCTCTACTTCGGCTCGCGCAACGCGGGGCTGTGGACCAGCACCGACTCCGCGCAGACCTGGACGCAGGTCACCGGCTTCTGCCAGCCGACCGCCGGCGACGGGGGCGCCTGCGCGCCGATCACCGGCGAGACCAACGGCGGCGTGGGCTCGAGCAGCTCGTCGGGGACGGGTTACGGCCTCACCTTCGTGGTGTTCGATCCCAGCAGCGGCCCCTCGGGCAGCGCCACACCGGCGATCTACGTCGGCGTCGGCGTGACCACCGGGACCGCGCTCTATCACTCGACGGACGCCGGGGCGACCTGGCAAGCGGTCCCCGGCCAGCCCGCCGGAATGATGCCGCACCACGCGGTGCTGGATGGATGCGGCAACATTTATTTTGCCTACAACAACGGCTCCGGGCCGAACGGCATCACCGCCGGCGCGGTCTGGCGCTACACGATGCCGAGCGGTGCCTGGACTGACGTCAGCCCGCCGACGCCCTCCGGTACCACCGGCGGATTCGGCGGAATTGCGGCCGATCCCGCCCACCCGGGAACCTTGGTCGTCACCACGATGGATCGCTGGTCAGCGCCCGAGATCTACCGCACCACCAACGGCGGGAGCTCGTGGAGAGGGATCGGTTTGGGCGCCGCCTACGACGTCGCGGGCGCCCAGTGGCTCTGGTGGCACGGCAACAGCCTGCCGTCGGCGGGATGGATGGGCAACGTCGAGATCGATCCCTTCAATCCGTCACGCGCGCTCTTCATCACCGGGCAAGGCCTCTGGTCGAGCGACGACGTGACGGCGGCCGACAGCGGCGCCGTCACGCACTGGACCTTCGACGACGACGGGCTCGAGGAGACGGTGGCGCTCGATCTGGCCAGCCCTCCGGTCGGCGCGCCCTTGCTGAGCGGGGTTGGCGACATCGGAGGCTTTCGCCACGACGATCTCGACGTCTCCCCTCCGGGCGGCATGTTCGACAACCCGATCTTCGGCAACACCACCAGCCTCGATTTCGCCGAGGGGGCGCCGTCCATCGTGGCGCGTGTGGGGACCAGCTCGTCGGCGGGCCAGGCGAACGGCGCCTGTTCCACCGACGGCGGCACGACCTGGACTCCATTTGCCACCGCTCCGACGGCCACCGGAAACAGCGCCCCGAGCTCGGGATCGATCGCCGTTGCGGCCGACGGCAGCAGCTTCGTCTGGGTTCCCAAGGGGGGCACGCCCTCCTACGCGCGGAACAATGTGGCCGCCTCCACCTTTGGCGCCGCGTGGACCGCCTGCACAGGGTTGCCGGCGGGAGCGCTGGTCGCCGCCGATCGGGTCAATGCCGCCAAGTTCTACGCCGGCAGCGGTGGCAAGATGTACGCCAGCACCGACGGTGGCGCGACCTTTGTCCCGGCGACCTTCGCCCAGGGCACCGCGGCGGCGTCCGGCCGGCCGCGGCCCGTGTTCGGCATCGAGGGCGAGGTCTGGGTTCCGACGAAGGCTGGTCTGCTCCATTCTCAGGACTCGGGCGCCACGTTCGCTTCGGTGCCGGCGGTGAACGGCGCCACCGCGGTGGGATTCGGGATGGCGGCGCCGGGGCAAAGCTACCCGGCCGTGTACCTGGCGGGCGCGGTGAGCGTCGGCGGCGGCGCGACCTACGTCTGGGGCACCTACCGCTCCGACGACGTCGCGGCTTGGCTCTCCGGCGCAGCCGTCGCTCCCACCTGGCAGCGAATCGACGATGCGCAGCACCAGTTCGGGTACATCAACGTCCTGACCGGCGACGAGCGCCAGTACGGCCGTGTCTATCTCGGCACATCCGGGAGGGGAATCGTCTATGGCGACCCGCAATAGCAACACGACCCGCAACAGCAACACACACGCAACGAAAGGACCAAACAGAATGGTCGCGCGAGCTACCTGGACGATGTCGTTGGCGGGGATTGTGGCGGCTCTGCTCCAGCCCGGTTGCAAGGTCTGTTCGTGCACGGTGCCACCGGGGACGCCGGGCACCGTCGGCGCGTCGGCGCCCGCGGCCGCCGCCGTGGCGCAGGGCGGTGGCGGTCCGGCCGGCAACGTGGCCTACAACTGGAAGAACGTCGTGATCCTCGGCGGCGGCTTCGTCAGCGGCATCGTCTTCAGTCCCGTCGAGAAGGATCTCGCCTATGCCCGCACCGACGTGGGTGGCGCCTATCGCTTCAATCCGGCGGACAAGACCTGGACACCGATCACCGATCACCTGGGACGCGAGTCGAACTTCTACGGCATCGAGAGCCTGGCCGCCGATCCGGTCGACGCCAACAAGGTTTACCTTGCCGCCGGCACCTACACCGGCTCGTGGGTCGGCAACGGCGCCATCCTCCGCTCCAAGGATCGCGGCAACAGCTGGGAGACGATCGACATGCCGGTCAAGATGGGCGGCAACGAGAACGGCCGCTCGATGGGCGAGCGGCTGGCCATCGATCCCAACCTGCCCAGCGTTCTCTACTTCGGATCGCGCAAGGCCGGGCTGTGGAAGAGCGCGGACTCCGGCTCGACGTGGGAGAACGTCAAGAGCTTCTCCGCCTCCGACGGCGACAAGGGGATCGGCATCCCGCTGGTCCTCTTCGACGCGCGCCAGCGGCGCCAAGGGCAAGCCGACGCCGGTCCTCTACGCCGCGGTGGCCAACAACGACGGCAGCCTTTACCGCAGCGCCGACGCCGGCGTGACTTGGAAGCTGGTCCCCAAGCAGCCCACGGGCGTGATGGTCAGCCACGCCGAGCTCGACGCCACCGGCGCGCTCTACCTCAGCTACGGAAACGGCCCGGGCCCGAACGACGTGACCGACGGCGCGGTCTGGAGGTACCAGCCGAAGTCGGGGAACAAGACGGAGAGGTTCAGCAACGTCACGCCCCTGGCGCCGAAGGGGGACGACAAGTTCGGCTACGGCGGGCTGTCGGTCGACGTGGCGCACGCCGGGACGCTCATGGTCAGCACCATCGACCGCTGGAGCAAAGGCGACGAGGTCTACCGGACCACCGACGGCGGCAAGAATTGGAAAGCGCTGCTGCCGAAGGCGGTGCGCGACGACGCCGGCGCAAAGTACCTTTACTGGCACAAGTCCGAGCCAATCGGTCGGGGCTGGATGGGCGACATCGACATCGATCCCTTCAATCCGGGGCGGGCGATGTACGTGACCGGCGCGGGGATCTGGGCCACCGAGGACGCCACCGCGGCGGACGCCGACAAGCCGACGCACTGGACGTTCCTCGACCGCGGGCTCGAGGAGACGGTCATCAAGGACTTGGTCAGCCCGCCTTCCGGGCCGCCGCTGCTGAGCGCGATGGGCGATCTCTGCGGATTCCGGCACGACGATCTGAACGCCCCGTCCGCGGGCGGGATGTTCGACAATCCACTCTGCGGCTCGGCCACCGGAATCGACGTCGCCTGGGGCAAGCCGGACGTCGTGGCGCGCGTCGGCTGGGACAACAACGGAAAATGGGGAGCCACCTCCCTCGACGGCGGCAAGAGTTGGACGCCCTTCAAGTCGATGCCCAAGGGCAAGGGCGCCGGCTCGATCGCGGTGTCGGCGGACGGCGCCGCCTTCCTCTGGGCGCCCATGGAGGGGCCCGTCGTCTTTTCAAAGGATCAGGGGGTGACCTGGGCGCGCGCCGCGGGACTTCCCGATTCGGAGGTCTCTCCGGATTGGGCGCCGGTGCCGTTTCGGCCGGCCGCCGACCGCGTGAGCCCGCTGAAGTTCTATGTGCTCGACGCCAAGGGGGGGCAGGCGTACACCAGCGTGGACGGCGGGGCCCACTTCACCGCCTCGCCCACGGGGCTGCCCGGGCTGGCCGACTATCAATTCAGCTCCGCCTCGGCGCAGGCGGCGCCTGGAATCGAGGGCGACGTCTGGCTGACGAACTTCAAGGAGCTCAATCACTCGACCGATTCGGGCAAGACCTATGAGGCCGTTCCAGGCGTGACCGAGGCCTATGCCTTTGGCTTTGGGAAGCCGGCCGACGGAAAGAAGTATCCGGCGCTCTACCTCATGGGCAAGGTCGGCGAGGTGGCGGGCTTCTTCCGCTCGGACGACGCCGGCGCCAAGTGGGTACGGCTCAACGACGACCAGCACCAGTACGGGTTCTGTGGCGTCATCATCGGCGACCCCCGCGTCTACGGCCGCGTCTACGTGGGAACGGGCGGCCGCGGGATCGTCTACGGCGAGCCGAAGTAGAGGGGGACACGCTACAGAACGCGGGCGCCGGCGCTCGGCTCGAAGACGTAGAATCTCCGCCGTGCGGCCGGTGCGGCGGCGATACCCGGCCACGATCGCCGCGGAGAAGGGCGCGACGGCCGCGGTCTCCACCAGGTTGACGGTGCTCCCGCCGAAGCCGGCGCCGGTGAGACGGGCGCCGTGGCAGGTGGGCATCGCCAGGGCGAGCTCGACGAGGACGTCGAGCTCCGGGCAGCTCACCTGGTAGTCGTCGCGCAGGCTGGCGTGCGATTCGGCCATCAGGGTCCTGAGCCGCGCGATGTCACCCGACCGCATGGCGGTCACCGCGGCCAGCACCCGCGCGTTTTCGGAGACGACGTGGCGACATCGCTTCCGCACGAGGGGCGGGAGCATGGCCAAGAAACGTTGCTCGTCGCCGGGCTCGAGGTCGCGCAACGAGCGCACGCCGGGCTGAAGCGAGGACAAGATCCGCACGCCCTCTTCACACTCGGCGCGGCGTTTGTTGTACTCCGACGAGGCGAGCGAATGATGGACGCCGCTCCCTGCGACCACGATGCTGAGCCCGGCCGGGATCTCCACCGCTTCGTGCGCCAGGGACCGGCAGTCGAGAAGCAGCGCCCCGCTCTCGGCACCCAGCGCCGACGCCATCTGGTCCATGATTCCGCAGGCGACGCCGACGAACCCGTTCTCGGCCTGGCGCGCCAGCTTGGCCACCTCCAGCGATGTCAGCTCGAAACGCCCGAGCGCGCGCAACAAGAGGACGGTCGCGACCTCGTAGGCCGCCGAGGAGCTCAGGCCCGCACCCCGGGGGAGGTCGCCGGTGATGACGGCCTCGCAGGCCGGGACGTCGATCCCCCGCTGGGAGAGAGCCCAAACGACCCCTTTGAAGTAGTCCGCCCAGGGATGTTCCGGGTCGCGCTTCAGTGGACCGCGGGGAAAACTGCAGCGGGCGCCGAGGTCGACGGCGTGAAGCGTGAAGGCGTCGCCGGCGACCTGCCGGGCGGCGACCGCGACGCCGCGGTCGACGGCGGCGGGGAGGACGAAGCCTTCGTTGTAGTCGGTGTGCTCGCCGATGAGGTTCACCCGTCCGGGGGCGTACGCCGCGGCCTCCGCGTCGCGGCCGATTGCTTGGCGGAAAGCGGCAAACGCGGCGTCGCGCTCCATCAACCGGCAGTCCAGATGGGCGACGGGTATTCGCCGCGCTCGACCATCTCGCGGATGGTATTCATGACGCCCGGCCTGTCCTCGGGATGCGTCACGCCAAACCAACGTCCGGAGGTTGGCAGGACGCGCACTCTGGCCGCTTTCTCTGCGAGGAGCTCGCCGATGACCACCGGGATCAGGCATTCGGCGTCTTCCACGGTTCGGCCTCGCGCCGCCAGAAAGCCGGCCAGGTGGCGCTCCAGGTGATCGAACACGGAGGGCGTGAGCCCCCAGAAATTCATCGACACCACTTCGTCTCCGCGGAGGAGGTGCGCGCGTCCAGCGTCGTCCGCGTACCGGCCGCCGTCTCCCAGCTTTTCCACCTTCGTGCGCTCGACCAACGCCTCGAGGAGCCCGTCTGCATCAACCTCGCAGATCGCGCGCGTCACCGCCGCATGGTCGGAGAGCGTCTGCAGGACCGGGTAGCCCACCACGCAGTACTCGGGCATCTCCGTCAGCGCGGGCGCGCGCCTCAGCTGCTCGGCCACCGCCTCGAACGACTCCCTCCCGTAGTAGTCGTCGGCGTTGATCGATGCGAAGGGTTCCGCAAGTGCGCGGCGCGCGCACCAGATGGCGTGCGCCGTGCCCCAGGGTTTCGTGCGCCCCGCCGGGACCGCGAACCCCGGCGGGAGATCTTCCAGCTGCTGGAAGACATATTCGACGGCAACGCGCCGCTCGTACCTGCCGCCCACCGCCGCGCGGAACTCGGGCTCGAAATCGCGGCGGATGACGAACACCACCTTGGCGAATCCGGCGGCCATCGCGTCGTAGACGGAGTAGTCCATGATCGTTTCGCCGCTCGGCCCGAAACGATCGAGCTGCTTCAGTCCTCCGTACCGGCTGCCCATTCCCGCGGCAAGGACGAGCAGCGAGGGACTCATCTCCACGATGGGGCTATCGGCCTGGCGCAGCCGCCGCGCTCCGGCCTAGTTGCCCCAGGTGCAGGGGCCGATCGTCTGCTCGGGCGGGACGGCCACCGGAGTATCCCACGTCAGGCCGGAGGCGGCGTCGACCGCGGAGGATTCGACCAGACCTACGGGGACCATGACCGTCGTGCAGATGGTTTTCGCGCACAGGATGTAGGGCGCCGGACCATCCACGTTGTACTGATAGCCGCCGCGGGTCGTCTGGCGGTCGCCGAGCATTTTGTCTTGTGCCCCGTCGCTGAGCGTCGAGTAGATGTCGACCTCGATGTTCTGCTCGAGCGTTCCGTTCGAGTCCACGATCTCGCCGAACACGCCCTGCGTGATCGGCTTGTTCGGGCAGATGGTGGAGAGGTCGACGCAACCGACCACAAGGGTGAGCGTGGCGAGCCAGATGATTCTCACACGCTCTTTCTAGCCGCGATCCGCCCGGGGCTCCAAGACCTTTCGGACGGGGGGCGTTGGCGGTGAAGCGATCGGGCGGCGAAGGCGGCGCTGGCAGTGAGGACAGCCACGTGCAGGAGGTGCAAGCGGAGGTCCGTGCGAGGCGCGCGCTCGATGTGATCGATGTGGGCGCCCAGGTGGAACGCGATCGCCACGGCCATGCTGCGGTTCGCGCGCTCGAACACCCACCCGATGAGGAGGGCGTAAAGAGGGAGCTCGACCACCGTCAGGGCGAACGCAAAGGCGTCGAAGCCGGCGGCCTCCGGCGTGACGGAGTAGACGAGGTGCCACAGTCCCCAGACGGCGCCCACGATCAGACAGCCCCGCACCGGGCCGAAGCGATCGACCATCCGCGGGTGGGCGAAGCCGCGCCAGCCGAATTCTTCGCCGAGTGGAAACACGACCAGGGCAGCCACGGCCTCGGGCGTTCCCGGAGGGTGAAACCACTGCGTCGGATGGCCCCCGGTGGCGACGAAGAGCGCCGTCGCGACCAGGTGCACGAGGGGAGCGGCGAAGAGCGCGAGCAAGATCCACGCTGGCCTCGTCCGCCAGCGCCCGAAGACCTGGCCCAGCTGCCTTCGCGGGCCGGCGATGGCCAGCGCCGCCAGCAGCGGGCCAAAGGCGCTCAGGCCTGCGCAGGCGATCGCAGCGGGGAGCAGGGCGCGGTGGTACATCCATGCCGACGCGGCGGGCAGCGCGAGCAGCCAGGTGATGCCGCAGGCGAGCGCGAAGAAGGCGTACGTTTCGCCGGTGCCCGACGTCGGTCGCGTCGTGATGATCGGTTTCATGTCGCCTACAGACATGCCGGCAGCGCGCAGGTTCCCGCTTGGCGCGCGCGGTCAGGATTTCGGCGCGGACAATAGTGACGCTCGGCGCGTCCACGGTGCGCGCGCCGCTGCGCGCAGTCGGCGCGACCGCGACGGATTCGAATGACCTGAGCTCGATGCGCTACACTTCCGCGCCCATGACCGAACGACGAGACGGTGACGCGCCCGAAGAAGATTTCGCCGCCATGCTGGCCGCGTCCGAACAGGTGGCGCGCGCGGCGGGGCGCCCGCGCCGGGCCCGGCGCGCGATCGGTGAGACGGTCCGCGGGAAGGTGGTGTCGATCGGCGAAGAGGTGACGGTGATCGAGCTCGCCGACGGCGGCGAGGGGACGATCGAGACGCTGGAGCTCCGCGATCCGCAGGGAGAGTTGATCGTCGCCCCCGGCGAGACGATCGAGGCGCGCGTGGTGGCGTTCGGCGAGAAGGAAGGTTTCGTCTCTCTGCGCCGCGGCCCGGGGACCGGGCGCGGGAAGTCGTCGCTCACCGAGGCGGCGGCGACCGGCCTCCCGGTCGAAGGGCTGATCACGGGCGTGAACAAAGGGGGCCTCGACGTCGACGTGGGGGGCGTGCGGGGTTTCTGTCCGCTGTCGCAGCTGGAGCTGCGCCCGGTGGCGGATCCCGCGGCCTACGTCGGCCAGCGGCTCTCGTTTCGTGTTACCCGCTACGAAGAGGATCGCCGCGGCGCCAACCTGGTCCTTTCGAGGCGGTCGCTGCTCGAGGAAGAGTCGCGCCAGCTCGCCAGCGAGACGCGCGGCAAGCTGGTGCTGGGGGCGGTGCTCCCGGGCGTCGTCACCGCGCTCAAGGACTTCGGCGCGTTCGTGGACGTGGGCGGTATCGAGGGGCTGCTCCCGGCGTCGGAGATCAGCTTTTCGCGCGGGACGCGGCCGGCCGACGTGCTGACAGTGGGGCAATCGATCAGCGTCCAGGTGGCGCGCATCGAAAAGCGGGACGATCCCAAGCGTCCGCTGCAGATCTCGTTCTCCATGAAGTCGCTGGAGCGCGATCCCTGGGCCGACGTCGCGGCCACCCTGCGGGCCGGCAGCGTGGTGAGCGGCAAGGTCATGCGTGTCGAGCCCTTCGGCGCGTTCGTCGAGCTCGCCCCGGGCGTCGAGGGGCTGCTGCACATCAGCGAGCTGGGCGCCAAACGTCCGCTTCGGCACGCGCGCGAGGCGGTCAAGCCGGGAGACACCCTCACGGTCACCGTGCTGGCGGTCGAAGAGGAGCGGCGGCGTATCTCGCTCGGCCTCGGCGAGCGCGGCGAGGGCATCGACGAGGAAGGACGGGCGGCGGCGGTGCGGGCCTCCGGGACGTCGGGACAGATGGGAACGCTCGGCGATCTCCTGAAGGGAAAACTTCCCCAGCGCTGAGCGGTCCACCGGCCCGTGCGGCTCTAGGTTTCTCCGCCCACGGTCGAACAGATCCGCCTGATCTTCTCCATGTTGGGCGGCTTGGCCAGGTGCTGGTCGAAGCCGGCGGCGCGCGCCTTGGCGAGATCCTCCGCCTGCGCGTACCCGCTGAGCGCGACGAGACGGATCGAACGGAAGGCTCCGTCGGCGCGGAACGCCCGGGCCACCTCGTAACCATTCATCCCCGGCAATCCGATGTCGCAGAACACGATGTCCGGTCTGAACAGGCGAGCGGCCTCGAGCGCATCGCGACCGTCGCGCGCCACCTCGACCTGATGTTTGTGGATTTCGAGAACGGCGCGCAGGCCGTTGGCGACGTCGCAATCGTCATCGATGATGAGCACCCGCCGGCCAAGCTGCGGGATGCGGAGGTCGGAGGCGCTTTCGCCCTGGCGCGACATCCCGCTTTCGATGGGGAGCCGAACGATGAATTCGGAGCCCTGGTTGAGTCCCGCGCTGCGGACGCTCACCTCGCCTCCGTGCAACTCGACCAACCCTTTGACCAGCGCCAGCCCCAGCCCGAGGCCGCCGCTGTTCCGATCGAGCGTGTCGTCGCCCTGCATGAAGGGCTGGAACAGCCGCTCCATGAGAACAGGCTCCATTCCAATTCCGGTGTCCGTTACCGTCAAGACGGCCCGCTCGCTCTGTGGGTCGACCGTCACGGCGATCGTGACCGCGCCCCCGGCGGGGCTGAACTTGATGGCGTTGGAGAGCAGATTGGTGATCACCTGCGAGATTCGCGCGCCGTCGGCGTTCACCTGGAGGGGCGTGTTCGACACCCTCACCTCCAGCCTGACTCCCCCGAGCTCGAGGTGGGAGCGATTGTCCTCGATCGTCTCGCGGACGACCTGATTCAGATCGAGGGGCCGCCGCTGAAGCTCGATCTTGTTCCGCGAGATGCGCGTCACGTCGAGAAGATCGTCCACCATCCGAACGACGTGCCCGACCTGCCGGTCGATCACAGTCCGCGCCTTGCCCACCGAGTCGTGGTTTGCTCCTCCGTGCTCGAGCACGTAGAGTGCGGTCCGGATCGCCGCCAGCGGATTGCGCAGCTCGTGCGACAGAACGGCGATGAACTCGCTCTTCCGACGATCCGCTTCCCGCAGCTGGTCGACGAGCCGCCTCTGCGCGGTGATGTCTTGGCTCATCACCAGGATCTGAGCCACCTCACCGTCCGACCCGGGAAGCGGAACCACGGTCCACTGTCGAACGAAGGGCGGTCGGCCGGGAAGGTCCGTCGCCAGCTCGTAGGTCTGGCGTTCTCCCGTCTCGATGGCGCGGGCGGCGTGCTGGCGAATGGGCGCCCAGACCGCTTCCGGCCAGAGCTCCTCGCCGCGCTTGCCCAGGAGATCCTCGGGCGGGAGCTTCAAGTTCACCGAGCAGTGGAGCTTGAGCGCCGGATTGAGGTAGAGCAGTCGAAAGTCCCGATCGTAGAGCACCAGGTTGATCGGAATGTTGTCCACCGTCGTGCGAAAGCGCGCCTCCGAGTCGCGCAGCTTCTGCGCCCACGCGGCGCTGACGTTCAAGGCTAGACTGTCCCGGGCGATCTGCAGCTCATCCTGCGCCAGCCTGCGATCGGTCACGTCGGACAGCACCGCGGTGACTCTGCCCGGGTCGGAGCGAAAGGCGGAGACACGGACGTGCTTCTTGATCTCTTCGATGTACATCTCGGCGCGGGCCGCCTGACCGGTGCCGGCGACCTTGCCGAGCAGCTCGAAGCTGGGGCCGTCGGCGGCGATGAACTCGGAGAGCCGGTGACCGAGGCGGCTCTCTCGCGACGCGCCAACGACCTCTTCGTAGGCCGAATTGACCTCGACGAAGAGATAGTCGACCGGCCGTCCCCCGGCGTCGCAAATCACCTCCAACAGCGCCGCCCCTTCGTTCAGCGACTCGAAGAGCTGCTGATAATTCCCTTCGCCGGTTGGCATCTCCTCCCCCCTTCGTGGACCCTCGACCGGCAGACTATCCCGAACCGCACCGGCGGGGGAGTCCCCGGATTGGCGCTCGGCGCTCGGCGCTCGGCGCTCGGCCGCAAGCTATCGCACGGGAGCGGCCACCACGGCGTACAGATCCTGGACGGCAAACGCCAGCCTCCGGCCGCTCGCGACCCGTTCGACCCACGGCGGCGCGCGGCTGTCGAACGTGACGTCCGTATCGCCCGGCGGCAACGCGAAGGGCCCGACCCGAACCGGAACGCGATGGTTGCCGTGCAGCGCAACATCGTCGATTGTCCCCGGCGCCGCGATCGTCACCCGGCGATCGACCACCGACGACAACTGAAACTCCAGCGTCACCGGGAGGGCCTCACTGGTCGGATTGTGGAGGCGCAAGACCGCGGGCGACGCGCCCGACGCCCAGCGCCAGCTGTGACCGTCGGCCTGTTCGGCCTCGAGCCACCCGGCGCCGGAGCTGGAGGTCACGCCGAGGACGAACACCGTCTGTTCCGACGCCGGTGGGGAGAGGATGGTCGTCGCCGACAGCACCGTCAGATTGCCCGCCACGAGCAACAAAAGGCCCCCTGCGCCGCGCGGTGCCAGAATGTTGAACGCCAGCGTGAGCGGCAGGACGGCGCGCGTCGCCGCCGACGGCTCGCCTTCCCAGACCGCAGCGCCAAACACGACCACCAGCAACGCGAACGGCGCACCGAGGCGCCACCAAGGGTTGGCGGGACGCGGCCGGAACAGCATGAATCCGACCTGCGTCAGCAGCGCGGTCACCGCCCAGATCTCGCC
>CAVRRT010000149.1:0-41497 GCA_963723305.1 uncultured Pseudomonadota bacterium
GAAGAGGCGCGCCGCCTGGTCGAGATCGAGATGGCGGCCACCAACGGGATGCTCTACACGCTCGACCCGCACTCGGTGCTGCTCGACGTCGAGACCTACAAGGACATGCGCACGCAGACCCAGGGGAAGTTCGGCGGTCTGGGGATCGTGATCGAGATGGACAAGAAGAACCGCATCACGGTCAAGCGTCCCATGCCCGATACGCCCGCCATCCGGGTCGGCATGAAGCCCAAGGATCACATCGTCCGCATCAACAACGAGTCGACCGTCAACATGACGCTGACCGAGGCGGTCGATCGGCTGCGCGGCGACGTCGACACCAACGTCGACGTTTACGTCGAGCGCGACAATGTCCCGGGCGTCAAGAAGTTCACCATCACCCGCGCCTCCATCCGCCCGCCATCGATCGATCCGCCGGCGCGCATCCTGGCCGCCGCGCCGGTGCCCGGGCAGCCGCCGGCCAAGATCGGCTACTTCCACATGCAGCACTTCTCGGCCAACAGCGCCGGCGATCTGGCCGATGCCCTGACCCTGTTCGATCGCGAGCACGTCAAGGGGATCATCATGGACCTGCGCAGCGATCCGGGCGGGCTCTACGAGCAGGCGCAGAAGGTGTCTGACGCCTTCATCAAGTCGGGGACGCTCGTCTCGATGGTCGGCGTGGGTGGCGCGCAGCGCAAGGACGAGACCGCCACCGACAGCGGGCACGAGCCGACGGTCCCGCTGGCCGTGCTGGTGAACCAGAACTCGGCCAGCGCGTCGGAGATCGTGGCCGGCGCGATGAAGAACCTCGACCGCGGCGTGGTCATCGGCGAGGAGACCTTCGGCAAGGGCTCGGTCCAGGTGCTGTTCGACATCCCCTCGCCCATCTCGTTCGGCGACGGAGCGGACGACGACAAGCTGGGGCTGAAGCTGACCACCGCCCAGTACCTCACGCCGGGCGACATCTCGATCCAGGGGGTCGGCGTGGTGCCGGACATCGAGACCGACGCGCTGCTGGTGCAGAAGGAGGGCGACCGGTCCTGGATCCGCCTGCAGCCCTCCGCGCACAAGCGGCGCGAGTCGGACTACGAGTGGCACCTCGAGCACCCCAGTGCCCGGCACGGCGAGAAGCCGGAAGAGACGGTCGACTATCTGTTTCAGCCGAAGCCGAATGACAAGGCCCACTCGCAGGACGACGACGAGATGGACGAGGACGCCGACGACCAGGCGGACAGCGACGACGACCAGAACCAAAAGACCGACTTCCTGATGGACTTCGCGCGCGATTTGCTGGCGCAGGCGAAGAGCAGCAAGCGGATCGAGCTGGTGCAGCAGTCGAAGGGCTTCCTGGACAAGGCGCGGGCGGCCGAGGACAAGAAGGTCTCGCAGGCGCTGGAGAAGCTGGGGGTCGACTGGACGGCCGGTCCGGCGACCGGCGCCGATCCCGAGCTGGAGCTGACGCTGCAGACGTTGCAAGGGGCAGCCGAAGGCAAGGACGGCAAGGACGGGAAGGACGGGAAGGAAGGGAAGGAAGGAACGGGAAGGAAGGCAAGATCGAGGCGGGGACGACGGCGCGGTTCAAGGGCGTGGTCAAGAACGTCGGACACACGCCGGCCTATCGCGTGCGTGCGGTGTTCGACAGCGACAACCCGCTCTTCGACGAGAACGAGATGGTGTTCGGCAAGATCGCGCCCGGCGAGTCGAAGAGCTACGAGCTGTCGGTCAAGGTGCCGACCTCGACCTTTACGCGCACCGACGAGATCAAGGCGACGCTCTACACGCAGCGCGGGGTCACCAAGGCCGTGGCCGCCGACATGCTGGTCAACATCGAGGGGAAGCTGCGGCCGATGTTCGCCTACAGCTACCAGACCATCGACGACCAGAAGGGCGCCAACCGCGACGGCCTGGTCCAGCGCGGCGAGCAGGTGCGGACGCTGGTGACGGTCAAGAACATCGGCCAGGGGCGCGCCATGCACACCGAGGCGGTGCTCCGCAACGGCACCAACCAGGAGGGGATCCTGATCAGCGCGGGGCGCTTCGAGACCAAGGATCTCGGCCCCGGTGAGTCGAAGACCTTCTCTTTCGTCTACGAGGTGAGGCCGGAGTACAAAGGGGACGACTACCAGCTCGAGCTCTCGGTCGGCGACACCACGCTCGGCGAGTCGGTCACCGACAAGATCAAGGTCAAGATCGCCCCCACCGGCCCGGCGCCCGAGACGCTGACCGGCACCGCGACCCTGGTGCGCGACGATGTTCCCCTGCGCGAGACGCCGGCGGACGGCGCGCTGGTGGTCGGCCACGCCGGCAAGGGGACGACCTTCAAGGTCACCGGCAAGACGGGCGCGTTCACGCGGGTCGACGTCGACGCGACCCGCTCCGCCTTCGTGGCCAGCGCGGATCTCAAATCGGGCGGCGCCGTGCACGGCACCTTCAAGCCCGACTGGGAGGTGACGCCGCCGCTGCTCACGGTCACGGCGCCGACGGTGGCGGCCGGCGACACCGTCCACATCAAGGGACACGCCTCCGACGAGCGCTTGGTGCGCGACGTCTACGTCCGGGTCTGGAACCGCAACGCGAAGATCCCGGTGAAGAAAGCGTTCTACCAGCCGAACCGGTTGGACGGCGATCGGACCAAGATGGACTTCGACGCCGAGGTTCCCATCGGCGCCGGCAGCAACCTGGTTCAGGTCTTCGCGCGCGAGTCGAACGACGTGCAGTCGTTGCAGACGGTGGTGGTCCTCAAGCGGACCGGCCCCAACCTGGTCGCGCAGCCGACCGACGCGCGGGTGCCGTTTCCCGCTGCAGCCAAGAAGTAACGCCTCGCCCGTTCTTCGGGGCGCGCCG
The DNA here is from genome assembly GCA_963723305.1 of uncultured Pseudomonadota bacterium. Classification (GTDB taxonomy): domain Bacteria; phylum Myxococcota_A; class Polyangia; order Fen-1088; family Fen-1088; genus JADGRB01. The sequence continues at coordinate 2,827 of CAVRRT010000149.1, forward strand.
GAATCCTGACGCCAGAAATGTGGCGGCTCACCGCCGGTTCACCGGCGTCGTCGGGATGCGATGCGCTGCAAAATGTGCGTGGGCGCGTACGTCGGTCTCGTCTGAAAGGTGCGGTTGGGTGTAGGGTGATCACGCACGATTCAGCGTGCGCGCGATGCGAGTGACCTTTCCGGGCCTCAAGATCCAGACGGTACTGTCGATCGCGATGGTGGCGACCTCGCTCGGCTGCGGCGCCTGCGTCGACGAGCACGCGCACGAGCCGTCGGCGCCGCAGATGTCGGCCGCGGCGCGCCTGGCCGCCAACGCCGAGCTTCGCGCCCGCTGCACCGCAGGGCTCGTCCCCCCTGCCGAGGCGACCGCGGTCATCACCGAGATTCCGTCGCTCGGGAGCGGCCTGGTTTTCATGCAGGACATCAACGACGACGGCGTCGCGGTCGGCTCGGCGCAGATGCCCGGCGGCAGCTACCACGCGTTTCGGTACACCGATCTCGGCGGCGTTCAGGATCTCGGCGCGCTCCCAGGGTTCGGCGCCCAGAGCTTCGCGACCGCCATCGCTCCCGACGGCGCCATCGGTGGCCACGCCGATCGTGGCGACGGCACCGGCACGCTGCTGTTCGGTTACCGCTATAGCGCCAGCGGCGGCCACACGGAGATTTGCCCCGGCGGCTGTTCGGTCTGGGACCTCAACGCCGACGGGCAGGTGGTGGGCCTCCTGCTCGGGCGCGAGCCGACCACCTGGCAGGCTTTCGTCTGGTCGCCGGGCTCGGGGCTGCACGCGCTGGGGACCTTGGGCGGGGTGCGCAGCTCGGCCAGCGGCATCAGCGAGTCGGGGCTGGTGGTCGGCAACGCGCAGCTCGCGAGCTCGGCGCTCGAGGACGTCGGCCACGCCTTCATCTACGATTCGCGCGCCGCTCATCCGGTGCTGCAGGATTCTGAACGGCCGCGTGAAGAGCGGGGGGTGGGTGTTGCGCGGGGCGAACGACGTGAACGAGAGGTTCGTGGTCGGCTACGGCCTGCACGACGGCCAGAGCCGCGCCTTCCGGATGAGCCTCGGGACGGGCGAGGTCGACGATCTCGGCACGCTGGGAGGCGCCCCCTCCGTCGGCTGGGCGGTCGACGGTGCCGGCGACGTCGTCGGCTGGGTGGCCAAGGACGCGCACAGCAACGTCGCCGTCGTCTACGGCAGCGGCCTCGGGGGCTTGCACGCCCTCAACGACTACCTCGACCCGGCGCAGGGGTGGGATCTGCAGCAGGCGAACGGCATCAACAGCCACGGCGCCATCGTCGGCACGGCGACCCACCAGGGGGTCCCGGTCGGCTTCAAGCTCACGCTGCCTCTTTGCGCCGGCCGCTGAGACGCCTCTGGCGCCGAGCTCAGCGGACGATCTCGTAGGAGGCCGCCTCCACGTGGGTCGGATCGGCGATGGGGAGACCCGTGCCCGAGACGGGGAGGGCTTGGTTGGTCTGCTTGTCGAGGACGGACAGCAGGATCCGATACCTGCCCGGTGGATCCCAGGTCAGCGTGACGATCTCCTCGGGATCGCGGACATACTGACCTGCGCTCCACTTCGAGAGCGGATACTCTCCGTACACCGGCTTGTGGACGAGGGGCCGTCGCGCGGGGCCGTCGAGGCTGACCTGGAGCTCGTAGCGATTGCCGAGCTCGCGCAGAGCCTGGAAATTGTAGGTCGCCGTCGTCTTGAGCCCGCCCTTCGTGACGGGCCGATCGATCGACGCCGAGACCAGGCGCAACCGATTGCCAAAGCGGACGTCGGCCCTGGCGTCCGCCGGTGCGACCGAGGTGACGAACTTGGCGACGTCGACGTTCTTCTTCTTCACCTCGAGCGTCCCCAGCTGCAGGCGGTCGTCCCCGGTGACGATGAGCGGCGGATCCGCCCGAACGGGAGGGCGCTTGCCGGTGGCCCGATCCCAGAATCCCATCCGGACCGTGTACCCCTCGAGGTCGGCGGCGGGACGGGTGGTGAAGACGTACCGGTCGCGAACGAAGTCGCCCGGCTTCCAGAGGGTGATGGGATACGTCCCCTCGGCCGGGACGTGATCGGCGTTGAACGACGTCGTCGGGCTCTCGAGATGCATGAACAGATTCCAACCGGGGGGCGGGGTCTTCAACACCTCGAAGGTCGTCGAGATCACGGCTCGACCGCCCGGCTCGATGGCGGGCGGGTCGATGCCGTATCCCACCAGCCGAACGTAGTCGCCGAAGACGGCGTTGGCCGGCTGTTGCCCGTCCATCGGCGGCGCCGTGCGGGTCACGAAGAGGGACGTCTGGACCATCCCCTGCATTTCGTAGCGGAGATTGTTCTCCTTCAGCGTCTCCGTGATCTGCTTGGTTGCGGCATCGACCCTGGCCCGCAGCGCCTTGTCCATCGACGGCAGAAACACGTTGCGCGTCTCCCCAGGGTCGAGCGGAAGGCGGAAGAGCTGTGTCGAGAAGTTGTTGAACTGATAGATGACCTTCAACCCGTCGGCGTCGATCGCGTCGGCGCAGTAGTTCTTGTAGTAGCAAAAGACCAGGACCCGCTCGTGGGGCGGATCCGCAAACAGATCGCTGCCGAAGAAGGGAACGTTGCCCTCGAACCCCAAGGCGTGAGCCGCGGTGGGGGCGATGTCGGTCAGCTGGCGCAATCCGTGAACGACGGTCTTGGGCGGGATCTCCGGGCCGACCAGGACGAGCGGCACGTGGACGCCCTCCTCGAAGGGGACCGCGTCGTGCTCCCGCCGCCCGTGCTGGCCCAGACCCTCCCCGTGGTCGCCGAGAACGATGAAGAGGGTGTCCTTCAGGTGACCACGCCGGTCGAGGTCGTCGACGAGCTTGCCCACGAAACGATCGGTGTAGGCGATGGTGTTCAGGAAGTCGTTGAGGTCCTTCTGGTCGACGTACTGCTTGCTGGGGAACCCGCGCGGCACTCCGTACGGATGATGCGAGGTCAGCGTCACCACGGTCAGGAAGAACGGCCTCTCCCCCTGCTGGCCGACCCAATCGCCGATGGGGCGCAACATGGCGTCGTCTTCCCAGCCGAAGTAACTGGACTCGTCGAAGCCGCTGCCGTCGATCGACTCCTTCCCCTGAAAGTGAGCGAACCCCAGCTGCTCGACCAGATCTCCCCGCAGCTCGAAGTTCTGCTCGGCGGTTTGGAAGAAGCCGGTGGCGTACCCCTTCTGGCCGAGCAGGCGCGGAAGGCAGGGCCGGGGGATGCCTTGCGGCTTCGCTTCGTCGACCTCCGGTGAGAGCTTGGGATAGAAGCCGCAAAGAATCGAGACCAGCGATTTCGAGGTGTGGGGAACGACGGTGTAGGCCCGCTCGACGAACGCGCCACGCGCGGCCAGCGCCACGAGGGTGGGCGTGTTCTCATATTTGCCTCCCGGCAGCCCCGTGTACTGCAGGCCGGTCGACTCCATGACCACCAGGACCACGTTTTTTGTCTTTGGCGACGCGCCGCTGCGGACCAGCGCCGTCGGTCCATCGATCGCCGCGGCCATCCAGCTGGGATCGAGCTTCTGGAGAGTCCGGCGTCCCAGGTGTGAGAAGAGGTCTTCGCCGACGTTCGCCGCCATGCCGGCGATGGCGTTCCGGCGAAGCGCCAACATTCCCCCCGGCACCGGGGCGACGGCCATCCCCAATAGGCCGATCGCCGCGCAGGCGCCACCGACGGCGAGTCCGCTGCGGGCCGCCCGTAGGCCGGTCCCGGTTGGGCTGCCGGAGCGCGCGCGACGGCGACGGCGATCGAGGAGCCAGAGGGCCGCCAATCCCAGCCAGGGCAGGAGGAGCCCAACCACGCGCCCCAAAGTTAACTGGCTCAGGTAGAGGCCGCGCAGCGCGAAGAAGCTCCGAAGACCCTCCTTGAGCAGGTACCAATCGCCGAGGGTCCCGGTGATGATGAAGAACGCCAGGTCGATCACGGTGAAGATCGCCATCGCTGGCGTGACCAGGTGGAAGAGTGCCGTGGCGGCGGTCCGAACGGACTGCCGGGGGACGCGCAGAGCGGCGATCCAGAAGCAGTAGCCGATCCCGAAGAAGACGAGATCCCTGGCACAGACGGCGAACGCGCTCAGGGGACCGCGGAGAGCGCCGAGCGTGCTGGCCTCGTAGAGCTTGGCAGCGATCCCCAGAGCGGCGAGCGGAGCCCACAGGATGGCGACATAGAGCGGACCGCGGGGTGGGGGAAGGGGAGGGCGAGGGGCTGGAACGAAAGGCTCAGCCTGATCTGCTGACATCGGCGGGACTATAGCGTGAAATTTTTTTGCCCGAGCCGGCACGCGATCATCTTGCGAGTGGGCCGAGCCATCTCCGACCGACGGCCGCTCGAGCCGCTGTTTGAGGTCACGGTCACCCCGCTCAATCCCGTGCGATACGCCGATTGCGCTGATAGTCTGGCCACCGCCGGTGGCCAGCTCCGCGACCGAACCAATCGCCTCTTCCAGCCGCGCGGCGCGCCTCGCCCTGGGTGTCGCCGCGACCGTCGCCCTGCTCGCCGTCGTGGAGACGACCGTGGCGCTGGTGGCGCCGTCGCGCGCTCCGACCGACGCCGACTGGGCGGCGGCCGGGTCGGCGGTGCGCGCCGGATTTCGTCCGGGCGATCTGATCGTGGCCGCGCCGGGCTGGGCCGATCCGCTCCTGCGGGTGCAGCTCGGTGATCTGATCCCGCCCGAGCTTGCCGGGCGGATGGACGACGATCGCTTCGCGCGCGTCTGGGAGGTGAGCCAGCGTGGGGCGCAGGCGCCAGCGGCCGCGGGCGGGACCGCCACGGTCGACCAGCAGTTCGGCCGGCTGCGGGTCCGCCTGGTGGAGCGGGCCGCCGAGACCGTCAGCTACGACTTCGTCGCGCACTGGTCCGACGCCCACGTCAGCCGGCGCGACGCTGCTGGCGCCGTCGTCGCCTGCGCGGCGGCCGGCGATCGCATCGCCTGCCCGGCCCCCGGCAACAACAGCCTGCACCGGCAGCTGGTGGAGGTCGACCAGACCTTGCGGGAGGCGCTGCTGACCGAGCCGGTCGCCGACGCCGCGACGGTGATCGCGTTTCCCGCCGTGCCGCTGGGGCGCGTGCTGGTGATCGCCACCGGCCTGCACGACACCTGGATGCGCAAGGCGGCGCGTGGCGTCGTCGAGGCGCGCCTCATCGTCGGAGAGCAGACGACCGAGCTGCCGGTCACCAGCGACGACAGCGGCTGGACGAGGACGCGCATCGACACCACGGCGCTGGCCGGTCAGACCGCCGCCGTCCGTCTGGAGATCACCTCGGCCGCGCCTCTCGACCGCTTCTTCGCCTTCGCCGCCGAGGCGCGCCGCTGATGCGCTCGCATCGCTCTCCTGCCGAGGCGCGCTCGTGATTCGCCTCGATCGCCGCCGCGCAGACTGGCTGATCACGGCCGTGCTCGCGCTGGGGACGGTGACCTGGCTCTTGGCAGTGGAAGGGCGGCAGGGGATCGGGCGCGACGAGGCGCAGTACATGCGCGCCGGCGAGCGCTACTGGGGCTGGTTCAGCGAGCTCGGCGACAACCTGGCGCACGGCCGGCCGGGGCGTTCGTTCACCACCTCCGCCATCGATCGCTACTGGAGCGACAACGCGCCCGATCACCCGGTCATCATGAAGGCCCTCTACGGGATCTCCTGGCGCGCCTTCCACACCTGCACCTGCCTGGGCGCGACGCGCGGGTACCATCCGGTCCCCATCCGGGAGCGCCACACGACGCTGCCGCTGTTCGCGCGCGACTCGACCGCCTTTCGCTTTCCCGCCATCCTGTTCGCGGCGCTGCTGGTGGGGATGGTCTATCGCTTCGCGCGGGCCTGGCTTCCGCGCGCGCCGTCGGTGGTGGCGGCGGTGCTGACGCTGGCGCAGCCGCACTACTTCTTCCACGCGCAGATCGCCTGCTTCGACGCGCCGATCGTGACGATGGCCTTCGCGGTCGGGTTCGGCTACTGGAAGTCGCTGCGCGATCCCCGCTGGGGGATCGCCACCGGCGCGCTGTTCGGGATCGCTCTCGGCGTCAAGCACAACGCCTGGCTGATCCCGTTCTTTCTGATCGGGCACTACCTCTGGATGCGGCGCGGGGATCTGCGGGCGCGCCGCCTGACGCCGATCCCGCTGGTGTTCGTGGCGATGCTGGTGCTGGGGCCGCTCATCTTCTTCGCGCACTGGCCCTGGCTCTGGGTGGCGCCCATCGCGCGCGCGCGCGCTTACGTGGTGCGCCACCTCGATCACGAGCACTACAACTTCGAGTACCTCGGCCACAACTTCAACCAGCCGCCCACCACCGCCGCCATGAAGTGGCTGCGCGCCACCGCGCCGTTCGTGGAGACGGGGCTCACCGTGCCGGTCACGACGCTGGCGCTGGCGGCGATCGGGGCCGGCGTGCTGGCGCGCCGGCGGCGCGGCGCGCCGATCGATCCCGAGAGCGAGCAGCCAGAGACCTCTGACGCACCGCCGGCGCCGCGCCCGAGCTGGCTGCGCCCGGGCGCCGACGTCGACCGCGCGCCGGGGGCGTTCCTCTTCTTTCAGACGCTGGGGCCACTGGCCGTCCTGGCCGTCCCCTCGACGCCGATCTTCGGCGGCGTGAAGCACTTCCTGGCCGCCAATCCGTACCTGGCAGTGCTGGCGGGCATCGGCCTGGGGGCGCTCGGGCGCGGGGTGCGCCAGGCGCTGCCCGAGACGCGGGCGCGCTGGCGAACGGCGGCGCCGATCGCGCTGGCAGTCCTGGTCTGTCTCCCCGCGCTGGTCGAGACGCGCCGCTCGCACCCCGACGGGCTCGGCCACTACAACCTGCTCGCGGGCGGCTTCGCGGGCGGGGCCTCGCTGGGGATGAACCGGCAGTTCTGGGGCTACTCGGTGCTGCCGATGCTCCCCGACCTCGATCGCCGCGTCCCGGAGAACCGCCGGCTCTACTGGCATGACACCCTCTCCGACGCGATCTCGATGTACAAACGAGACGGTCGGCTCTCGCTGGAGGTCGGTGACACCGGCTTCGGCGAAGAGGGGATCAAGCGCTCGGAGATCGGAATCTTCTTCTACGAAAAACATTGGGCCAAGTACGAGGCCTGGTTCTGGCAGTACTACGGGACGACCAAACCGCTCGCCGTCCGCGCGCGCGAAGGCGTCCCGATGGTGACGCTCTACGGCCGGAGGAGCCCATGAGCGCGGGGCCGCCCGACGAGAAGCCCGTGAGCACGTCGTCTCCCGAGGGGGAGTCTGTGATGCGCGCCGCGGCTCCCGACGAGAAGCCCGTGAGCGCCTCGTCTCCCGATGGGGAGTTCGTGATGAGCGCGGGGCCGCCCGACGAGAAGCCGCTGAGCGCCACTCCTCCCGACGAGCTCCGCGCGCCGCTGCTTTCGCGTCTCCTGCGCGGCTGGCGCGGTGCCCTGGTCGTCTATCTCGTGTTCCTCGGCGCCTACCTGGGCGCCTCGGGCGGCAGACTGCGCGCGCACTCGCAGTACAACCACTACGTCTTTCTCGCCGATGGCTGGCTGCACGGTCGGTTGACGCTGGCCGGCCCGCCGCCGAACGAGAACGACTGGGCGAAGATCGACGTCCTCAAGCTCAAGGACGGCCGCGAGCTGCGCGGAATTTACGGCGGCGGCCGCATCGGCGGCCCGATCGACCGCCTCTACCCGCTTCGGGGCGAGTCCTTCACGGTGCCGGCCGGCGAGATCGCCTCGCGCTCGACGATCCGGCTGGTCTCGTTCCCGCCCTTCCCGGCCGTCTCGATGCTGCCGTTCGTGGCGATCTGGGGGCTGAACTTCAACGACGTGCTGTTCACCGCGCTCTGGGCGGCGGTGAACCCGATGCTGCTGTTCCTGCTGCTGCGCGCGCTGCGCGCCCGCGGCCTCTCGCGCCGCAGCGAGGTCGACGATCTGTGGCTGACGGCCATGTTCGGCGTCGGGTCGGTCTACTACTTTTGCGCCGTCGTGGGCGAGGTCTGGTTCACGGCCCAGATCATCGCGGTCACGCTGTCGATCGGCTACGCCTGGGCGTCGATCCAGGCGCGCCGGCCAGTGCTGGCGGGGATCTGCGTGGCGCTCGGCTTCGCGACACGCCCTTCTCTGGGGTTCATGCTGCCGCTGTTTCTTTACGAAGCGGTGCGGGCCGTCGGCGGCCGTGAGGCGCTGCGCGGGCGCACCGCGCGTCGCGCGCTGCTGGCGTCGCTGGTGCGCTTCGCGGTGCCGATCGCCGTCGGTGGCGCCGCGCTCGCCGGCTACAACTACGCGCGCTTCCAAAATCCATTCGAGTTCGGGCACCGATTCATGCCCGTCCAGTGGCAGGAGCGGATGTTCCGCTTCGGTCTCTTCAACTACCATTTCCTGTCGCGCAACCTGGCCGCCGCGCTGGTCCTCCTGCCGCGCATCATGACCCGCTATCCCTACGTGAAGGTCAGCCAGCACGGCGTGAGCCTGCTCGTCACCTCGCCGAACCTGGCGTACACGGTGATGCCGCAGGAGCGGAGCCCGCTCACCAAGGCGCTCTGGATCACCATCCTGACGACCGCGCTCCCGTCGCTGCTGTACCAGAACTCCGGCTACATGCAGTGGGGTTACCGGTTCAGCCTCGACTACATGATCTACTTCATGCTGTTGCTGGCGATCGGCAACCGCCCGCTCACCAAGCGGTTCCGCGCGCTCGTGGTGGTGGCCTTCGCGATCAATCTCCTCCTGGCGCTCGGCTTCGACCGTTATCCCGAGTTCTCCTACGACGACAGCTTCTTCCCGAACGGGAACAACTGACCGCGGCGCGTGGCGCGGCTGGTCGTCTGATCCCGCGCGCTTGTAGCGGCCGTGCTCGACCGCCGTTGTCAGCGGCCGTGGATGTGGAAGCCGCCGCCGCCGTGGAAGCCACCGCCGCCTCGGAAGGTGCCACCGCCGCCGCGCGGCCCGGAGTAGGGGACCGGCGCCGCCCCACGCCAGCCGCCGCCGTAGGCAGGCGCCACCGCGCCGCCACGCCAGGGCCGCCGCCGGCCGCGGGCGCGCCTCGCCAAGCTCCTCCGGCCGGCGCGCCGCGCCAGCTGGCGCCGCCGCGCCAGCCGGCGCCCGCCGAAGCCGGGACGCGCGTAATGGGAGGCGCGGCCCGGAAGCCGCCCCGGAAGTAGCGCCCGCCCGCGTAGAAGCTCGGGTAGTAGCTGCGGTAATAGAACGAGTAGAACGGCCAGTAGGCCCAGAAGAAGGGATTGTAGGGCCCGTTCCAGTAGTACCAGGGTCCGACCACGGTGAAGGACGGCGACCACGGCCTCCACCAGTGGGAGTGCGGACCGACCATGAAGCACCATCCGCCGCCGTACTCGTCGGCGACCGGGTGCGCGCCATAGTAGCTGTACGACTGGCCGGTGTAGCCGAAGTCGCGCGGATCGCCGATGAAGTAGTAGCAGCCGTTGTGGTACGCGAAGAGCCGCAGATCGAACGGCGCGTAGTTGTGCACGTGCGGATTCGGCGAGGCCTCCCATCCGCCGCCCGGCGCCGGGTGCGGGCCGCCGAAGCAGTAACCGCCGCCCACGGGGATAGCCGCACCCTGGACGTTGGGCGGGATCGGGTAGTCCTGTTGCGGAGGACCCTGCTCTGGCGCTGCGCCCTGCACTAGACCCTGCGCTGCGGGAGCCTGCGCCGCGCCCTGATTGGGATCCTGCATGGGGGGCGACTGCATCGGCATCTGTTCCGGTGCCGGGGCAGCCATCTCTTGTTGTGGCTGCGGCGGAGGTGCCGCCTCTGCTTGGGCGTGGGCCGCGCCGGCCCCAGCCAGCCCGAGACCTACAAATCCGATGAGCGCCGACAGTGAGCTCTTAAGATGCATGACCACCCGAGAGACAAGCAAGCGGCGCGCCCATCACGAGCGGCGCAAAGACCATCAGAATATAGCACCTCAACGCCAGGGCGTCGCCAAAGCGTGCCGCTCGTTCACACTGCGTGCGGTTGCGGGGCTATCGATTTCGGCCTAGCTTCCAACGTCATGCCGATCGACGTTCAGCTCAATGACCTGCTCAAGGAAGCGATGCGCGCCAAAGATGGCCGCACCGTCGACTGCATCAGGATGATCAAGACCAAGCACATGGAGCGGCGCACCGCGGCCGGGTTCAAGGGGCCGCTCGACGACGCGCTCTGGCTGGATGTGATCACCGCCTATCAGAAGCAGCTCCGCAAGTCGCGCGAGGAGTACGCGGCGATCGGCGCGCGCGGCGCGGACGCCATCCCGCAGCTCGACTTCGAGATCAATTTTTGCGCGCGGTTTCTCCCCAAGGCCGCCACCGACGACGAGGTGCGTGCCATCGTTCGCGAGACGGTGGTGCGGCTCGGCCTCTCCGATCCCAAGGCCTCCGGCCGCCTGGTCGGAGAGATCATGAAGGCGCACAAGGGGAAGGTCGATCCTTCGGCGGTCAAGCGGATCGTCGACGAAGAGCTGGGGCCGGCCAAGGCCTGAGCGCACGATCTGCGGACGGGTTGGCCGCGACGCCGGCGCCGTCAGCGCCAGGCATGGTGCGTGGCGTGGGGGTCGGACCGCTCGTCGATCCAGCGGTCGACGACGGACAGCCGCGGTCCGAGATCGGGGATGGCCGCGTAGCCGTCACGCGCCTCGTTGGCCAGCTCCAGCGCGTGTGTGCGGTCGGTCTCGGACGAGCCCCAGATCGCGCGCGCCAGGGCGAAGGCGGTCTCCTCGCGCGCGCCTCCGTCGGTGACGTGGGTCGAACGGATCTCCCAGGCGCGCTCGAGCACGGCGCGCGCGTCGAGCGGCCTCCCCTCGTCGAGCGCGACCTCGCCGAGGACGGTCATCGGATCGGCCAAGAACGGATGGTCGCGCCCCAGCGTCTTCTCGAAGGAGGCCTCGACCGCGGTCACGTCGGCGCGCGCCTCGTCGCTCCGCTTGAGCGCCAGGAGCGCGTGCGCGCGGGCCAGCAGCGCGGCGTTCACCTCGTAGGCGTCGGCAGGGAAAACTGCGGCCGCCAGCTTGAATGCCCGCGCGGCGGCGTCGAGCGCCGGCTGGGCCTGGTCCAGCATCAGCTTGGCCTTGGAGAGATTCACCAGCGAGGCCGCCAGATCGGGGTGCGCCGGGCCGAGCGCCTGCTCACGGACCGAGACCGAGGAGGAAAAATCGCCTGCAGCGCGCCGCCACTGACCCTGGGCAGCCTCGAGCGCGCCCCGGACGTTGAAGAACCAGCCGCGCAGCCGCTCGTGCTCACTGGCGCGATCGAGCGCGACCTCGGCCAGTCCGGCCCAGCGCTCTCCGTCGGGAAAGTGATGCTGGAAGGGGCCGACGATGGCGGTCAATTGGATGGCGGCCTCCGCGACGAAGTCGTCGAGGTGCAGCGCCGCGGCTCGCCGGTAGGCCTCTTCGTAAAGCGGGATCGCTCCCTCGGGGTCGAACGGGGATCGGATGCGCGCCTCGACGAGCAGCGTCTCGGCCAGCAGCGGGTCGTAATTGGCCGCCCGGACATCTTCGGTGAGCGTCCGGGCCGGTTCGAGCGACTGCCAGTCGTGCCCGGCGGAGGCGCTGGCCCGCAGCGCGAGCAGCCGGCCGGTGAGCTGCCCGACGCGGGCGCGCAAGGCTGGATCGGCCGGCGGGCGCGGCGCGCTCTGCAGCGCGACCGAGATCGGCGCAGGTGTCGACACGCCCCAGCGAGGAGGCGGCCGCGATCGAGCGGCGCACCACCTTGACGTCGGCGTGCGCCAGCACGTCGGTGAACGCCGCGAGCTCGGCGCGGCGTCGCTCGAGGCAGGCCGCGCGCAGACTGGTCACGCCGTCCGGCGCCTGCCCCACCGCCTGGCAGCTCTCGCGCGCGGCGCTCCCCCATTCGGCGGCGTAGCCGTCGAGGATCTGGGCGACGCGGTCGAAACGCTCACCCGCGTCGGGGAGGTCATGAGCGGCGCCGAGGAACGCGGCGCTCGCCTCTCGTCGCACGCGCCCGTCGGCGGCCGTCTCCCAGACGTTCGCCAGCTTGGGGATCGGATCGCACGCCGCCGCGCTGCGGGCCCGCGCGCGCCAGACGGTCCCGGCGCCGAGCAGCGCCGCCAGCCCGAGCCCCACCGTGACGCCCAGCGCGGCGGTGCGGGTCGGCGTGCGGACCGGCGCGGCAACGAGCTCCTCGAGCAGCGCGTTCATGTCGGTGAAGCGATGCGCGCGATCGACCGAGAGGCCACGCATGAGCGCGGCCTGGACGCGGCGGGGGACCCGGCTCCGCAGCGGCCCCGGGTGAGGCCGCCCCGCCAGCACGTCGCCCCGCAGCTCGAGCAGCGTCGCCCCCTGGAACGGGCGCGCGCCGTGGAGCGCTTCCCAGAGCGCGACGCAGAAGCTGAACTGATCGGCGCGTGGATCGACCGGCTGCCCGACCATCTGCTCGGGCGACATGTAGAGCGGCGTCCCCAGGATGGCGCCCACCTTCGTCAGCCGGACCTGCTGGGCGTGCCCTGGTCCGCCGGCCGCCGCCAGCCCGAAGTCCATCACCCGCGCGCTGCCGTCGCCCGCCACCATCACGTTCTGCGGCTTGAAGTCGCGGTGGACGATGCCGGCGCGGTGCGCGGCGGCGAGGCCGCTCCCCGCCATGAGGAACATGGCGAGAATCTCGCTCGGCGTGCGCGTCCGGTGCGCCAGCCAGACCCCCAGCGTCTCGCCCTCGACGAGCTCCATCGCCAGGAACATCCGGCCGGCCGATGAGCCGACGTCGTAGATGGCGACCACGTTGGGGTGCGAGAGCCTGGCGACGGATTGCGCCTCGCGCGCCAGGCGTGCCGCCTCGATGGTGTCGGGGCGCGCGTCGGCCCGCAGAATCTTGATGGCGACGTTGCGATCGAGCTCCGGATCGTGCGCGGCGTAGACCTCTCCCATCCCGCCGCGGCCGACCAGGCGAAGCAGGCGGTAGCGTCCGACCGAGAGCTCGGGGGAGGGCCCCCGCGCGGCGCCGGCCGACGACGGGGGCGCCGCCACCGCGACCAGCGTCGCGCAGGCGGGGCAGTCGACCAGGTGGCGCTCGGCGGCGGCGAGGGCGGGGCCACGCAGCGCGCCGCTCACGAAGGCGACCACGGTCTCTTCGTCGAGACAATCCAAGTTGACCCGCCATTATCGCAGAGACCGGCGACCGGACGCGAGAAGCTGCGCCCCGGCTCCGACTGTCTGGTAACGTAAAGGATCCCATGGCGGCGGCGCCGGAGCAGGAATTGGCCCGTTTTTATGCAGCAGCGTGCCCATCGGCACGTCTGCCGGCCGATCTGGAAGCACGCCTGCGCACGATCGTCGCCCGCGCCGCGGGCGCCTGGCCCGGTGTGACGGTCGATCCGGCGCGGCTCGTCGAGGCCATCGGCCGTGCGGTCGGCGACGACATCGAGGCCGCCCTGGCCGACGTTTGCGTCGAGGATCTGGCGCTCGCCCTGGCCTGCGCCGCCGGTGCGCCGAACGCGCTCGCCCTCTGCGATCGGCTCTGTGCGGGAGCGATCACCGCCGCCGTGGCGCGCGTCGATCGCAGCCCGGACCTGCGCGACGAGGTCCGCCAGATCCTCTGGCAGCGGATCTTCGTCGGGACGGCCGGACAGTCGCCGCGCATCCAGGCGTACGCCGGGCGCGGCCCGCTGGCGGCATGGATGGCGGTGGCGGCCCAGCGGGTGGCGCTCGATCTGCGGCGGTCCGAGGCGCGCGCGGCGGGGGGGGATCCAATGGCCGACCAGGTCCTCCCGGCCAACGAACACCCCGAGGTCGACTACCTGCGGACCCGCTACAAGGCCGAGTTCGAGGCGGCGGTGCGCGAGGCGCTGGCCGGCCTGCCGGATCGCGATCGCTTGCTGCTCAAGCTGACCATCGTGAGCGGCCTGTCGCACGAGCAGCTGGCCAACATCTACCGCGTCAACCAGTCGACGATCACGCGCTGGATCGCCCGCGCGCGCGCGCAGGTCCTGGAGACGACCGAGCGCGAGATCTGTGCGCGGTTGCGGATGCCGCCCGGCGAGTTCCGCTCGCTGGCGGGCCTCTTGGTCAGCCGCCTCGATCTCAGCATCTCCCGCGTCCTCGACACGCCGAGCCCGGAGTGACGGGTGAGCGGAGCGGAGCGAGCTCAGCGGAGCTCTTCGCGGGCGCCTGGGAACCCTTCCAGGGTTCCGGTTCCCACTGGCAGTGACGCTACCGCGCCGGTAGCCGTTCGATGTAGTCGGTCAGGTCGGGGGGGAGGGGGCTTTCGACGGTGAGCGGCTTTTTCGTCGCCGGGTGCGGGAAGGTCAGGCGGTGCGCGTGCAGCGCGTGCCGCGGCAGATCGTCGAACTGGGCGAGCAGCTCGGGGGTGACCCCTTCGTCGCAGGCGCGCATGAACAGCGCCTCGCTGGCGCCGTAGAGCTTGTCCCCGACGATGGGGTGGCCGATCGACTGGAAGTGGACCCGGATCTGGTGCTGGCGCCCGGTCTGGGGGTGCGCCTCGCAGAGCGCGTGGGCCGCGAACCGGCGCAGCACGCGGAACCCCGTCACGGCCGGCAGCCCGTCGAGCGCGGGGCCCATCATCACGTGCGACTTGGTGTCGAGCAGCTTGATCGGCCGATCGATGCGCCCCTCGTCGGGCGGCTGACCTTTCACCAGCGCCAGGTAGGTCTTGTCGACGGCGCGGCGGGCGAAGGCGCGGGTGAGGAAGCTCGCCACCTCGCGGCCGCGCGCGATGCAGAGGACGCCCGAGGTCTCGCGGTCGATGCGGTGGGCGATCTCCATCTGCTCGTCGGGGTAGCGCTCGCGCAGCAGCGCGGTCAGCGTGTTCCGCCAGAACTTGGCGGTGGTGTGCATGGGCAGGCCGGCCGGCTTGTCGATGACCAGCACACTGGCGTCCTCGTAAAGGACCTGGAAATGGCGCGGGACGTCCGGCTCGATCGGCGCCGGCCGGCGCAGCAGAATCGTCTCCCCGGCGCGCACCGACGCTGCCGGCCGCACCGTCCGCCCGTCGGAGAAGAAGATCTGTTCGCGGAGGATCGCCTGAATACGCGTGCGCGACAGTCGGCCGATGCGTCGCTTGAGGAAGTGATCGAGCCGCCAGCCGCCGCACTCCACCGGCACGACGAAATCGAGCTCGATGAGGTCCAAGGTGCTCAGATTTTGCTCTCGATCGTCCCCTCGCGGCGATCTTCGTTGGCCTCGTCGGTCCGGCGGGCGCCTTCGAGCAACAGGAAGGTGGTCGAGGCCTGGATGTCGTCGACGCCGCCGATGTCGCCGATCAGAAAGTCGAACGACCCGGACCGCCAGGCGAGGACCTCGTATACCGCGGCGGCCCCCGACAGGGACGGCGCGTCGCTGTCGGCGCGGATGATCCGCCCCTTGCGCAAGAACAGCCGCGCCGTGCAGGACTCGCGCTCACAGAGCAGGATGCCGGTCTTACGCTCCATCTCCAGCACCGTGAGCACGCTCGAGAGGCCCAGCTGGTCGAGCGCCCCGCGCAGCGCAGACAGCGGCCGGTGACCCGCCGAGGGTTTGACCTCGGTCGCTTCGGCCGGCGCCGTGGGATTGTCAACGAGGGTATTCACTGTCCCGCCCCCCAGGGCTGTAACGACGGCCCGCTCCAGATCTTCCACCCGGAACGGCTTACGGAGCCGCTGATCGCGCGGGCCAGCGCTCCGGGCGGGCGCCCCGGCGTCGATCTCCGACACGAGAAAGATGATCGGGACGTCGGCGCAGGCCGGCAGCGCCCGCAGCCGCTCCCACCAGGCCCACCCGTCGATTGCGGGGAGTGAAACCGAGGTCAGAATCAGGTCGGGCCTGATCTTGGCAGCGACCACGAAGGCGCCCGGCGCGTCGCCCGAAAGGCTGACCTGATGCCCGCGCTGTCCGAGGGCACGCGCGACAATCCGTTGAATCCACGGGTCATCGTCGACAACCAGAATCCGCCCCGGCGACACGTGCGCGCCCTAACAGAACTATCGCACCTTTTAGGTGACGGCGCCTGTCACGAAATACGGGGGCGGGCGGCAGGGCGCCCGCCGGGGTCACGACTCGTCGTCGTTGCGGTCCCAGCGCCAATTGCCCCGCTCCTGCTCCTCAGGCTTGGGGCGGGTGGAGCGCTTCTTCTCCGGACGCTCGCGGCGCGGCGGTCCGCCCTCTCCGGGTCTGCTGGCCCCCGGTCCCGCTCCGAACCCGCCGGGCCTGGATCCGCCCGGTCCACGGGGCGGACCGAAGTCGCGCGGCGGTCCCCCCGGACCAACGCCCGGTGGACGGGGACTGAAGCCGCCCGGACCCCCGGGGCCCCGTGGCGGCCCCCCGGGACCAGTGCCCGGTGGCCGGGGTCCGCCGAAGCCGCCGCCCCCCGGTCGAGGCGGGCCGGCAAAGCCGCCGCCGGGGCGTGGCCCCGCCGGCTTGGCCTGCGCCTCCTCGACGATGATGGGACGCCCCTGGAGGATGCGTCCCGAGAGCTTCTCGATGGACGCCTTGGCGCCCTCGTCGGTGGCGGTCTCCACGAAGGCGAAACCGCGTGGCCTACCGGTCTCGCGATCGAGCGCGACGCGGACGCTGCGCAACTCGATTCCTTCGCCGGTGAACGCCTCCCGAAGCTCCTGCTCGGTGACGTTGTACGAAAGATTGCCGATGAAAAGTCGGGTACCCATCTCTTCTGATGCCTGCTTGCGTGCTTGGTGCGTGGGGGGGGACGTTCTGCTCAGTGTGTTCAGGCGGGGCGGTTGACCTTGTCCCGAAGCTCCTTGCCAGCTTTGAAAGTGGGCACCTTGCGGGCGGCGATCTCGATCGGTGCGCCCGTCTGGGGATTGCGCCCGGTGCGTGCCGCCGACTCGCGGACCGCGAATGCGCCGAAGCCACGCAGATCGATCCTCTCGCCCTTCGACAGCCCGTCGGCGATGGCATCGATGAGCGCGTCGATGGTGATCTCTACCTGCTGCCTCTGCAGATTCTTCTGCTGCGCCACGACGTCGACCAGATCAGCCTTCTTCATGAGCTTCGTTTTCTCCTCGGTTGTTTTCGGACTCTTACGGACCGCGAACTGCGCAGCTTCAAAACCCGCTAAAGATAGTTCCTTGTCTTCGGCAAGGTCAAGACGCCCCCGTGAGGGCGCCCACCTCGTCGGAGTGATGTAATGTACGGCCGGCCGAGATGAAAGGGTTTTTCCTTGGCCTCCTCGTGTCAGCTCTGGCGTACGGAGGCTTTAAGTACGGATACCCGTACTGGAAGCAGATGAACCAGCACCCGGCCCCCGTGGTTCACGCGGCGCCCGATGGAGGCCCGGCCAAGGAGGCGCACGAGCGCAAGAGGCACCGGCATCACGGCGCGATGCGCGTGGCCAGGGCTGAAGGCGCGACCGGCGCGACCGGCTCGGCCGGCGCTCCGCGCAGTGCGGAACCGCCGGCGGAGAACGATCCCGAACCCCTCAAGCTGTCACCGTCGGACCTCAAGCTGGTCAGCCAGGGGGACGACCTCTCGCGCCCGGACGTCATCCATCTGGGGGACGCCACCGACGAGAGCGGCTCGCGTGAGCTCGGCCAGGACGACATCGACTTCCGCTTTCGCGCCAAGGAAGAGGCCATCCTGGACTGCATCTCGCGCGCCCGCCCGGACGAAGACACCTACGTCCCCGGCCGGGTGACGGTGAAGTTCCGTATCCAGCGCACCGGCAACGTGCGCGGCGTGAGGGTGGAGGCCCCCGCGATCCTGCAGAAGGGGGGCCTCACCGGCTGTATCCGCGGCGTCGTCGGCGGCCTCCGTTTCCCGCCGTCGAACGGCAGCCAGGTCGTCTCCTACCCCTTCTCGCTGACCTAGCAGCCTCAGCTCAGGTCCGGGGGCCGGCGACTGTTTCGCGTGCGTGGTCGAGGATGGCGCGGGCGTCCTGCGCGGGCGCGAGGTCGGGGGCGCCGAGCTTGATCAGCTCAGGCGGGACCGCCGGCGTATCGCGCAGGCGCTCGGCCGCCGCGCGGATCTCGGCGGGAACCGTGGCGTTGCCGGCCAGCGCCACGACGTGCTCCATGTAGCTGCGGCCGGCGCGATCGTCCGGGTGGGAGACGAGGACGGCGTTCCAGGCCATGCCGGCGGCGCGCCTGGCGTGCGTGACGCCGGGGCGCGCGGCGCGCCTCGCCAGCGCGGCCTCGGCGTGGGCGAGCTCGGTCGCCGCCGCCGCCAGCCACTCCTCGGCCGTCAGCCGATGCAGCCAGTGGGCAGGATCCGGACCGGGCATGTCGGGTCCAATCTAGATCCGACTGCAGGTTGAAGCTAAGTCCAAGCTAAGTCGAACCTAGGTCCAGGCTAAGTCCAAGACGGGATCGTCTTTTCGGCCTGCGCCAGATCCTGTTCGGTGTCGATCTCGCGCCAGAGCCCGTCGATGAACAGCGGGCGCAGCGCCACGCCACGCGCGGTGAGCGCGTTGAGGCCGTCGCTGAGGTAGGCCTGGTCGAGCGTGGCCGCCGCGCCGAAGGGCGTCTTGCGCCCGGCGGCGCTGGCCTCGCGCCAGACCTCGCCCAGCGCGGCGGCCCCCTCGGCCGAGAAGCGCGCCAGGCCGATGAACTCGCCGGCCGCCTCCTCGGCGGCGACCAGTCGCTTGCCGACGCGGGTGACCGCGGCGGCGGCGCCGGTCCCCTCGACGCGCGCCAGCTCGGCCTCGCTGACCGGGTGGAGCGTTCGCCCCTCGTAGGCGTCGCGCCAGCGGCGATCGATCACCAGCGCCACCGGTCCCGGCGCCTCGGCCAAGCGGCGCGCGTGCTCGGGCGCGAAGACGATGTCCGCGTAGGAGAACACGAACCCCTCCTTCATCTCGCGTTCGGCGTAAAACAGCGAGGTGAAGATGTTGTTCTCGGCCCAGTCGCGGTTGTCGACGAAGCGGAGCGGCGGACCGCCGGGCGGCGGCGCGATCTTGTCGCCGCGGTAGCCGCGCACGATCACCACGTCGTCGACGCCGGCGGCGGCCAGCGCGTCGAGCTGCCGGTGCAGGATCGCCCGCCCCCCGACCTCGACCATGCACTTCGGGATCTCCTCGGTCTCCGCGCCGAGACGGCGCCCGCGGCCGGCGGCGACGATGATCGCTTTCATTTGTCCGCCGGGCGAAGCCCGGCTGCGTCCAGGCGATCGTCCCTCCCGTCCGCGCGCTCTCCCTTGCCGAGCGCGCGCCCGATCGACAGGAGCGCGCGGGCGGCGTAGGCGGCGTTCATCGCCAGGTAGGCGTGGAGAAACAGGTCCATCCGGTTGGCCAGCGCCACGAAGACAATGTAGCTCGGGTAGTGGACCACGAGGCGTCCGATCGCCTCGACGAGGGCCAGCGGCGACCGGCGGCTGGGCGCCGCGGCGGCGAACCCCTCACCGTAGTCGCCGGCCCCCTTGGCCACGGACTTTCCCGTGGCGGTGGCGTACTCTGGGCGGCGCATGAACGTCGTCAGGCTGATCGCCCCGGCGATGACGACCAGTCCGGCGATCCCCTCGAGCAGCCAGCGAACCTCGTGGGCGGGCCGCCAGAGTCGGACCGCCACCGCGGCGACCAGGGCGAAGGCCTTGAGCTCGTCCATCAGGAAGTCGAGGTGCGCGCCGACCGGCGAGGAGGTCCCCTTGAGGCGCGCGAGCTGTCCGTCGGCGCAGTCGAGCACGTAGGAGAGCTCGAGGATCGCGACGCCGGCGCAGAGCATTCCCCACCCGGGCAGAAAGGCCATCATCGCCGCGCCCGCCAGGAACACCGGCAGCGTGACCAGCGTGATCTGATTCGGCGTCACACGCGTCCGCGCCAGGGGGACGATCAGCACCGCCGCCAGCGGCCGCGCGACGAGCTTGTTCCAGAGGATGTCCTTTGGCTTCCGCGTCCGCCGGTAGGCGTCGACGACGGCGTTCAGCATGTTCGGGGCCTCAATGTGCGAGCAGGCCGTAGAGCTGGTAGATGCCGAGCAGCACCAGGCCGAACGCGAACCCCACGCCGACGTAGGTCCAGATCGGCGTCTGTGGGCGGGCCTTGCGTGGCTTCTCACCCGGGGCCGGCGCCACCGGTTCGGCGCGCTTGCGCGCGACCGCCTTCGAATCGTATCCCGGCTGCGTCGACGGCTGCGGCTCGCTCGGCTCGGCGGAGGGCGCCACGATCGGCACCGCCGCCGCGCGCGGGGGCGCGGCGCCCGCACCCGGGGTGACCACCGCCGGAGTCGGGACGTCGACCTTGCGCGCGCCCGTCTTGCGATCGACCTTGGCGGTCTCGGTGCGCGCCGAATCCGCGTCGGCGGTGACGGCCGGCGCACCGGGCTGCGAGGGGCGTTGCACGGGCAGGAACCCCTCCGGCGCACGCGGCGCCGGCACGCCGAAGATGGTCTTGGTGGCAGTCTCGCGGGAGGCGGCCATCGGCGTAGGGGTCGCGCTCGGCGCCACGCCCGGCGGCGTGACGCGCGGGCTGACCGGCGCCGGCGCCGGCGCAACGGTCGGTGCTGGCGTCGCCACGCGCGGCGCGGCCGGCTGGATGGCCGGTGTCGGCACTGGTGTGGCGGCCCGCTTGGTCGTTTCCTTCGCCGCTTCCTTGGCCGCTTCGGCGGCCGCCTTCGCGGCCTCCGCCGCCGCGCGCGCCTTGGCGACCTCCGCGACCGGCATGCCGAAGATGGTCTTGGTGGAGCTCGCCTGCCGCGCCGCCTGCGCGGAGAGGGCGGGCGCGGGGACCGGCACCGGCGTGGCCGTGGAGGACTTCTCGCGCTTCGGCGCCCTGGCCGGCAGCTTGAACTCGGGGACGATCAGCCGGTAGTTCCCCGACGACCACTGCATCACCTCGGCGAGCCGCTCGGGCGCATCGATGCCACCGACGGTGACGCCGCTGATCTCGCCGCGCTTGTACTCGACGCGCGCCGTCTCGCTGCCGCGCCACACGTCGATGGAGCAGGAGATGACGTAGTCCTCGCAGTAGCGCATGAGGTGCGCCAGCGCGCGCCCATCCAGCGTTCCGGTCTCCGGCCCTGCCTCGCTCAGGTTGCCGTCGGTGGCGTTGGGGAGCCGCTGCTCGACGCGGAAGCGGGTCGGCTTCTCCGCGCGCAGCCGATCGAGCGCGTCGTCGACCGCCTTGCCGTTGAAGATCGAATCCGAGACGCCGCCCGCCAGCAGGTGGACCTCACCGATGGCCGCGTCGCCGGTCGCGCCCAGCACCTCGACCCGCGCCGAGACCGCCGGCGCGCTCAAGATGGCGATCAGATCGTCGAGGTCGCCGCCGCTCCATTCGTGCGCCGATTTACCTCCGCCAGCGGCGTCGCCTTCCGTCCCCGCAGCGGCCTGCGGGCGCAGCGGGCCGCGGCAGATCGGACAGACGAGGCCCGTTGCCCCCTCGGGCGCATCGAAGCTGAGCTGGCACGTGGCGCAAACGACCTGCATCGGTTCCCCTGTTCGGCTAGGCTCCCCACGCGGAAGGCGAGGGGTCGGATGATCTTTTTTCGACCAAATCGGGTCGGATGTCCATGCCGATCATCAGCCCGCGCCTGCGGCGCCCGCGCTCCCGGCCGCGGCGTCGGAGCCGGTCTGTCCCGCGGCGCCGCCCGCACCAGCGCCGCCGGTGCCCGCCGTTCCGCCGCCGGTTCCGCCGGAACCCGCCGCTCCGCCCACGCCCGACTCGGGCGTCACGTTGCTGTCTCCCGTCGCGCCGGCGTCCGTGATGGGCGCCCGGAAATCGGCGCCCAGGTTGGTTCCCAGGTTCTGGTCGACGGGCGGCGAGCTGCCGCACCCGACGGCGAGCGCACCGGAGAAGAACACCGCCGTCGCTGCGCAGAACAATCGAGCTCGCGCCATCTCGCCCGACGGTAGCAAGCGAGGCCCGCCGCCGCAACCTCGCGCTCGGAAAATGCTAGGGAGGTGGCGGACCTGCGGTATCTTCCCGGCCCATGATAGAGCGCGCGCGAGGGAGTGTGGTTTTGGTCGGTGTGATGGCGGCCGCCTGCGCGGCGACCACCCCTCCGCCGAAGACGCCGGCCGCCGCGCCGGCGGCCGCGGCGGCGGTGGTGGCCAAGGCGCCGGCCGGGCCCTCCGTCGGTCCCCCCGTCACGCTGCTGCCGGCGGCGACCGCGCGCCCCTATCAGATGGCCACGGTCTCGATCGGCTCGGTCGATCGCCTGCTGGCGAATGGGGTGAAGCTGATCGGTTCGGCGGTCCCGATCCCGATGACTCCCGCCAGCCTGCGCGACATGTTGATGTCCGAGGCAGGCCTGGCGCCCGAGGTGGCCGCCAACCTCGACCTCGCCAGCCCCGGCGGCGCGGCGGTGGTCGCGCTCGACGAGAAGGGGCGCAGCGGCGTGGTGCTGGCGATCCCGGCCAAGGGGCCCGCCGAGGCCGAGAAACTGATTGCCGCGATGGGAAAGCCGGTCATGACCAGCGGGCCCCTGACGATGCTGGCCAACGCCGCCGGCAAGTCGCAGGGCTGGGTCTACCGTGCCGGCAGCGTCGTGGTTCTGGGCGACGAGGTCGATGCCATGGCGCGCGGGACGATGCTGGCGCTGGAGGCTCGCCACGCCAGCGCCGACGACGCGACGATCACGCTCTACCCCGAGGCGATGGCCCGCTCGCACGGGACCGACGTCAAGACTGCCATCGCACAGTTCTTGGATCAGTTGCGACAGATGCAGACGGCGACGAGCCCGCTCTCCACCACCGACAGCACGGCCTACGACATGCTGGGGAAGATGTTCGGTCTGGTCGGCGACGCCGAGCGGATCGAGATCGGGCTCTCGCTCGATCCGGCGCGCGGCCTGACCTTGCGGGCGCGGCTGATGTCGCGCCCCGGGAGCCAGCTCGAGGCGGTGTCGCGCGCCGTGCAGCCGTTCCAGATCGATCCGACGATCTGGTCCGGGGCGCCGGCCACGCCGCCGCTCTTCGTCGGTGCCTCGAGCATCGGGCAGTTCTGGCGCGAGATCTTCGGCGGCTACCGCGCGCGGCTGTCGACCAGCAAGGAGAAGGGAGCGGCCGCGGCGCTCGTCTACTACGACGCTTACCTGGCCGCGCTCGGCCCGATGCAATCGGTCCTGGCCTCGGTCAGCAAGGACCCTCCCTATCTCACCGCCGCGCTCTCCACGTCGCTCAAGGACGCGGCCAGCGGGGCCAAGCTCGGCGCCGCTCTCGCGCGCATGGACAGCGCAGCGTCGCTGGCGTTCTTTCGATCCCAGTTTCAGTCGGTGGCCATGTTCGACATGACGGCGAAGCGCGAGACGGTCGGCAAGCTCAAGGCCGCGCACATGATCTTCTCGATCAAGAAGGGGAGCGTGTTCGACACCGACACGGTGCGACGGATCCTCCCCAAGGGAGTCATCGACCTCTACGAAGCCGTGGCCGGGACGCGGTTGCTGATCACGTTCGGCCACGACGCGCGCGCGCGCCTCGTCGGGCTCGCGGCCGGGAAGAAGCCCGTCAAGGGCGCCACCATGAGCGCCGCATTCACGGAGGCCGAGGCATCGGCGAAGGGGCGCGACAGCTTCAACTACATCGATCTGGCGCCGCTCCTCGGTCTGGTCGGACACCTCAGCTCGGAGCCACGGGTGACAGCGATCCTGAAAGGCGGGAGCGGGCCAATTCCGATGATTGCCACCGCCGGCGGCGACGGCACCGGCAAGAGCTGGACGATGGACCTCACCTTCCCGTTGGCCGCCTTCAGCTCCATCGGCGCGCTCATCACCGCCGGCGCCATGACTGGTCAATAGGACCGGTCAACAGGCGCGCCCAGCTCAGAGGCTTTCGAGCAGCGCGCGGACCTCGGTCTCGGCGGGCTTGCCGCGCGGCGTGTAGCCGGTGGTCGCGGGGCCGCCGTAGCCGTACCAGTTCCAGACGTAGACGCCGTCGAGCGTCGCCGAGCCGGTCCAGGCGCGGCGGAAGGCGGCGAAGCCGCGGCGCTGCTCGTCGGGATCGGGCTTGCCGCCCGGCCCCTCGTCCCAGGGGGCGGCCGTGGCGCCGGCGCGAGAGCGGTAGCCGAGCTCGGTGAAGATGAAGGGGTTGGTGCGACCGGCGCGCCAGGCCTCGAGCTCCTGCCGCACGCGCCGCCAGCCGGCCTCGGCGGTCGCGTCGTCGTCGGGGGCGGCTCGGCCTCGCGCAGGTTGAAGTAGCCGGAGATTCCTTCCTCGTCGACGAGATCGAAGAGCGCGCGCGTTCTGGTAGTGGTCCCAGTTGGCCGAGTAGACCAGCTTGCCGTTGAAGATGCCGCGCACCTTTTCGATGAGCGGGCGCCAGCGGGCCAGATCGCCGTCGAGGGTCGACAGCTCGCTGCCGACGACCAGTCGCGTGGCGCCGGTCGCCGCGGCGACCCCCGCCAGATCGCCGAGCGGTCGCCGTAGCTCTGGAACCAGGCGTCGCGATCGCGCGGCGCCAGCGTGCCGCGCCACTCGCCCGGGCGCGGCGCCGAGAGGCGCACGATCGGGAAGATGGTCACCTCCAGCCCGTCGCGGCGGGCCAGCCGCGCGGTGTCGGCGACGGTCGCCGAGCGTGGGGGAGAAGCGGGTATCGAGCGAGAGCTCGTCGCTGCCGCCGTCGGTCTGGTAGAGCGGGACCACCAGCGCGACGTGCGTGGCGCCCAGGGCGACGATCTCCGCCAGCAGCGGCCCGTACGAAAAGCTGACGTCCTCGGCGAAGATGCCCAGCGCCACGCCGCGCTCGCGTTCGGCGGGCGGTGCAGGCGGAGGTGGCAATCCGAGCGGCGGCAGCTGCATGGTGCCGGGCAGGTGCGGCGGCGGGGTGGGGCCGCTGCCGGACCCCACCGCGGTGAGCGCCAGCCCGAGGGTGAGCGCGAGGCGCGGCGCGATCACCGCGAACAGTCCCGCCCTTCGTTCCGCTTGGCCAGCACCTCGACCAGCGGCTCATAGAAGGCCATCATCGCGCGCGGCGAGATCGGCTCTCCGGTCGCCTCCTGGATAACCGCGCGCCAGTCCCGCGTGGCGCCCAGCGACAGGATCCCCTTGAGGAAGGCACCGACCTCCTTGTTGCCGGAGTAGTCGCAGGCGCGCACGTCCTGTTTGAGGATCTTGCTGCAGATGTGATCATGGAGCTGGAACTTGATCATCGTGGCCAGCGCGTAGTCGTAGTACTGCGCCGGATCGTCGTTGATGTGGGTCTTGGTGCAGGCGTCGCAGAGATCCCCCTCGCGGCTCCCCGGCGGGACCACGCCCTGGAAGGTCGCCACGTACTCCCACCACTTCTGCTGCCACTCGGCCGGGCGGCAGCTCGGTCTCGTAGAGATCGTGCTCGAAGTGGCTCATGGTCCCGGCGGAGAAGGGGAGAAACACGATCGATTCGAGCGCCGACTGGAGCAGCCATGCGGTCGGGTCGGGCTGCTTCCCCTCGGGCATCACCCCGACCTTGACCAGGTAGGGGACCTCCTGGCTGGCCAGCTTGGCGAGCTCCCCGATCGCCTCGTGAAAGGCGCGGTTCGCCCCGTCGCGCAGGAGGTACGGCACCTCCGGCCGGTCGTACGACAGGAAATAGTAGATGTGGCCGAGCTCGTGGTGGGCGGCGTCGAACCATTCTGCGTTCGGCTCGACGCTCATGAGCGAGCGGACGTCGCCCGCCCGATCGATGTCCCAGGCGGAGGCGTGGGTGTTCTTCTTGCGCGCCAGGCCGGGCGGCACCGGGTAGAGGTCGGAGCGCTCCCAGAACGAGGCCGGCAGCTTGGGGAAGCCGAGCGAGAGGTAGAAGTTCTCCGCGCTCTTGACGATGCTCTCGGCAGAGGCGCCCTTGAACAGCGGATCGAGGTTGGCCTCCTCGACGAGCCCCGGCCAGCTCTGTGCCCAGCGATTGCCGATCCAGTGCGCCGGGATGAGGCGTGGGGCCGGGCGCTTGAAGCGCGCCGCCATCTCGTAGCGGGCGAAGCACTGGAGGCCGTCGTAGAGCGGCTTGGTCGTCTCCAGCGCGTCGTCGAGCAGCTTCATCATCTCGTCGACGGTCATGCCGTAGTCGGCGACCTGGAGCGCGAAGTACGAGTGGTAGCCCATCTCGCGCGCCACCTGGTTGCGCAGCTTGACGAGCTCGACGAGGCCGGGCTTGAGCGGACGGCCAATCTCCTTGGAGGCTGTCCAGACATGCAGCCGCTCGACGGGATCGCGCGACTTGCGGAGGACGTCGTCGATCTGGTTGGCGGTCATCGGGTGGGCGCAGACCGCGTCCCTGAGGCCCGGCCTCGACGCCGGGAGGGGCGTGGCGCAGAAGGTGTAGCCATCCATGATGCTGGCCTGATGCGCCTCCGCTTCCACGCGCGCGGCCACCACATCCGGGATCGTCCCGGGGCTCTCGGCCGCGCTCAGCAACAGCTTGTCGAGCTGTCGCGCCGTGGCCTCCTCGAGCTGCTTTCGGCTCTTGAGCAGCGCCTTCGACCGCTCGATGATGAGCTTCGAGCCGGCCAGCGCCGCCAGCGCCTTGTCGGCCCCGGTCCGTTGGCCCGTGTGCTCGGGCGTCACGTCGGTGAGCGAGGCCCAGTCGGCCAGGTTGGCGCTCACCGCGACGGGAGCGAGCAGGCCGGTGACCGTGGAGAGGAACGCCTCTGCCTCCTTTTCGACCGGCGTCTTCGCCGGCGAGCGCTTGGCCGGCTTCGTCTTGGCCACCAGCAGGTCGGCCCGGGTGGCCGCTTGGGCCCCGCCCCCACCCCCTGGGCCGCCGCCCCCGGCGACGACCGCAAGGCCGACGCAGGCAACCAAGAGGAGGGGCCACCGAATCGAAGCACACATGTTGGAAAGGTACCTCAAGGTATTGGCCCAAGTATCGGGCATAGACAGCCAGGTGGGTGCGTGGTAACTGAGCGACCTCGCATGCGTCGGGCTCCTTTTCGGCTCCCTCTGGTTTTTGTCGCCTCCCTTCTGCTGGGGGTGAGCGGGCTCGCCTGCACGGAGGGGTTGGGCGGGCGGTGCGTGCAGGACAGCGACTGCTCGAGCGGCAGCTGCTCGAGTCCGGGCGAGTCGACCGAGGGCGGCCGTTGCGTTTCGTCAGGGACCACCTTCGTCCCGACGCCGGACGCTTACAGTTCCAGCGACGCCTCCATTGACGCGCCCTCAGGCGACGCCGCGCCGGTGAGCGACGCCGCGCCCGCCAGCGACGCGGCCGCTCACCAGGACGCCACGCCCGCGAGCGACGCGGCCGCTCACCACGACGGCGCCTCACCCGACAGCCGGACGAGCACCGACTCCGGCGGGCACGACAGCTCGCCGGCCGACGCGCACGGCGATCTCGGCGCCGATTGTTAGAGCGAGGGCGCCAGAGAGCGAGAGCGCCAGCCCGGGCCGCGCCCGCGCCGGCCCAGGGACGGCGCCACTACGACGCCACGAAGAGGACGTCGGAGATCTCGTACTCGCGCGTCCCTTTGCCGGTCTTGATGGTGACCGACTCGCCGCGCTCGCGGCCGATCATGGCGCGCGCCAGCGGCGCGGAGATGGAGATGCGTCCCGCCTTGATGTCGGCCTCGTGGTCGCCGACGACCATGTAGGTCACCTCCTCGCCGCTGTCGGCGTCGGTCAGCTTGACGGTCGCGCCGAACACCACCTTGCTGCCGGAGAGCTTGAGGGGATCGATCACCTCGGCCTGCGCCAGGATCGACTCGATGTCGCGCGAGCGCCCCTCGATGAACCCCTGCCGCTCCTTGGCGGCGTGGTACTCGGCGTTCTCCTTGAGATCGCCGTGGGCGCGCGCCTCCTCGATGTCGAGCACGTTCTT
Source organism: uncultured Pseudomonadota bacterium (assembly GCA_963723305.1). Taxonomy (GTDB): domain Bacteria; phylum Myxococcota_A; class Polyangia; order Fen-1088; family Fen-1088; genus JADGRB01. The sequence goes on from CAVRRT010000149.1 coordinate 30,378, forward strand.
GGGGCGCTCGATCTCACGCAGCCGCTTGAGCTCTTCGCGCAAGACCCTCTGCCCGCGCGGCGTCATCGGGAACTTGGCCATGGCTACGAACCCCCCTCCGCCTGGTACTCCTGCAGCGATCGCACCCGCATCTTGCCGGCGCGCAGCTGGGCGATGGCGCCCACCGCGGCGAGCGCGGCCGACATCGTCGTGTAGTAAGGGATGCCCTTGAGCAGCGCGTTGCGACGGATGGGGAAGGAATCCTTGATCGCCTGGGCGCCCGCCGTCGTGTTGATGACCAGGTGAATGCCGCCGTCGAGGATCCGGTCGACGCAGTGGGGCCGCCCCTCGCGCACCTTGTTGATGCGCTCGACGGTGATCCCCTGCGCCTTGAGGAAGTCGTGCGTGCCCCGCGTGGCCAGCACCTCGAAGCCCAGGTCGACCAGCCCCTTGGCGACGGCGACGGCGTTCGTCTTGTCGCCGTCCTGCACCGAGATGAAGGCGGTTCCGCGCGTCGGCAGCCGGGTGCCGGCGCCGATCTGGCTCTTGCCGAAGGCGGCCGCGAAGCCGGTGTCGATCCCCATCACCTCGCCGGTGGAGCGCATCTCGGGGCCGAGCAGCGTGTCGACGCCGGCGAACTTGGCGAAGGGGAAGACCGCCTCCTTGACCGCGATGTGCCTGGGCGTCACCTCGCGGATCCCCATCTCCTTGAGCGTGCGGCCGACGGCGATGCGCGCGGCGACCTTGGCCAACGCCACGCCGGTCACCTTGGAGACGAACGGCACCGTGCGCGAGGCGCGGGGGTTCACCTCCAGGATGAAGATCCCGCGCCCGTCGCGGGGGACGGCGAACTGGACGTTCATGAGGCCCCGCACGCCGAGCTCGCGGGCCAGCGCGCGCGCCTGGGTCTTGATCGCCTCGACCGTCTCGGCGTTGAGCGAGTGGGGCGGCAGGCAGCAGGCCGAGTCGCCCGAGTGGATGCCGGCCTCCTCGATGTGCTCCATCACCCCGCCCACGATGACGTCGGTCCCGTCGGCGACCACGTCGACGTCGACCTCGATGGCGTCGGGCAGGAACTGGTCGATGAGGATGGGCGCCTCTTTTTCGTCGGCGCGTGACTTGAGGCTCTCCCGGCGGGAGGCCTCCATCGCCGTCAGCACGAACTTCTCCAGGCCTGATTCGTCGTGGACGATCTCCATGGCCCGGCCGCCCAGCACGTAGGAGGGGCGCACCATGACCGGGTAGCCGATCTCGCGCGCGGCTTTTTGCGCCTCGGCGTAGCCGTAGGCCGTCTGCCAGGCCGGGACGCGCAGGCCGAGCTTGCGGATGAGCTCGCCGAAGCGCTGGCGATCCTCGGCGCGGTCGATGGCGTCGGCGCTGGTGCCGAGCAGCTTCACCCCCGCGTTCATGAGCGGCACCGCCAGGCGCAGCGGCGTCTGGCCGCCGAACTGGACGATCACGCCGTCGGGCTTCTCGGCGTCGACGATCTCCAGCACGTCCTCGCGCGTGAGCGGCTCGAAGTAGAGCCGGTCCGAGGTGTCGTAGTCGGTCGACACCGTCTCGGGGTTGCAGTTGACCATGATGGTCTCGTAGCCGTCTTCGCGCAGCGCCTGCACGGCGTGGACGCAGCAGTAGTCGAACTCGATCCCCTGGCCGATGCGGTTGGGCCCGCCGCCCAGGATGACGATCTTCTTCTTCCCGGTCGGACGCCCTTCGCTCTCGGTGACCGGCTTTCCGTCGACCGTCTCTTCGAAGGAGCTCTCGTAGGTGGAGTAGAGATACGGCGTCTGGGCCTCGAACTCGGCGGCGCAGGTGTCGACGCGCTTGAAGACCGGGCGGACGCCATGCTTGATGCGCGCCTGGCGGACGTCCTCCTCGGAGACGCCGCAGAGCTTCATGATGCGGCGGTCCGACATGCCGAGCCGCTTCCACCGCGCGAGCGCTGCGGGGTCGTTCAGGATCGCCGCGCCGTTCTTGGCCCCGGCCAGTCGGATCTCTTCGTCCGCGTCGACCATCTGTCGCAGGTTGCGCAGGAACCAGGGATCGATCTTGGTGAGCTGAAAGGCCTCGGCTTCCGAGAGGCCGGCGCGCAGCGCCTCGGCCAGGTACCAGAGCCGGTCGGGCCCCGGGCGGACGATCAGGCGGCGCAGCTCGTCGAGCGCAGGCGGGTTCTCGAGGTCGAAGCCGGCGCGCCCGATCTCCAGCGAGCGGAGCGCCTTGCCGAAGCTCTCCTTGAAGGTGCGGCCGATGGCCATCACCTCGCCGACCGACTTCATCTGCGGCCCGAGCTCGTCGTCGGCGCCGGGGAACTTCTCGAAGGCGAAGCGGGGGATCTTGGTGACCACGTAGTCGATGGTCGGCTCGAAGCAGGCCGGCGTCTCGCGGGTGATGTCGTTGGGGATCTCGTCCAGCGTGTAGCCGATGGCCAGCTTGGTGGCGATCTTGGCGATGGGGAACCCGGTCGCCTTCGAGGCCAGCGCGCTCGAGCGCGAGACGCGCGGGTTCATCTCGATCACGATCATCCGCCCGTTCTCCGGGTTGATGGCGAACTGGATGTTCGACCCGCCGGTCTCCACGCCGATCTCGCGGATCACGGCCAGCGCCGCGTCCCGCATGATCTGGTACTCCTTGTCGGTCAGGGTCATGGCCGGCGCGATGGTGATCGAGTCGCCGGTGTGGACGCCCATCGGATCGAAGTTCTCGATCGAGCAGATGATGACCGCGTTGTCCTTCTTGTCGCGCATCACCTCCAGCTCGTATTCCTTCCAGCCGAGCACCGACTGCTCGACCAGCACCTCGCCGCGCGGGCTCTGGGTGAGGCCCCAGGAGACCTTGCTGTCGAACTCCTCGGCGTTCCAGACGATGGCGGCGCCCGAGCCGCCCAGGGTGAACGAGGGCCGCAGCAAGACCGGGTAGGCGACGCCGGTCTCGGCCGTCATCTGGGCCTGGATCGTGCGCGCCTCTTCCAGGCTGTGCGCGTAGCCGGAGAGCGGCACGTCGAGGCCGATCTTCTCCATCGCCTTCTTGAACAGCTGGCGGTCCTCGGCCTTCTCGATGGCCTCGACCTGGGCGCCGATCAGCTTGACGCCATAGGCGTCGAGCACGCCCGCCTTGTGCAGATCGAGGGCCAGGTTGAGCGCCGTCTGCCCGCCCAGCGTGGGCAGGAGCGCGTCGGGACGCTCGCGCTCGATGACGCTGGTGAGCACCTCGACGGTCAGCGGCTCGACGTAGGTGCGATCGGCGATCTCCGGGTCGGTCATGATCGTCGCCGGGTTGGAGTTCACCAGCACGACCCGGTAGCCCTCTTCCTTGAGCGCCTTGACCCCCTGGGTCCCCGAGTAGTCGAACTCGCAGGCCTGCCCGATCACGATCGGGCCCGACCCGATCAGCATGACGGTCTTGATGTCAGTCCGTTTCGGCACGTCTCTTGTTCCTTACGCCTTCTTCTTGATGCGCGCCGGCTCTTTGCCCCGCGCCTCGATCATGAATGCGTCGGGCAGGCGCTTCTCGACCTCCGCGCGCTTGTCGCCCAGAGGCCAGCCCAGCTCGGCGAATCCGTCGGCGATCCGGATGCGCAACCGCAGGCTCTCCTCCTCGGCCGACACGAAGACGTCGAGCAGCGCATCGCGCGCCGCCGCCTCGTCCCCTTGCGTGATGAGCGCCTCGGCCGCCGCGTAGCGCACGCCGGCGTCCATGTCGGCGAGGTAGGGGACCACCAGCGGCGGGACGCGCGGGTGCTTGATCGCCGTCAGGTGGTTGAGCAGCTGGATCTTCTTGGTGGGATCGCGCTCGTAGCCGGGCTCGTGACGCTTCATCACCTCGGCCAGCACGTCGATCACCTCGTCCTTGGTGGCCACCACCTTGTCGAGGAGGCGCAGGGGCCAGGAGATCGAGTCAGCCGAAGGGAGGTACTTCTTGAGCGGCTGCAGCGCCGCCGCCCCTTTTTCGACCAGACTGTCGAAGACCTAGTTCTTCTCCTGCTCGTCGTCGATCGTCTTGTCGTACATCATTCCGAAGCGGCGCATCACGGCGTAAAGGGCCTCGGGCGATCCCTCGGCGAGCAGCGTCTGCAGCGCCTTGAGCCGATCCCCCGACTGGGCGTACTTGTTGATGGCGCGGCCGGCGTTCCGCTCGCGCGTCTTCTCCTTCGAAAACAGATCCAAAAAGCCCATGCTGGTCGCCGCGCGGGAGTCTATACGCGGAGGAGGGCCGGCTCCACGCGAAAAGAGGCCTCGCTACTGTCCTGTCTTGGTGTCAAGCGCGGCGTCGCGCGCGGCGTCGGTGCCGCCGGCGTCGGTCTGGATGGCACAACTTCCTTGACCGTCGTTGCGATGGCAGAGCAGATCGCCGCCGCAGCTGTAACCGGACGGGCACAATCCGTCACCGGCGCAGGAGAAGGCGCAGCCGGGTTGGGCGGGGTTGAAGCAGGCCGTCAAGCGGGTGACGGCCAGCAGCAGGAGGGCCAGGCGGATGGCCGCGCGGAGCGGGCGGAGACGCGCGCGGGACCTCAAAATCGCCATGACCAGGCTCCCTGGGCGCCGAGGCCGGCGCCCGCTGGCGCGAGAGAAAGCGCCGGCGGCGCAGCCGGGGTGGGTTGGGACTCGGCCGGCGCGTGAACGCCGTCGAGGATGAAGAAGGCGATCGCCACGATTCCAGTTGCGGCCGCGGCGACCAGGAGAGCCCTGGCCGCATGGGCGTCGCTCCGCCCGTCGCTCATCGCGCTGGTATAGGCGGCCGCGACGCTGGAATAGGCGGGAGGCGGGAAACGAAACATGACCAATCGGTTGATGTCGTTCTCCTTCGAGCTGGCCTCGGCGCCGTAGAAGGCCGCCGTCCCCAGGAGCGCCAGCGTGACGCCCGAGGCGATGACGGCGGTGGTGTTGTACCGGTTCCACCCGGAGTCCTCGCCCTCTTTGCCCGCGGGGTGCTCGGCGTCGTCGTGCCCGGTGGTTGCGGCTGGCGCCGTCGCGGCCGGTGTCGCTGCGGCGGCCGGCGCCGGTGCGGTCGTCGGCGGCGGCGCGTTGGGCGGAGGCGTGCCGCCGAACTCGCCGGGCGTCTCCACCGTGACCCCGGTCGCCGGCGCCGGCGCCGGCGCGGCCGGGCCGAGCCGCGCCAGCCGCTGCTCGATGTCGGCCCGATCGGAGGCGTCGGGGACCTGGCGCAGGTAGCGGCGGTAGCTCTCCGCCGCCTCGGCCGGCGCGCCCGCTTTCTCCTCGGCCTCGCCGATGTGGACCAGAAAAGCCGGGTCGTGGCCGATCTCGTAGCCGGCCCGCCAGGCCTTTTCAGCGGCGCGCGCGTCGCCGGCGCCGAGGGCGTGCGTCCCTTCGTCGAAGAGGCGCAGCTCGTCGGCGGTCGGCGTGCGCTGGGGCGAGCCGCCGAGCGCGAGCAGCGCGGCCATGAGTTGAAAGGCTCGAACGGCTGGAAGCAGAAACACCTAGCCGCCCACTCTGGCGATGAAGTCGTCGAGCAGCGAGCGCCCCAGGCCGAGCGGCGTGCAGCCGCCGTGGCCCGTGCAGACCGCGCCAATCTCGGCGCCGGTGAGCTCCTGCTTGAGCGCCGCGACCGACACCTTCACCTGATCGCTGTTGCTGTCGAAGAGGCCAGGCCCGCGGTCGAGGCGCCCCTGCTTCCAGACCGCCGTGTCGCCGGTGAACAGCACCTCGTCATAGAGGAAGACGTACGAGCCGGGAGTGTGGCCCGGCACCGGAATCGCTTTCACCGTCTTCCCGCCGCCGAGGTCGATGACCAGCACACCGCTCATCGGATCGTTGACGTTGATCGACGGGGTGCCCATCCCCTTGGTCATCACCCGCAGGAGGGGGTTGTCCCAGGCGGCCCGCCCTTCGGCGAACGCCACATCGCCCTGGCCGAGGTGCAGGTGTGCGCCCGCGAAGGCGCCGGCGGCCGCCACGTGGTCGCCGTGACCGTGCGTGAGGAAGACATCGGAGACGTCGCCGCGTCCGGCGTGCAGCGCCCCCAGCGCGACGTCGACCGGATTGCCGGCCGGGTCCGGGCCGGTGTCGAACAGCAGGACCCGCTGTCCGATGCGCGCCGCGTAAAGGTAGGAGCCCGCCGAGCTGACCGCCATGAGATTCGGTTTGATCTCCTCGGGCGTCGACGGCTTGGTGCGCGCGATGCGAAACGCCACCAACCCGCCGCCGCCAAGGACTGCGACGATCACGACGAGTGCGAACAGGTTCTTCAAGGCGCGCATGCTCACCTCCCTGGCCCGAAGAATCCGGCCGGGCGCGCCCAGAATCAAGCACGGATGTCGCGGGCGAACGCGGCGCTGGATTGGATGCAGGCGCCGAGGCCGACGCCGCGGAGCGCGTGCCCGATGACGGAGAGTCCGGGGAGCCGCGCGACGGCGTCGTCGACGGTGCGCACCCGCCCGAGCTGCGCGCGGTCGTACTGCGGGATGCCGGGGCGTGCGCGCCAGACCTTCACGAAGTCGGGATCTCGGCGGAGCCCGGCGGCGCGGCGGAGCCCGTCCACCGCCAGGCCGGCGATGGTGGCGTCGTCGCCATCGACCAGCGCCGGATCGAACGTCCCGCCGAGCAGCGCGCGGAGGAGCACGCCGCCTTCAGGCGCGCGGCCGGGGAAGACCAACGAATCGTACTGGCAGCCAAGCAGGGAGATCCCTTCGCCGCGCGCCACCACGAACCCGTAGCTGTCGAGATCGATCCCCAGGTCCGTCCCCGGCCCTTGGGCGCGCGCGGCGCGAAAGCCCAAGCAGACGACGGCCACGGGCGCCTGCGGGATCGCGCGCAGTACCGCGGCGGCGTCGGGGGCGTGCGGTGCCAGCAGCGCCGCCGTCGCGGCGGCGGGGGTCGCCAGGACGACCCGCTCGGCTTCGATCGGCCCGCCGTCGCCACCGTCCAGCGCGACGGTCCATCCGCCGCCGGCGCCGCGCTCGATCGCCATGGCCCGCGCCACACGGCGCCGCGCCCCGAGCGCCGCCGCCAGCGCCCGCGGCAGCTCGCCGAGGCCATCCGGAAATGATACCGGCCGCCCGAGCCGGCCCGCTTTGCGTCCACGAAAGAGGCCACGCAAGACGCTGCCGTGCTCCTGCTCCAGCGCCGCCAGCTTGGGGAAAGCGGCCCGCATCGAGAGCGCCGCCGCGTCGCCGGCGTAAACGCCGATCAGCGCCGGGCCGGCCACGTGCTGCGCCGCCTCCGATCCGAACCGCCGCGCCATGAAGTCGAACACCGATTCGTCCTCGTCGCCGCCGCGGCGGACGAACGGCTCGCCGAGGAGCCGCAGCTTGCCGCGCGCGCTGAGGAGGTTCGTCTTGATGAGCCCGGGCGGGCTGGCGGGGAAGGGCCGCAGCTTGCCGGCGACGTAGACCGATCGGCGGCGCGAGGCGGGGAGGGCGCGGACCATCCGCGGCTCGAGCCCGGCGCCGGCGATCAGCGCACGGACCTCATCGGAGCCGTCGAGCACCGCCTGGGGCCCCCGTTCACACAGAAATCCCTCCAGGCGCTCGCTGGCGATGAGCCCGCCGGGCTCCGGCGCGTCGTCGACCAGCACGACGTCGTGCCCGCCGCCAACGAGCAGCTGCGCCGCGGTCAACCCGGAGATGCCGCCGCCGATGATCGCGATGCGCACTAGAGCCAGCCGCGCGCCCGCGCGGCGGCCTCGGCGAGATCGGCCAGCGTGTCGATGAAGGCGGGGTGGCGTGCCGACGGTTCGCGCGCGGGCGAAGTGGGTGATGCCGGCCTTCTCGGCGCGCGCGCGGTAGAGGATGTCGATCTCTTGCAGGGTCTCGATGTGCTCGCCGGTGAAGGCGATGGGGACGACGATGACGGCGCGCGTCCCGGCGGCTGCCAGCTCGTCGAGCACCTCCTCGGTCGTCGGGCCGAGCCAGCGCTGCGGTCCGACGCGGCTCTGAAAGCAGAGGCGCGTCCGGTCCCCGAGCCCCATGCGGCGCGCGACCGCCTCGACGGTGATGCGGACGTCGTCGAGGTAGCGATCGCCGCGCCGGATGTACGCCTCGGGCAGCCCGTGCGCTGAAAAGAGAACGGGCGCCGTGCGCGCCTCCTCGGGAGACAGCGTCCGCATCGCTTCTTCGATTCGCTCGACGACCGCGCGCAGGTAGCCGTCGGCGTCGGGGTAGCGCTTCACGGCGGCGATCTCCAGCCCGCGGATGCAGCTTACGCGCTGCCTCCAGCTGCCCCAGCGACGAACCGGTGGTGGTGCGCGATTCCTGCGGATAAAGCGGCAAGGCGATGGCCCGGCGGACGCCGCGGGCGGCCAGCGTCGCCAGCGCCGAGGCGGCCAGCGGGTGCCAGGCGGCCATGGCGATCGCCGGGACCGTCGGCGATGCCGCGCTTGGCGAGGACCTCCGCCACCGCCGCGGCCTGCTGCCGTCGTCTCGTCGGCGATGGGCGAGCGGCCGCCAATCTGCGCATAGGCGGCGCGTGAAAACTCCGCCCGCCGGCGCGCGACGAGCCAGGCCAGCAGCGGCTGCAGCGGGCGCGCCCACCCGAGCTGGATGACGTCCGGATCCCCGAACAGCCGCCGCAGGAAAGGCTCGACGTCGTCGAGCGATCCGGGCCCGCCCAGGTTGAGCGCGATGAGGCCGAGCCCGGGGCGGCCCTCGGCAACCGGCCGGGCCGGCGCGCTAGACATCAGGCGCTCCGGACGGCGGCCACCAGCGCCGCGACCGATTCGATCGGCACGTCGGGGGTTATCCCGTGGCCCAGATTGAAGACATGCCCGCGCTTGTTTATGAAGTCCATTGTCCATTGTCAAAAGTCTAGCTTGAGTGGTAAGACACCGGACTACCGTCAGGAGAATAGCGGATCTTTTGCAGGATGTATCGGGAACAAATTTCCAAAGAACATTTTGACTGACCAATCGCAGGTTAGGTTAGAATTTCAGGACAATTTTTTAACCAATCGCGTCGATTGGCAAGGAAATTTGTTCGATTGGAAAGGAAATTTGTTCTGATACGTGGTGCAAAAGATCGGTAAGTGTGCTGGAGGTCGTGGGTTCAAACCCCGCTCTAGCTAAACAGAGAATTAAATTTCTCGGCTTGCTAAGTCTCCCGGCCAGAGTGGGACTATAAACGGTCTCTGGTGTCACTGGTTGCGCAAGTCGGCAATCAGTGTCTGCGGCAGGTGGAACTCCTGTAGGCGCCGCTATATAAATTGCTGACAAGACTACACAAGAATTCACAAGAATTCCCGCATTGCCTGGACGCCAATAGTCATTAGTTACTCAGAGCGCGTCCTAAAATATCCCCAAAAACAACCTATTCTTGAACTGCGATGGCAAATTAATCTTCATACTTGACACCTTTATTAAACATGAAAATATGTTACAACTTCTTTATCTCGATTAATTCTCCATTATGACAATACCATTGATGAGACACACTGGCGGCTTTTAAAATGGCCGCCTTTGTTTACAAATTTTGAATTTCAGATATTTCAGATCGATTTATCTCCTGTTCATTGGACTATTTCTGTAAATTTATCCGGCGATTCATCGACCTGGACACCTAACGCATTGATCTCGCGATGGATTGCGAGCCGCCCATGGAGGCGATGGAAGCGAGTAGCGATGCGTTATCGAATGCAGTGAGTGATAATACAGGCACTGTGCCGATAGCATCTAACATAGCGTCTAGCGTTGCGACTGCATCGAGCGTCGAACCGATAGCGTCGAGCGTTCCGGGGCGCGGCCGGTGGCAAACGTGCCCGGGCGGGCGGGGGGCAAGGTGGGGCAGGAGGAAAGGGGGTGAAAGGGGGAGGTGAAGGGGGGACGAAAATGCCGGGGGAGGCGTTGGGGGACAGGGCGAGGCGGGGCAGAAGGGGAGGGGCAGAGGGGGGGGAGGGCGAGGCCGAGGGGGAGGCCACTGGGGAGGGGGTGGTCAAACTGCGCAATGACGCAACACCGCAGCAGAACAGCAGCAAGAACAGCAGCAAGGCAGCTGCAGCCAACAGCAGCAGCAGCAGCAAAATCCGTATCGGGCTGTGCCTTCAATCAACTTACCCGCGTCCACGGGAGTGCTGCCCCTGCGCGCTTCGACCTCATAGAATGGACTTCAGTTGCAATTTAGGCTAAATCGGCGCCGCTGCTCACGCTCCTCATAGAATTTTCACACCCGCGCCCCGCCCCGCCGCATCATACTGCGGATAGTTCGTCCTCCAGTAGTCCAGCCTCCAGGAGATACCCCCATGCTCGCCCCGCAGAACCCCGCTCCCATTCACCCAGCCCTCTCGTCTCTCTCGCTCGGCCCCGGAATGAGCCGGCATCTTCCGGCACCTCTACCTCTCGGGCGACACCCTCCTCGCCGCCCCGGTCGATGAAGAAGACGACGAGGAAGAAGAAGATCCCGAAGACGAAGAAGACGACCTCGACGAAGAGGACGGCGGAAGACGCGGACGACTACGAAGACGATGAGGATGACGAGGAGGATGAAGACGACATCATCATCGAGGACGACGACGAAGAGGATGAGGACGACGAAGACGACCTGGAGACCGAGGAAGACGACTCAATCTCGGTAAAGAGGCTCCTCCTGCTCGTACCCCCCGCGCCCGCCGCCAACTTACTTGCGTGCCTTGACCGCCTCATGCGCCACCACCGCGCCGTTCACCGGCACCGCCGGCACCTCAGCCGCAACCGCCGCCGCGCCAATCCCCAGCTTCTTGCGCAGTTCAGAGTCCACCCGCGCAAACACGTCCTTGTTCTCCTTCAGAAATCCGCGCACATTCTCCCGCCCTGCCCGATGCGCTCGCTCCCCCAGTCGAAGGATTCTTTCGACGGCGGTTGGGACCGCAGCGCCGGTTTCGGTGGCCGACGCGACGGCCCTTTGCAACCTACCCACGGGCACACGCACATCCGACAAGGTGTTCTTCGCGCACATCGGCGGCGTTCCTCACCAGCTCTTGCACTTCCAAGCGGGCAACCCTCTGGCAAGCACGCTCACCGCCGCCGACTGGACGAGAATTCTCGGCACGGACCCCGAGCACTACAATTACAACGGCATCGACCCGCACATGTACGAGTCGTACACGCCGCGGCTGCCGCCGCCGGCGGGGGGAGGGGAAGGGCTCGCCAATCCTCCGACATTCGATGCCACCATGACCAATGCTCTGGCGCCGACCGGCTCGCCCAGCACTACGGACCCG
>CAVRRT010000150.1:0-28358 GCA_963723305.1 uncultured Pseudomonadota bacterium
TATGAATTGCTCCATCATGCTGAAGGGCACCATGGTGACTCCGATCTCCGACTCATGCTTCTTGAAGACTTCTTGCGCTTCGTACGGGCCATAGAACGGCTTGCCGTCGGTGTCTTTGCCCGGTCCAGCATGGTCGCGGCCAACGATGAAGTGCGTACAGCCATAGTTCTTGCGGATGAGCGCGTGCCAGATCGCTTCGCGCGGGCCGCCCATGCGCATGGCTAGTGGCAGCAGCGAGAGCTTCTGGGTTCCTTGCGGATACTTCTATCTCGAGCAACTGGTAGCAACGGACGCGGGTGTAATAATCCACGTCTCCAGGCTTGGTCATTCCGACCACGGGATGGATCAGGAGGTTCGCTTCGACCTGCTTGGCCGCGCGGAAGGTGAGTTCCACGTGGGCGCGGTGCATAGGATTGCGGGTCTGGAAGGCCACCACACGGCGCCATCCAAGACGGGCAAATTCAGCGCGCAATTCCGTCGGAGTCGAGACGCAAGGTGCGGAAATCGTAATGCGAAGGAGACTGCAGGCCTTCAACGCGTCCCCCGACATACACCGGGTTCGACTTGTTCACACCTTCTGAATCTGGCGACGCACCCGCTGGCCCGGCGCGCCGGGCATGCCTCGCGCCTCCTGGCCCACATCATCGAGTTCGGCCGCCAGCACGGCTGCCGGATCGTGACGCTCGAGGTGCGGCGCTCGAACGCGGCCGCGCTGCGGCTCTACCGGCGGTTCGCCTTCAGGCCGGTCGGCGTTCGCCCGAACTACTACGCCGAGGACCAGGAGGACGCCATCGTCATGCTGCTGGACCTCGAGTAAATGGCCCCCGGCGCGCTCTTCTCCCTGTGGCTGTCGTTTCTGGGCGTGGCGTTCCCGGCCGCGGCGCCGCCACCTCCGGAGGCGCCCCGGCCACTCGGGCGCCCCATCTCCCGCGTCACCACGCGTGAGCCGGCGGTGGCGATCACCTTCGACGCCTGCGCCACCAAGAAGGGGAGCTACGGGTTCGATCGCGATGTGTTCGAGATCCTCAGGCGCGAGCAGGTGCCGGCGACGGTCTTCGTCTCCGGCCGTTGGGTCGACACCCATCCCGAGGCGATGGTCGAGCTGACCGGCGATCCGCTGATCGAGTTCGGCGACCATTCCTACGATCACCCGCACATGACCAGGCTGCCGGCGGCGCGCGTGGGCGAGGAGATCGACCAGACCGAGGCTGCGCTCGGCCGCTATGGCCGGCACTCGGTCGCCTTCCGCCCGCCGTTCGGCGACTGGAACCGCCGGGTCATCGCGCTCGTTCGCGAAAAGAACTTGCCCACGGTCACCTGGGACGTGGTGTCGGGCGATCCGAGCTTGAAGACCACCACCGCCGGGGAGATTCGCGCCGTGCTCGCCGGCGCTCGGCCAGGTTCGATCATCATCTTCCACATCAACGGGCGCGGCTGGAAGACCCACGAGGCGCTGCCCGCAATCTTGACCGGGCTGCGCCAGCGGGGGTTTCACTTCGTCTCGCTCTCCGAGTTGCTGCGCGACGGGGGCAACGGAAAACGGGCAACGGGGGCAACGCGGGCAACGCCGGCTCGACAGCAGCCTCGACGGTCGGAGGATCCGGCGCGCCGCCCGGCCCGGCCCCCGTGGAGGCGCAACGGAGCGGGCCGCCCCTGCTGTCCGACCCCTCCTCGCCTCCGGGCGCGGTGCGCTAGCGCATGCCCGCGCGGGCGCGGTTCGTACATGCCAAACCGGCGGTCGCCCGGGGCCAGGCGGATTGGATTGCGGCGCTCGAGCCCTGGCGGGGGCTCGGCTATCGCGCGGCGGCGCTCGGGCGCTATCTCGCCCGCAAGGCGGGGACGCGGAGCGTCTGGATCGCCCGCATGACCGCGCAGGGGCCGCCACTGGCTATCGCCGTCGTCGACGACGGCGTCCTCTTGGGCGGCTTCATCGCGCTCCTGGCCGTCCGCCCCGAGGCGAGCGGGCAGGGGCTGGGGCGCGCGCTCGTCGAGCACGTCGCGGCGCACACCTCCACGACGCGGCGGTGGCTCTATGTTTCGTGCGACGGGAACAACCTACCCGCGCTGCGTTTCTACCGTAAGTTGGGGTTTTCACGCGTGGGCCGCCTCCCGGATCTGGTCCGCCCGGACGGACGGAGATCTCTGTTACGAAGACCCTCCACAAAGGGACCCACAAAAATTCAGGTTGCCGCCGCCAGGGTCGGTTACCATCAGGGGGGCTCATGATCGGCCAGCAATTCGGGAACTACCGGGCGGTCTCGCTTCTGGGAGAGGGCGGGATGGGTGCCGTCTACTTGGCGGAACACCCCGCCATCGGGCGCCGCGTCGCGGTCAAGGTTCTGCACAAGAACTACATCCGCGACGAAAATCTGCTGACCCGGTTCCTCAACGAGGCGCGCGCCGCCAACGCCATCCGCCACCCGAACATCATCGAGATCCTCGACTCGGGAACCATCGCCGACGGCACGCCGTTCCTGGTCATGGAGCTGCTCGAGGGGGAGAGCCTGGGGACGCGCATCCGCCGCGTCGGCGCGCTGTCGCTCCAGACCGCCGTCGAGTTCTGCTACCAGACCGCCTCGGCGCTGGGGGCGGCGCACAAGAAGGGGATCGTCCATCGCGATCTCAAGCCCGACAACCTCTTCGTCGTGCCCGATCCGCACGATCCGGAGCGCGAGCGGATCAAGGTGCTCGACTTCGGGATCGCCAAGCTGCAGCAGAGCGCCAACGATTCGGTGAAGACCCGAACGGGCACGCTGATGGGGACCCCCATCTACATGTCGCCCGAGCAGTGCCGCGGGACGAAGACGGTCGACCACCGCAGCGACATCTATTCGCTGGGGATCATCTTCTTCGAGATGCTCTGCGGGCAGCCGCCGTTCGTCTCGGAGGGGTTCGGTGAGCTGGTGAACATGCACCTCAACGTCGCCGCGCCGGCGCCGTCGAGCCAGAACCCCGACATCTCGCCGGCCATCGACGCCATCGTTCTCAAGATGTTGGCGAAGAATCCGGACGAGCGCTTCGCCGACATGGGCGAGCTGCAGGCCGCGCTCAAGAGCTCGGGCGGATCGATGTTCGTGGTGCGCGGCACGCAGCCGTCGTCGCCGGACATGATGAACACGGCCAAGACCGGGCCCAAGACCGGGCCGAAGACCGCGCCGGTCTCTGCCACCGCGACGAGCAACCCCAAGCTGCGGGACACGACCTTCTCGACCGGGGTGGGTGAGCGGGTGGACGCGCCTACCGGTTCGAAGACCGGGGAAACCGGGAAGACCGGCTCCAAGGGCAAAGCCGCGATCGTGTTCGTCGTCGCCGCCGCAGCCGCCGTCGGGGGAGGCGTGTTCATCTTCCGTGACGGCGAGAAGGTCGGCGTGCAGCGCGAGGTCGTGGCGCAGCCGGCCGCGCCGTCGCTCAAACCGGCGACGACGTCCGCGACGACGCCCGAGCCAGCGGCCCCGCCCGTGACGCCGCCACCTCCGGCGGTCGCCAAGACGGTGACCGTGAACGTCCAGTCCGATTCCGGCCGGCGCCAACGTGCTCGACGACGCCAGCGGCGGGGTGCTCGGCGTGACGCCGGTCGTGCTGAACCGGCCGCGGGGCGGGGCGCTCAAGCTGCGGCTGGAAAAGGACGGCTATTTGCCCAACGCCCACGCCGTCTCGCTCGACGACGACCAGACGATCGAGCTGACGCTGGAGCACAAGCAGGTGGCCAAGCCGGCGCACGTGCACAGGCCGCACGCGTCGTCGGGAGACTCCGAGCCGGCCAAACTCTGAGAATGGCGATGGGAGAGTCAGACGGCCTGATCGAAGTCCTGAAAGAGATTCGGGACGAGATCCGCGCGGTCCGCACGGAGCTCGGCGACCGCGGCGCCCGGATGGCGGCGAGCGGTATCCGGACCGAGGTGGTGGAGCGGGGCGCCCGCTGGCGGATCGCGGCGACGGCCGGTGCCGGCGCGGTGGCCCTGGTGGCGCTGGCGCTCGCGCTCCGCGCTGGCGGCCCGTCGTCGCCGGCGCTCGTCGAGACGGCGCCCCCAAGGGCGCCGGCGACAACGACGGCAACGACGACCACGGCGATGACGCCGCCGCCTCTGCCGGTGCCTGCGCCGATGCCCGCGCTTGCGCCTCCTGCGAAGCCCGCCGCCGTGGCGGCGGTGACACCACCGCCGGCGTCGAAGCAAGCTGCGGCGAGGCGGCTGGCCGGCGCGCCCGCGATCGCCGTATCTGCGGTGGCGGTGCCTGGGGTTGCAGCGCCTGCGGTTGCGGTGGTCCCCAAGCGGCACGTCAAACCGCCGGTCGCGCTGAAGCTCCCCGCGGAGGTGGCGTCCGACGAGGACGAGGCGATGGCGTTCTCCCCGTCGCCGCGGCGGGTGCGCGTCCACAAGATGTCGTACGGCCCGGTCGACTCGGAACCGGCGAAGCTCTAGACGGACGGCGTCGGCCGGGCACCCGGGTCGCGCGTCGCCGCGTCGCTCAGCCGCCCACGATGGGCAGGGCCCGGACCAGGAGATCACCGTGCGCCAGGCCGAAGATCGCCGACGCCCCGAGCAGCGCCAGCGAGCCGGCGAACGCCAGACCGAACCACCAGTGGCGCGCCGCCGGCGCGCGCAGCGGCGCCAGCAGCCGGCCCACGCGCAGGACGAGCGCTTGCTCGACGTCGATGAGCGGCGCGGCCGGTGAGGGCGCGCGCCCCTGCGCCAACCGCGCGGCGCCCACCAGGGCCGCGGCGAGATCCTCGCCCTCGACGCCGTCCGCCCGTGCCTCCTCGTCGCGCGCCAGCTCGAGAGCCTGCCGCCAGGCGGCGAAGCGGGCGGCGGCGCGCGGGCTCGGCCACTGCAGATCGGTGGCGATCTGGCCCAGCCAGATCCGGAGCGGATCGCGATGAAGGCAGTGGGCCCGCTCGTGCGCCAACACTGCCGCCCCCGCCGCGCCGTCGAGATCGCGCGTGAGGCGGGGATCGATGGCGATGCGTGGTCGCAGCAGACCGAGCGTGGCCGCCAGCGGCGGGACGCGCGGGCGGGCGAGCGCGCGCCCGGCGCGCCAGAGGGCGCGCAGCCAGACCCAGGCCAGCGGCGCCACCAGGAGCGGCGTTAGCGGGCGCAAGATCTCGTCGCTGAGGTGCGGCTCCTGCAGGGCCCACCCGGCGAGCGCCGCCAGTCCGATCGCGGCCGGGGCGAGCGGCAGCAACAAGGCCAGCCAGGTCCGGCGTTCGCAAGCCCGTCCGCTGTCGTCGCCGCGCCCGCTGAACCGGAGCGGCAACCAGCCGCCCAGCCAGATCGCGGAGCCGCACAGCGCCAGGATCGCCGTCGCCAGCACCAGATCGCGGTTCATCGGGCGCGCCTCCGCGCCTCGACCGCCCGCGCCAGCTCGTCGATCAGCTTCGGATCGATGGCCTCGATCGCGTCGACGAGAGAGGCCAGCGCGGGGCGCGGCTCCCCCGCCAGAAATCCAGAGAGCGCGCGCGACATCCGCGCGTGGTCGATCTCGCGCCGGGCCACCTGCGCGCGGTACCCGAACGTCTTGCCGTTCTTCTCGCGCGAGACCAGCCCCTTGACCTGCAGCCGATCGAGCACCCGCGCGGTGGTGGTGTAGACCAGCCCCAGCGGCGCGCCCACGCGATCGTAGACCTCGCGCGCGGTGGCGACGCCGAGATCCCAGACGGCGGTCAGCACCGCGTACTCCAGCTTGCCTCCCGGGATCGAGCGATCGTCGCTCATGCGGCCAGGCTATCACCGTTGAGCTGGTCCGCGGGGGGGAGTCGATGGTCGTCAATCGTCATCGTCGATCGTCAATCCTCTTGCCGCCGGAGCCGTTCGACCGGCCGGCCGCCGCGCATGTGGCTCTCGACGATCTCCGCCACGTCGGCGGCCGTGACGCCCACGTACCAGACGGCCTCGGGGTAGACGACGACGGTCGGCCCTTCGAAGCAGGGGCCGAGGCAGCCGGACGGGGTGATGGCCACTCGTCCCCAGAGCTCCGGGTGGCGGCCGAGCCCCTCTTGCAGCGCCGTGGCGATCTCGCTCGAGCCCCGCGCGCCGCAGGAGGGCTTGCCACCGACGGGGCGGGCGTTCTCACAGACGAAGAAGTGGCGTTCGATTTTGGCCATGCCGCCGACCGGGGTTCCGAGGCGGGTCTTCCCGCCCGGGGTGGATTGTGTGCAATCCTTAGCCATCTGCGATGTCTCGGCAAGGCGCACGAATTTCGTTGGCTCCGGTCATCCTGGCCATCGTCTTCCCGGCCATCGTCGGCGCCGCCATCGCGCTCGCCTACTACGGCTACCGCTACGCGGTGGCGGCCTCGGTGCGCAGCAAGGCCTCGCTGATGGAGGGGAACCAGCAGCTCGCCAACCTGCTGGTCGAGCAGGTGCAGGATCGCATCGACAAGGCCGACGGCGAGCTGTTCGAAGAGATCGAGTGGGACGACGCCACCGCCGATCCGCCGGCCAACGTCGACCTGCCCGCAGGGGGTCGAGTCGGTGGCGCTGCTCGACGAGGGGCTCAGGATCCGGTCGCTCTATCCGACGCCCGACGCCGCCCACCGCCGGCGCGAGATGGACCGCTGGCAGAGCTACGTCAAGGGGCTCGAATGGAAGTCGCTGCAGCCCTGGACGCCGGACCAGCCGGGCAACTTTCGCCACCTGCACCAGCTCTTCGAGGGCAAGTCGGTGCTCATCGCCTACGCCGCGAAGAAGACCGAGGACGATCACGACTACTACGTCGCCGCCAAGCTGGACCTGACGCTCATCGCCAAGGACTGGATCCCCGACGAGATGGACGTCGTGACCGGCAAGCGGCGGGTGGTCGATCCTCGACGAGGTGGCGCGCGTCCGATCTACGGCGAGCCGCAGCCGCGCGACGCCCTTCCAATACGAGGCGTCGTTCGGCAAGACGCTCTACGCCTGGCGCATCCAGATCACGCCGCGCAACGTGGCCGAGCTGCGCGCCGCAGGCCGAGACGGAGCGCTTGCTGGGGGTGCTGCTGGTCCCGGTCTCGACGGTGATCATCGCGCTCGGGCTGGGCGTGGTGTGGCTGTCGGTGCGGGCCGAGCGGCGCGCCTCGCAGATGAAGAGCGACTTCATCGCCAACGTCTCGCACGAGCTGAAGACGCCGCTGTCGCTCATCCGGATGTTCGGCGAGCTGCTGGCGACCGGCAAGCACAAGGGGGAGGCGATGGCGCGCGAGTACGGCGGGCATCATCACGCGCGAGTCGGAGCGGCTGGCGCACCTCATCGACAACGTGCTCGACTTCGCGCGGCTCGAGCGCGGCAAGGCCAGCTACAGCTTCGCCGAGGGGCGCCTCGAAGAGGTGGTCGAGCGCGCGCTGGACGTGTTCCGCCACCGCCTCGAGAAGGAGAAGCTCCGACTGCAGACCGAGATCGAGCCCGATCTGCCGCCGGTGCGGATGGACGAGGACGCCATGACGCTGGTGCTGCTCAACCTGGTCGACAACGCCGTGAAGTACGCCGGCGACGGCGGCGAGGTGTCGGTGCGGCTGCGGCGCGCGCCGGGCGCGGTGGCGCTGGTCGTCGCCGATCACGGCGCCGGCATCGCGCCCGAGGAGCAGCGGCGGATCTTCGAGCGCTTCTACCGCGCCACCGTCGCCCGGACGCGCAACGTGCGCGGCAGCGGCATCGGCCTGGCGCTGGTGAAGCACATCGCCGAGGCGCACGGCGGACGGGTCGAGGTGGAGAGCGCGCTCGGCCGCGGGTCGACCTTCACCGTCTACCTGCCGGTCGCGCCGGTCATGACGCCCGCGCCCGAGGAGCGGGCCGCGCTGTGAGCAACCGTTCTCGCCGCCTGTCGCCGCAGGCGAGCGCCAGCAATGCGCCGCCGCATCCTGGTCATCGAGGACGAGCCCGATCTGGTGCGCGGCCTGCGCGACGCGCTGGAGTTCGAAGGGTTCGAGGTGCTGTCGTCGGGCCTGGGGCGCGAGGGGGTGCGAATCCTGCGCGAGCGCGGCCCGGATCTGGTGCTGCTCGATCTGATGCTCCCCGACGCCAACGGCTTCTCGGTGTGCGAGGAGATCCGCGCCACCCACCCGCTGGTGCCGGTCATCATGCTGACCGCGCGCTCGCAGGAGACCGACAAGATCCGCGGCCTCGACGTGGGCGCCGACGACTACGTGACCAAGCCGTTCTCGATCGGCGAGCTGGTGGCGCGCATCAACGCCATCTTCCGCCGCCTGCACCGCGCGCCGACCGCCCAACGAGGAGATCACCGATCGGCGCGGCGCGTGATCGACCCGCGCAAGCACGAGCTGCGTGCGCAAGGGGAAGACGTAGCGCGCTGTCGTTCTACGAGGTCGAGCTTCTGCGGCTGCTCTGGGAGCGCGTCGGGCAGCCGGTCACGCGCGAGGAGATCCTGGAGAAAATCTGGGGCGTCTCCGGCCACGCCACCACCCGCAGCGTCGACAACTTCGTGGTCAAGCTGCGCAAGAAGATCGAGGAGAACGCCGCCAAGCCCCGCCACATCGTCACGATCTACGGCACCGGCTACAAGCTGGTGCTCTGATGCCCCGGCCGGCGACCGCGGCGTCGCGATCTCCTGGCCGGCGGCGCCGGCGTGGATCACCCTGGGGGCGCTCGGCGTCAAGGGGAGTGCGCGCCGGTCCTGCGGCCGCCGGCGGCGGGCGCGACCCGGCGCGCCTCGTGCCGGTCGCCGCGCCATCGCCATCGACGTCGACGTCCACTGCCACACCTTCTGCTCGGCGGATCTGCCCATCGTCGGCTTCGTCGCCCACTACATCCCCGGCCTCACCGAGCTGTCGCGCTTCTGAGCCGTTGGCCCGAGCTGATCGTGCGGACGCTTCGTGGGGGCGGTGGCCACGCTGCCAAACGCCGTCGCGCCGACCGGGGAGGAGGAGCTGGCCGCGCTCGGCGCGGGCATGGCGCATCCGGGGACCAGCAGCCCGCCCGTGCCGGAGCTGCCGCCCGAGGTGGTGGAGATGCTCCTCGGAGAGCTGGTCAATCACCTGCCGTTTTCCGTCGGCGCCGACAAGCGGCGGATCGTCGCGCGCTACCTGGAGGCGCTCTATCTGGTCTCCCACCCGCGCGCCTCGATCGCCGCCTCCATCGCCCGGCTCTTCCCGACCATCGCGCTCTTCACGCCGGCGCTGGTCGATTATGATGCCTGGTCCGACGACCGGGCGCCGACACCACTCTGGCAGCAGGTCCTGGTGCAGTCGGCGATCGCCCGCCTGGCGACCCGGGGGCGGATCGGGCGGCCGGAGGCGCGCTTTCATCCGTTCGTGGCCTTCGACCCGCGGCGGCAGCTCGAGGGGCCGCAAACACCCGCGCCCAAGCCTGGCGCGCCGCCGATCGACGCCAGGCCGGCGCGCCCCTCCGGCGCGAGCTCGGCGCTGGATCTCGTGCGCTACGCCATCGAGGCGGGCGGCTTCCTGGGGGTCAAGCTCTACCCCCCGGTCGGCTTCGCCCCCTGGGACAACGCCGACCTGCGCCGCGATCTGCCGTTCGCCGCCGGGCTCGACCGCGCGCTCGACGCGCTCTACGGCTACTGCGAGGCCGCCGAGGCTCCGATCATGACGCACGCGAGCGCCGCCAACGAGTACGGCCTGGGATTGCACCGGCTGGTTTCGCCCGCGCACTGGCGCCCCGTGCTCGAGCGCCACCCGACGCTGCGCCTCAACTTCGGCCACTTCGGCCACGACTACGGCATCGCGGATCCGGCCGCGCCCAAGGAGACCGCCGACGCCTGGATCTACCAGGCCGCCGCCTTGATCGAGAGCCACCCCAACGTCTACGCCGATCTCTCCAACTCGCCGCTCGTCTACGACGCCGCCTACGGCCAGCGGCTGCGCGCGCTGCTGGGCGACGTCATCGCGCGTTACCCCAAGGTCAAGCGCCGGCTCATGTACGGCAGCGACTGGTGGCTCTCCAGCCTCGACCCCGACGCCACGGCGGCGGTCGGCCAGTTCCAGGCCACGCTGGGCGGCCTCCTCGGCGCCGAGGGCCTTGCTGATCTGATGGGCGGCAACGCGCTCCGCTTCCTCGGTCTGCGCGACGATGACGGCCGCCCGCGGGAGGGTGCGGCGGCCGCGCGCCTGCGGCGGTTCTACGGAACGGCGCCGCTGCCCGCCTGGCTGTCGCCCGGCTGAGACGGCGGCTCCGGTTCCGGCAGCTCAATCGGCGCCGCTCAAGAATTGCGGCTGACGTACCGAACAAACCTTCATGGCGATCGCTTGGGGGAGCGACCGTCGTGTTTTCGATCTGGAGGACGCGCCAAGAGCGCGGCCCTCTGGTCCAAACCGACGTGTCAGCAAAAGACCTTCACTGGCGGAGGTGCGGCCACAGGCCCCGCGCCTCTATCCGGCCGGTGGATGCATTTCGATCACGACCGAGCAGGAGCTTGCCGCGCTCGAGCCGCTCTGGCGCGAGCTCCACGCCGAGGCCAGCGATGCCTCGCCGTTTCGGAGTTGGGACTTCACGATCGAATGGCTCCGGCATTTCGTCCTCGGGAGGTCCGGCGACGCCACGGGAAGGTTCGAGGTCGTTCTCGCCTTCGACTCGCACCGCCGGTTGATCGGCGCGGCGCCGATGTTCGAAGAGCGATCGCTCGGCTCGGAGGCACTCGGCCTCATCCTGCAGCCGTTCGGGCGCAGCCGCTCGTTCGAGACGATGACCGACGAGCCGATCGTCCTACTTCGGCGGGGGTGCGAAGAGAAGGCGGCCCAGGCGCTGGCCCAGCACGTCGCCGAGCGCGTGGCGGCCGCCGGGTGGGACCTGGCGGTCGTTCCCGGAGGACCCTTGCCGGGAGGGCCGGGGAAGCGTTCGCTTGCCTGGTCGCGTCCGCTCGAGAGCGTGCAGGTGACCCGACCTGCGGCCGGAGTCTTGCCGCTGGATCTCCCCCGGAGATGGGAGACGTTCACCGCCGGGCTGTCCAAGTCGATGCGTGACAACATCGCCTACTACCCGCGGCGGCTGACCCGGGAGATCGGGGCCTGGTCCATCCGGACCGCGCAGTCGCCCTCGGAGATCGCCGTTGCCGTCGAGCACCTCATCGATCTGCACAACCGCCGGAGCCGCGCGGCGACCGGGATCGCTCACCGCAGCCACATCGCCAGCGCGACCGAGGCGTCGTTCCTGCGCAACTGGTTGGCGCGCGCCGCCGCCCGCGGCGAGATCTCGATCCTCAGCGTCGAAGTCGGCGAAGAGATGATCGCCGCGCAAGCCTTCGTCGAGATGCCGGGCCGCATCGCCGTCTACTACTCGGGATTCGACGAGCGATACCACCGCTTCAGCCCGCTCACCGTCATCACCGCACATTTCATCCAGTTGGCCATCGCGCGCGGCGTCCGCCGGCTGGAGTTCCCACCGGGGCCGACGCCCTGGAAGTCGCGCTGGGGCGCGAACGACGCCCTGGTCCACCAGGAGGTGTCGATCTACGCCACCCGCCTGCCGGCGCTGATGCGCGGCATCTCCCGCCGCCTCCGTCTGCAGGTGCGCTTCTCGATGGCGCGGCTGGCTCCGGCCTGAACGATCGCCTCGGCCGCAGGTCCCCGCGGTTCGTGTTATGACCCCGGCGCATGTCGTCGCCTGTCCGGGTCCGTATCGCGCCGTCGCCGACCGGCGATCCGCACGTGGGGACCGCCTATATCGCGCTCTTCAACTACGCCTTCGCCAAGAAGCACGACGGGAAGTTCGTGCTGCGGATCGAGGACACCGACCGGGCGCGCTCGACGCCCGAATCGGAGGCGGCGATCCTGCGCGCGCTGCGCTGGGTCGGGCTGCAGTGGGACGAAGGGCCCGACATCGGCGGACCGTTCGGACCCTACCGGCAGTCGGAGCGGGCGGAGATCTACGCGGTCGAGGTGGCCAAGCTCATGGCCAGCGGCGGCGCCTATCGCTGCTTCTGCACGGCGGAGCGCCTGGAGGCCATTCGCCACGAGCAGCGGCGCCAGGGGCTGTTCGTCGGCTACGACGGCCTCTGCCGGGGGCGCCCGCGCGACGAAGGGGAGCGGCGCGCGGCGGCCGGTGAGTCGTTCGTGGTGCGCATGGCCATGCCCCGCACCGGGGAGACGGTGTTCGTCGATCGGCTGCGCGGTGAGGTGAAGTTCGACAACGCCCAGATCGACGACCAGATCCTGCTCAAGACGGACGGCTTCCCCACCTATCACCTGGCCAACGTGGTGGACGATCACCTCATGCAGATCACCCACGTGATCCGCGCCGAGGAGTGGCTCTCCTCGACGCCCAAGCACGTGGTGCTCTACCAGGCGTTCGGCTGGCAGGCGCCGGAGTGGGTGCACATGCCGCTCCTGCGCAACGCCGACAAGTCGAAGATCTCCAAGCGCAAGAACCCGGTGTCCCTCGACTACTACCAGGACGCCGGCTTCCTGCCCGAGGCGCTGCTCAACTATCTGGGGACGATGGGGTGGTCGATCGCGGGCGATCGCGAGAAGTTCACGCTCGCCGAGATGGTGGAGGCGTTCGACTTCGATCGCGTCAGCCTGGGCGGCCCGGTGTTCGACATGGTGAAGCTGTCGGCGATGAACGCCGGCTACCTGCGCGCGCTCCCCGACGGCGAGATCGTCCGCCGCCTGCGCGCGTGGCGGCTCTCCGACGAGAAGCTGGCCTCGCTGGTCCCGCTGGTGCGCGAGCGGATCCAGAGGCTCGACGAGTTCCTGCCGCTCACCGATTTTTTCTTCTCCGGCGACGTCGACTACGCGCCGGTGGCCAAGGATCTGGCCTTGAAGGGGCGGACGCCCAAGGACGTGATGGACGCGCTCACGACGTTCGGCGAGGAGCTGGACGCCGCGCGCGACTTCTCCGTGGCGGGGCTCGACGCGCTCACCCGCGCGTTCGCCGAGAAGAGCGGCTGGTCGACCAAGGAGATGTTCATGTTGCTGCGGCTGGCGGCCACCGGGAAGAAGGCGACGCCGCCGCTGTTCGAGACGCTGGCGGGCCTGGGCCGTGAGCTCGTCCGGCGGCGCATCCGACAATGCACGGAGTACATCAAAAAAACGCCAGCGCCCAAGGCCTGAGCCGTCCCAACGTCGACGTCTCCGACGTCTCCGCGGGGAGGCTGCGCGCGGGCGATCCGCTGGGCGTCTACGTCCACTTCCCGTTCTGCTCGGTTCGCTGTCCCTACTGCGACTTCGCCGTCGACACGCGCGCAGAGATCCCACACGACGCCTACGCCGACGCGGTCATCGCCGAGCTCGGGGTGCGCGCGCCCTGGTTCGAAGCGGCCGGGCAGCTGGTGTCGATCTACTTCGGCGGCGGAACGCCTGGCCTCTGGCGGCCGGACGCGCTGGCCCGGGTGATCGAAGCGGCGCGCGCCACCTTCGGGAGCCCGGCGGCGGGCGCGCCGGAGATCACCGTCGAGGTGAACCCGGGCGATGCCGGCGCCGCGCAGCTCGGCGGGCTGCGCGCGGCGGGCGTCAACCGGCTCTCCATCGGCGTCCAGGCGCTCGAGGACCGGCTGCTGGTGGCGCTCGGGCGCAACCACGACGCGGCCGCCGGCCCAGCGGCGGTCGCCGCCGCGCGCGCCGGCGGCTTCGACGACCTGTCGATCGATCTCATCTTCGGTGTCCCGGGGCAGTCGCTCGACGACTGGCGGCGCGCGGTCGACGCCGCGATCGCGCTCGGCCCCACCCATGTCTCGGCCTATGCGCTCACCATTGAGCGGGGGACCGCGTTCGGCGCCCGCGATCGCGCCGGCGATTTGCCGCGCCCCGACGACGAGGCGGTGGCCCTCATGTTCGAGCACGCGCGCGCCGCGTTCCCCGCCGCCGGCCTCGCCCCCTACGAGGTCTCCAGCTATGCCCGTCCCGGCCGCCGCGCCCGCCACAATCAACTCTACTGGTCGCTGGCGCCGTACCTCGGCCTGGGGGCCTCGGCCGCCTCGTTCCGGCCGCTCGAGGACGGCGGCGGCTGGCGTTTTTCCAATCCACGCGCGACCGACGTCTACCTGGCGGCCGCGCGAAGCGCCGGCGGCAGCCCGGCGCCCCGCCACGTCGAGCGGCGGAGCGCCGCCGATCTGGAGAACGAAGCGATCTGGCTGGGCCTGCGGACGACCGAGGGGATCGATCGCGCCGCGCACCGCGCGCGTCACGGGCGAGATCCGCTGGAGGGGCGGGCGGCGGCGTCGTCGTCGGCGATCGCCGCTGGTTGGCTGGAGGTTAGTGAGGCCGCCGTTCGCCTGACGCCTTCCGGCGTGCTGTTTGCCGACGAGGTCGCCGGCAGATTTTGGCGCGACGAAAGCTGATGTTGGTGCATAGTCGGCGAAAATGAGATTCGCCGTTCGAGGGTTGGGAGGCCTGTGGGGGGTGGCGATGATGTTCGCCGGTCTCTCCGCCTGCGGAAGCAGCCCGAGCAAGTGCTCGGCGAACTGCGCGCTCGACGCGACCGCCGACGACGCCAAGCACGATGCCGGCGTGGACCACGGCCAGGAGACCGGCGCCGGCGGATCGGGCCAGGCGGGGGACGCTCGGATTGACGGCCCCTCCGACGCCAGCGAGCCGGTCGACGGGGCGGTGGCTTGTGATCAAACGATTGCCGCAGCCTGCGCGGTCACGGTGGACGCCGGGTCGTTCGCGGTGCACTGTGCCTCGACCTGGGCGGCGACCACCTCCAACGCCTATCTTTGCGGCCGCCCGCAGACCACGGTCATCGTGTATGCCTGCGGCGCGGACCGCGAGCTCATCGTCACCAACCCCACCGGGGGCAACGACGAGTACGTCTACCTCTATGACAGCTCGGGAGCGCTCTATGCGGTCAGCTACGCGGCCGCCGGGGACAGCCACTGCGTCGCGGGGCCGAAGGCGTTCGTCAATCCGGTGGGCTGCACGACGACCGGGCTCTTCAGCTGTCCGAAGGACGGGGGCTGACGCCCACCCAGCGCGCTGGGCGCGCCGGCACAGCTCACGCGTTCAGCGCGCCGGCGCCTCGATCTCGGCCGTGGCGGCCACCTGGCGCGTCTTTTCGGATTGCACGAACAGGACCAGCGCCGTGTCGTGCCAGGCGAGCTCGGCCGGCTTCTGCAGCGTCACCGCGATCTCCTGATCCGCGCGTAACGTGAGCGGGAGCCGCGGCGACAGCGCCCGCACGACCGACGCCTCCTGCAGCGTCTCACCGCCGTTCTCGCCGCGGGGCACGTGCGTCTCCGCCGTCTTCTGCACCAGCGCCGCGGTCAGCCTCCAGTCGCCGGCGCGATCGAGCCGCTCGGCGCCGGGGACGCGCGCGCGCACCGTCACGGCGCTCCCGTCGACCGTCGCGCGGAGCGCCAGGGTCACCGCCGAGGGGCGTGCGGCGGCTGCGGCGATCTGGCGGAGCGCGACGTCCGTCTCGCCGCCCGGGAAGTGAACCTGGCCGGCCACGATCATCTGGGGGGTGTAGATGCCGGAGATGGCGCGGTCGCCGTCGGCGCCGCGGAGCTGTCCCCCGTCGGCGTACCAGGCCTGTCGATCGGTGAAGGAGGGGGCGGCGAACGGATCAGGCCAGCCGAGGTGATCCCAGATGTCGACGTGGAAGGTGAGCGCGACGACCTTGTCCGGTCCGAGCCCCCGCGCCGGCAGCGCGCGCACGAACCTGTCGGCCGGCGGGCAGGAGCTGCACCCCTGCGAGGTGAAGAGCTCGACCAGAATCGGCTGACCCGGCTGGCGCGCGGTCGCCGGCGCGCTGCGCGCGAGATTGCCGCCGCCGGCCAACG
Organism: uncultured Pseudomonadota bacterium; assembly: GCA_963723305.1. Lineage (GTDB taxonomy): Bacteria > Myxococcota_A > Polyangia > Fen-1088 > Fen-1088 > JADGRB01. The sequence goes on from CAVRRT010000150.1 coordinate 15,664, forward strand.
ACAGCAGAGCCGTGATCCACGCAACTTTCATCCCCCTCATGGCTGCATTACGTGCGTCCCCCCGTCCGGTTACGTCCCGAGCGGTGGGACGCGCTATCATCCCGCCAGACGGGCGATGATCGGATGACGGGAGGTTCACAGGGGCCGTGTCGGACTCCGCCAGGTTGGCCGTGGCATGCGGTTGCCGTGTCCGGTCTCATCGCCGCCGCGCTGGTCGTCTCGGCCTGCAGCGGGGGAACCCCGGCCACGCGCGGCTTCGGCTCGCATGAGCTCGAGCCGACCCGTGATTCGACGGTCACCTTTCTCGGCAACCCGGGACCGGGCGTTCTCGTCTACGGGACCGGCGGCCCGACGTTTGGCCCGCCCGCGAACTACTGGTCGCTCAACCTGGCGACCGGTGCGGTGCAGGACTTCGGCAGTCAGTTACCGCCGCCGGCACCGTCGCCGTCCTCGATGCCTCCCCCGCAGTCCCCCTACACCTGCGCGCTGACCGCCGCCGGGACGGCGGCGACCAATGCCTACACGCTCCAGATCGTGGGCAACGGCGGCGGGGTGGAGACCGACGGCGGGATGGAGACCGACGGCGGCGCCAGGACCGACGGCGGGATGAAGACCGATGGCGGGGCGGAGCGCGACGGTGGGGTGGAGACCGACATCGCCAACGTCGTCAGCTACGCGCAATGCCCCGGGGCCGACGGGCTGCTGACTGCGTTCGTCGTCGACGCGAGCGGCAACACGGTCCTGGTGACCGGTCCGTTCACCGACCTGCAACCGGTGCCGCTGGCGCTCTCGGTGATCCAGGTCGAGTGGTGGTCTACCGACAGCGCCAACACGCCGACCGCCGTGACCGTGCTCGGCGCGGCGCCCTCCGCGCCTGACGAGCTCGGTCTTTACAGCGTGGATCTCCACCTCCTATGCGATCACCACCGACGTGCCGCCGGTGCCGGCCAGCGTCGGCTGGGCCACGGGCGCGACGCCGGCCGGTTCATTGCAGTCGACCAGCTTGATCGGCGGCGGGCAATACTCGGTCTTCCCCACGGGCGATCACTATGTCTATTCGCGGGTGATGAGCGACGCCCAGACAACGGTCTTCGCCGGCCCTTTCTCCTCGGGGGGGCCGAGCGAGCTGGCGCTGTTTCAGGTCCCTCCGGGGACACCGACGCCGACGCCCGCGGGTGTCATGTACAGCCCGTCCCTGGCGGCCTACTTTCAGCCGGGTCTCCAGCTCGCCGTCTGGCAGCTCGGCGGCGCGGCGGGCGCCGGCAGCGATCTCGTGATCTGGGACGACAGCGACCGGCAGGTGATCGCCTGCCCTTCGTCAGCGAGTGCGTTCCTGTCGGGGCAGGGCTCCGCGGACGCCAGCAAGGTCCTGTTCGTGACGCCGCAGCAATGCTGCAGCTACCGGGGGTCGGGGCCGCTCAGCTTGCTGACGCTGCCGGCCACGCAGGGCGGGCTCGGCAGCTGCACGCTGCTGGCGGCCTCCAACGTGGTCACCGCCGCCTTCTCACCCGACAACAGCTCGATGTTCTGGCTCGTGCAGCCGCCGGGGGGCGAGGCGCAGCTCTGGGCCGCCGCCAGCGACGGGAGCGGCGCGCGCATGGTCGGCACTGGTCTCATGCAGACCGTCCAATTTGTCGGGTTCACCGGAGCCAAGGTGGAGCTGTTCCTCGACGGCGATCTCGTCTGGTTGGATCTGCACGACAGCACGGTGCAATTGCACTATGTCGCCGAGCAGGTCTTCGAGGAGATTTACGACATCGAGGGCCCCTGGCTCATCACCGGCTACGACTACAGCACGCAGGACTCCACGGGGACGCTGGGGCTGGTCAACCGGGACACGGGCGAGAAACGTCCGATCTCCCCGAGGTCGCCCAGTTCACCGTCCTGGCAGAAAAGGTGGCCACCGACGGGGGGTTGGTGACCGATTCGACCGACGCCGGGGTGACGTCCGTGCTCTCCGTCGTCTATCTGGTGCGGGGCCGCAACCCGTCGCCGCAGGACGGAATCTGGTTGGCGACGATCACCGTGGCCGACCTTAAGTGATCGTCCGCCACGTCGTGATCCTCGCGTTCGCGCTGGGAACCATCGCGCGGTCGGCGTTCGCCGCCGCGCCGGCCGAGACAGCGCTCGACGCCGGCCCGGCCGCGGACGGTGGCAGCGGTCCGGACGCGGCCGGCGATGGTAGACCCAATGATCGGGACGGCGGCGCGGACGCGGCGCCAGGAGACGCCGGTTGCGGCGCGGCGCCAGGCGACGCCGGCCTCGCTGCGGTCCGGGCGGCGCTGGCCGTGGCGCTGGTTCCGCTTGCCGTGCGCGTGCTCGAGAAGGGGACGCGCGACCCCATCGCCGGCGCCACCATCACCGTCGACGGGGTCGCGGCGGGCGAGACCGATGCCGGGGGATCCGTCGCGCTGATGGTCCCGGCCGGCCCGCACGATCTGGCGGTGGCGATCGCCGGGCAGGAGGTGGTGCGCCGTCGGGTCGAGCTGCGCCCCGGCGCGCCTGCCGGAGAGCAGCTCTTCCGCGTGCTCGCCGGCGGCCACGCCCCGCGCTACCTGACCAAGGTGCGCGCCGATCGTCCGGAGATCTTCAAGGTGGAGGTCTCCGGCGAAGAGGCGCGTCAGACGGCCGGCGGCTCGGGCGATCCGCTGCGCGTGCTCGGCTCTCTCCCCGGCGTCGTACAGATAGCCTGGCCGGCGGCGCTCTATGTCGTGCGCGGGGCCAACCCGGGCAACACCGGATTCTTCCTCGACGGCATCCAGGTCCCCGAGCTGTTTCACCTGGGGCTCGAGCTGTCGGTCATTCATCCCTATCTGATCGAGGGGGTCGACTTCTATCCGGGCGGCTCGCCGGCCAACTACGGACCCTACGTCTCGGGGATCATGGCCGCCCGCACCGTGGCGCCGCCGGCCGATCGCGTTCACGCCTCCGTCGACGTGACGGTGTTCGACGCGGGGGGGATCGTGACCGGCCCCTGGGACGGCGGCCGCGGCACGGTGGTCGTCGCCGCGCGCTACTCCTACACCGGCGAGCTGTTCTCGCTCCTCTCGAACGACACCATCCTTCGCTACGGCGACTACCAGCTGCGCGTCGACCACCCTCTCGGGGGTGGACAGGCGACGCTGTTCGCCTTCGGGGCGCTCGACGACATCGGCTGGACCAACCTCTCCAGCACCAAGGAGTACGGCGCGCTGCAGTTCCACCGGCTCGACCTGCGCTGGCGTCGGGCCATCGGGGGCGGGCGGCTGCTGCTGGGCCTGACTGGCGGCGCCGACTGGGCCAACTCGACGCTGTTCGACAACGCGATCAAGGTCCGCGCCCTCAGCGCCGCGCCGCGGGCGATCTACTCGCGCGGGCTCGGCCCGTCGGTCGACCTGGAGGTCGGCGCCAGCGGCGACGCCCAGACGTTCGCCACCGCCGTCCCGGCGTTTCAGGATCGGCAGAGCGATCTGGGGCGCTCGCGCCAGGCCCTCTCGCAGGCGGCGTACGCGACGGTCATGGTTCGCGTGGGCCAGCGTTTGGTGATCTCTCCCGGCCTGCGCGCCGATCTCTTCGCCGAGGAGAGCACCAGCGCGTTCTTCATCGAGCCGCGCCTCGACGTCCTCTACCGGGTGAGCGACACGCTGTCGCTCCGGGCCGACGGCGGGCGCTACGCGCAGATGCCCAGCTTGCCGGTGAGCGTGCCAGGGTTCGAGGCGTTCGGCCTGGCCGATCTCGGCGCCCAGACCTCCCTCGGCGGCTCGCTGGGGGTGGAGACGCGCCTGCCCTTCCACCTCACCCTCGGCGTCACCGGCTACTACCAAAAGCTGCGTCTCACCGACGTGCGCAACATCGACATCGAGGACAACGATCCCAACGCCCCCGATTTCCTGGTGTCGCGTGACGGTCGGGCCTACGGGGCCGAGCTGCTCTTGCGGCGGGCCGACATCGGGCGCTTCTTCGGCTGGCTGGCCTACACGCTCTCCTGGAGCTTGCGCTACGACGACGGGGGCGTGCTCGGCCGCTCCGACTGGGACGAGCGCCACATTCTGAACCTGGTCGCCGGCGCCCGGCTGCGCGGCGGCTACTCGGTCGGCGCGCGCTTCCACCTCAACACCGGGCGCTGGGCGCCGGTCGTCGGCAGCCCGGGCGGGGAATACCAGCAGCTCCCGACCTACTACCAGATCGACCTGCGCGCCCAGCGCCGCTTCGTCTTCGATCGCTTCGTGATGGATCTCTACGCCGACTTTGCCAACGTGACGCTCGATCCGGAGGTTCTGCAGCTCGACTCCGTCGTCATCAATACCGCCGGCCAGATGGTCGTCGAACAGGACCGGATCAAGTTGATTCTCCCCACGGTCGGACTGCACGCGCAGTTCTGATGGCGCGTGGCGTCGTCGGGCTGACGGCGCGATCTCTCAGATCCAAATCGACGGTCGTGCGTCTGGAAGGGCATGACCACCAAATTCGGCTTCTCGGTCCGTCTCCTGGCGCTCGTCTTTGCCGCGGTCACCGCCGGCGACCGCGCCGGTGCCGCCGGCGTCGTCCTCTCGGCGGCCCCCATCAGCCTGACCGCCTCCGACGGCGCCGGGCTGGAGTTGGTCTCGCTGTCGGCCGACGCGGCGGTCGACGACCCGCTGGCGTTCACCGAGCTGCACCTGACCTTCCGCAACCCCGAGAACCGCGTGCGCGAGGGGCGCTTTCGGATCACGCTCCCTGCGGGCGCGGCGGTGAGCCGATTCGCCATGCGGATCGGCGATCATTGGCAGGAGGGGGAGGTCGTCGAGCAGCAGGCGGCGCGGGTCGCCTACGAAGACTTCCTGCACCGGAAGCAGGACCCGGCGTTGCTGGAGGCCGAAGCGGGGAACGAGTTCTCGGCGCGCATCTTCCCCATCCCGGCGGCGGCCACCAAGGAGATCGTCATCTCGTACGCGCAGGAGCTGACCCGCGCCGACGAGCCGTACCGGCTGCCGCTGCGCGGCCTGCCGCGCCTGGGGACGCTGGCGATCCGCGCGGTGAACGGCAATGAGGAGTCGCGGTTGGATCGGCGTGACTTCACGCCCGATCGCGACTTCGAGCTGCCGCACCGGGCGGCGGGCGGCCGTCTCGGCCTCCGCGACGACAACCTGGTCGTCGCGCGCGTCCTGCCGCTCGCCGAGAGCACGGCACGCGAGGCGATCGACACGCTGCAGATCTTGGTCGACACCAGCGCCTCGCGGGCGCTCGGGCTTCCGGACGAGGCCGCGGCGGTCGAGCGTCTCTTGGGGGAGCTGCGCAAGAGCGGCGACCCGACGGTGACCGTCGCGGCCTTCGACCAGGACGTGGTGCCGATGTTCGCCGGCAAGGCGAGCGCGGGGGTCGGGGTGGTCGGCAAGCGGATCCTCGCGCGCGGCGCGCTGGGGGCGTCCGATCTCGAGCGGGCCCTCCGCTCGCTGGAGACGAGCGGCAAGGCGCGCCGGTCGCGCGTCCTGGTGGTGACCGACGGCGTGGCCACCGCCGGCGAGACGGCCGCCGACGAGCTCCGGGCGCGCGTGAGGGCGCTGGGGCGCGCCGGCGTGGAGCGGCTCGACGTCATGGCCGTCGGCGGGATCCGCGACGACGTGCTGCTCTCCCGCCTGGTGACGGGAGCGCTTCCCCACGACGGCGTCGTCCTCGACGCCGAGGAGACCGCGCCGGCGCTGGTCCGGCGCCTCACGCACGCCACGCGCTCCGGGATCACCATCGCCGTCGACGGCGCCGGATGGGTCTGGCCGAACGTGGTCAACGGCGTTCAGCCGGGCGACGAGGTTCTCGTCTACGCCGATCTGCCGCCCGAGGTCCCCTTCCGCCTGAAGGTCGCCGGTGCGCAGGTCTCCCTGCCGGGCGCTCTCGGGCAGGCGGCGCGGCCCTTGCTCGAGCGCGCCTGGGTGCGGGCCCGCATCGCGCGCATCCTCGAGCAGCGTGATGCGGTCGCCGCGCAGGACCGCGATCTGGCGGCGGCGCTCAAAAAACAGGCCATCGCTCTGTCGGTCCAGAACCGCGTGCTTTGTCCGTTCACCTCGCTGCTGGTGCTGGAGACGGAGCAGGACTACGCCCGCTTCGGCATCGAGCGACGCGCGCTGGCCGACATTCTCACGGTCGGGCCGAACGGCGTCGCGCTGCTTCACCGAACCGAGATCGCCGCCCCGGCGCCCGGGCCGCGGTGGTCGGCGGCGGAGGACGGCAAGGCGCTCCCGGCCGAGGCGCGCGCGCGGGCCAAGGACGACGTCGAGGAGGAGCGCGAAGGGGGCGCCCAAGCGAAGACCGAAGCGGAGGCCGAACCGGAGGCCGAACCGGAGGCCGAACCGGAGGCCGAACGGGAGGCAAAGAAGAGCGCGAATTCGTTCCGTGCCGACAGCGACGGGATCGCCGATGGGCGCGCCGAACGATCAGCCGCCGCGCCGGCCGCGGCCGCCCCGCCGCCATCGGCCACCGCCGCCCCGTCGCTCGAGGCGCTGGGCGGCTTTGCCAGCGGCGCGGGCGCCGGCGCCGCCGCTCCGCGCGGCCGCGTCGCTGCGCCGATGCCGATGCCCGCCCCCCACGCCGGCGGCGTCAGGGCCGCCCGCGAGATGGCCGTCGCCGAGGCCGGTCCGCCCGAGACGCCGCCCGTCAGCGGGCCGTTCAAGGAGGTCCTCGATCTGATTCACGCCAACCGCGCGCACGAGGCGCTGGCGCGCGCGTTCGCCTGGCGGCAGCGCGATCCGGGCGACGTGCTGGCGCTGGTCGCGCTCGGCGAGTGCTACCAGGCGCTCGGCGACGGGCCCGACGCCGCCCGCGCCTACGGATCGATCATCGATCTCTTTCCCGGCCGCGCCGACATGCGCCGGTTTGCCGGGGAGCGCCTGGAGCGCGTCGCGGGGGCGCACTTCACCGCGCTGGCGCGCCCGCTGGCGTTGGCGATCGACAGCTACCGCAAGGCGGTCGAGCAGCGGCCCGATCACCCGGCCGGCCACCACCTGCTGGGGTTCGCGCTGCTCAAGGCCGGTCATCCCCGGGAAGGGTTCGAGGCGCTTGCCTTCGGGGCCGCCCAGAACTACCCGGCCGGCAGGTTTCTGGGCGTCGACCGGATCTTGCGCGAGGACCTGGGCCTCGCCGCCGCCGCCTGGATGCGCGCCGAGCCGACGCGCGCCGCGGAGATTCGTGGTCGCCTGGCGCGCGCGGGGGGACGCCGGAGACCGGCCCCTCGGTCCGCTTCATCCTCAACTGGGAGACCGACGCCAACGACGTCGACTTCCACATCCACGACGCGCACGGCGGGCACGCGTTCTACAGCGCGCCGCATCTTCCGTCGGGCGGCGATCTCTACGCCGACGTCACCACCGGCTACGGCCCGGAGTGCTTCACCATCCGCGGGCCGGCGGCCGGGCGCGCCGCCCCGTACCACCTGCAGGCGCACTACTACAGCCGCGGGCCGATGGGCTACGGGATGGGGAAGCTGCAGATCATCGACCACGACGGTCGCGGCAACCTGCGCTTCGATGAGCGGCCGTTCGTCATCATGCAGGACGGGGCCTTCGTCGACCTGGGCAGCGTCGGCGCGTCGCCCGCGGGGGTACGCCCCCTGGCGGTCGCCCCCAAGCCCAAAGCGATCGTTCGCTCGCGCGTCTGGGCGACGGGCCCGGTCGCGCCGCCACGCTAGGCGCGGGTCAGGCGGACGCCGCTCGAAGAGGCGGCGTCCACTTGTCCGACTGGTCACGAGCCCCGAGATGCGCGACGTCGGCAAAACGCCGCAGTGACGGACCGCCCGTGCCGAAATCGATCTGCGTCACCGCGCCGGCCGGCCAGCTCGGACCGCAGCGGTAGTGTCGCAGCTCGGTCTCGAACAGGGCGCAGACCAGGATTCGGAGGAGCGCCTTGTGCGACACGATCAGCAGGTTTCCCTCAGCGTGGCCAGCGCAGAGCTGCTCGAGCGCGGCCGCCGCCCGGGCGGCAACGTCTCGCGGCGACTCGCCCATGGGCGGTCCGATGCTGGGATCTCGCTGCCAGCGCGCGAAGTAGTCGCCATCGCGTGCGGCCACTTCGTCCTTGGACAGACCCTGCCAGGCCCCGTAATGCATCTCGTCGAATCGCCCGTCGGCGCTGGCAGCGATCCCCGTCAGCGCCACCAGCGGTGCCGCCGAATCGATGGCCCGGGCGCGCGTGCTGGTGGCGATGGCGCGCCAAGTGAGGTTGCGGTAGGCCGCGGCGAACAGCATCGCCATCTCGCGCCCGTCGGCGGTTAGCGGCGCGTCGATCCGGCCACAAAACCGATCGTGATGGCTGAACTCCGTCTCCCCATGCCGCAACAGATAGAGGCTGAGCAAGTGCCGGTCCCCTTTCGCTCCGTGGATGTTCCAGGAAACGAATATCCAAGCCGCGTGCCACACCCTAAGGGCACGCCGAATGTGAGGCGATGGATGGGATCCGTTACGGCCCCGTGACTGAACCGTCCGGGGGAATGCTCGCCGAGCGACTAGAACTTGGCGTTGCGGGCCAGCTCGAGCGCCTTGTCCGGCCAGAAGACGCCGGCCTTCGGGCCGCCGTTGCACTGGCCGTCCGACTCGCCCGGCTTTTTGAGCCAGAGGTAGGCGTCGATGAGCGGGTCGGCCGTGCTGGCGGTCGGCGGCGAACCGAGCGCGCGCCCCGGCGGGTTGCACCAGCACTTCTCGTCGTCGGCCCCCTCGTCGCACGTGGGTGGCCCGTTGCCGTTGCGGCTGGTGTCGATCACGAAGTGCTTGCCACCGACCAACTTGGAGATCGCCTTGCCGTAGGTGATCTCGGTGCTGGTCGACTTGTAGTTGGAGACGTTGAGCGCGAAGCCGTCGGCCTCCTCGATGCCGGCCTCCTTGAGGCGCTTGGCGTCCTCGGCGGGTGCCAGCCAGCCGGAGTGCCCGGCATCGATGTAGACGGCGGTGTTCCCCAGCGCCGCGAAGGAATGGACCGCGAAGCGCAGCAGCTCGAGCCGCTCTTTTTGGTCGGCCTCCGAGAGGCACTTCTTGAGGAGTCCCAGCGAATCGGGCTCGAGCACGACCACGGCGCGACGATCGCCGATGCCGGTCGCGAAGGCGGTGATCCACTCCTTGTACTTGTCGGCCGCGCTGGCGCCGCCTGCGGAGTACTGCCCGCAGTCGCGCTTGGGGATGTTGTACGAGAGGAAGAGCGGCAGCGCGCCGGTCTTGAGGAAGGCGTCGGCCCTGCGGCCGACCCAGTTCTTGACGTTCGGCGTCCAGTCGCCAATCCACTCGGCGCCGCCGTTGTCGGCGATCTTGGCGTAGAGAGCGGAGGTCGCCGGATCGCTCTTGCTGGCGAGCTTGGACTTGAGGTGGGCGTTGCCGTAGGGATCGACCCAGGCCAGCTTGGGGCCGGCGAAGATGTTCTCGCCGTGCTTCCAGGGGGGGAGCGGCGGCGCGGGCGCATCGGCCGGCTTGCCGGGCCGCGCCGGAGATGACATCGCAGTGGCGGGCGCCGGCGCGTCGGAGGTGGAGGGGGCGGCGGCGGTGCCGGGCGTCGCGGGCGGGGCCTCCGGCTTGACGCAACCGAGGGCCAGCGCGAGCGCGGGGACGAGCAAGGAGAGGGGCTTAGTCGACATTTCAATCCTCCGGAAACGGATGGCCTAACATGGAAGCGAGATCGTCGACAAGGTCATCCGTGGCGGGCCGGGCGGGTCGCGCGGCGACGCAGGCTCAGTCGGCGAACGGGCGGAGGATCTCTCCTTTGTTGGGGGTTCCGTCGCCCGCCTGCCAGGTTCCGTCGGGGCTCATCACCTCGTAACCGGAGAGCGTCATCGGTCGGGTGGTGATCGGATCTATCGATGAAAGGAAACCCATGTGCAGGTGCGGGGTGGTCGCGTTGCCCGAGTTGCCGCAGCGGCCGAGCACCTCGCCGCGGTGGAGGTGATCGCCGACGTGCGCCGTGACCGAGTGGGCCGCCAGATGGCGGAACTCGGTGTACTCGCCGGCCGCGTGCTCGAGGATGACGTAGTTCCCCTCGTCGTGGCCCTTGACGTAAGCCGGCCAGTCGCGCGCGCCACCGTGCGCCACCACCACCGTCCCGTCGGCAGGCGCCAGGACCGGGCGGCCGTAGCAGACGAAGCGCGCCAGCGGCGCGCCGCGCCGCGGGGCGCGCGTCCCGATCGGCTGCGCGGGAACGAAGTCGATCGCGTAGGCGGCGTAGCCGGTGTGCGTGTCGCCGCTCTCGAACCCCTGGATGACGCCCCAGGTGCCGCCAAAGGGGAGCGACAGGCGCGTGACCTGGGGCGGCGGCGGGTCCGAGGAGGCGCCTCCGAGTGCCCCCTCGGCAGACACGCCGCCCAGCGCCGCCTCGCGGATCCCCGAGACCGCCGGCACCGCGAGCAGCAGCGCGGCCGCCGCCGCGACAGCGACCGCGGTCCGTCGCGCGGTCCTGTTCTTCGTCTCTTTCGGCCCGGGTCGGGTCATCGTCGGGTCAATCGTCCGGTCATCGTCGGGTCATCGTCGGGTCACCGCGACTTGCGCAGCCCTTCCAGGGTCCGTTCCCAGAAGGTGTAACCGAGCCGTTCGGCGTCGGGATCGGAACCGACCAGGCGCACGGCGGAGAGATGCAGCAACGTCGGCAACGTCTGTAAGAGGCGCGGGCGGTCGGCCTCCGTCAAAGTGCGGGCCGCCGCGGCGACGCGCGTCTGGTGCTCTGCCAGGGGCGGCGGCGCGGCGCCGAGCGCGGCCCGCAAGGGACGGGCGTGGTGTCGAAAGGCCGCGTCCGATTCCTTGCGCGCCTCGGCGTCGATCCGGGTCCAGGCCTCCGCCGACCGCCGGCGCTCCCGGCCGAGCGCGTGGCGGGCCGCCAGATCGAGCCCCAACCCGCGCGCGAGCGCGTCGAAGAGCAGCGGCAGCGTCGGGATGCGATCGAGCTCCGGATCGGCGAGCAGGGCGGACACGGCCTCGCTGTCAGACTCGAAGATGGCGTGAACCGCTGCCAGATCGTCGGCCAAGAACCGGCCCCGCTCGGGAAAGTAGTCGGCGGTTTCCAGCGAGGTGAGCGCACCGGCGGCGCGCGCCGGAGCGAGCGCGCGCCGCAACCGCTGCTCGAACGCCGCCGGATCGCCGTCCACGGCGCGGGCGCGCAGGCGGAGGTGCGGGCGCGCGCCGGGACCGTCGACGTAGCGCAGGAAGAACCAGGCGTCGATCTCCCGGGCGGCGCGCGCGTCGCGACCGCCGGCACGACCGTCCCCGCGAGGAGGGCGTCCTGGCGGGCGGCCGCGCCGAACAGCTTGAAGGTCCGCCAGCCGGCGAGCGGCGGCTCCTGGCGCGGCGGCGGGACGCGCCCGGGGCGGGGCGTGCCTGGGGCCAAAGCGGGTTCGACCTGCGTTTCGTCGTCGACGACGGCGACGACGGCCTCCACGCGGCGCCCATCGCGATCGACGACCGACGCCAGAGGCGGCCAGAATCTCGAACACCCAATCGTACGCCACCAGCTCGGTGGCGGCGCCGGGCGCCTGCAGATCGACGGGGTAGAGCTCGTCCCCTTCGCCGACCTGGACCATCCGCGGCAGCCCGGCCTCCCGGCGCCAGCGCCGCAGGGCGGCCGACGCGGCGGCGCGGGACCTCGGCGTGGCGCCCTCCGGTTGCCGCGCCCGGCGCAACTCCGGCGGCAGGCGCCAGCTGGCCGGGGCGATCACGAACCCGTCGACGATGAGGCGGGGAAGGAACGCCAGATCGGCCAGCGGGCCCGGCGTGAAGGCCCAGGGCGCGTGCTGGCGCTGCAGGCTCCACCCGACGAGCAGCCGTGCGGCACCGGGCGCGGCGGTGGCCGACCGTGCGCGAAGGAGCGGCGAAGGGACAATCGTTCGCGCCATTCCGGCTGGGCCGGGGCCCCGCAAGGCCAGTGCCTGCGGGTCGGACGGATCGGCCTCGAGCTCGAGCTCTCCGGCGACCAGAATCGCCGCCAGCCGCGCTCCAGCGCGACAGCGCCAGCGCGCGCGGGCGGATCGGCGGGTGGGTGCCGAGATCGGCCAGCGCCGCGCTCGGCGCGAACGCGACGTCGACCCGCTCCTCGTCGGGGCGCAGGCGCCGCTCGGCGGCGGCGATCTCGGCGCAGGCCGCGATGAGCGGCGCGCCGAGCGCGTGGACGCTCACGAAGCGAATATATTTGGGCACCTTATAGTGCGCGATCTGCCCTCGGCAAAAGTCTCTGATGTCCTCCTCAGACCGACCCTTGCCTTTTCGAAGCACGATCCAGGCGCACAACTCCTCGCCGTTTTTCTCATCCGGTACGCCAAACACCTGCACATTCTGGATTTTTGGATGCCTGAAAAGGTACTCCTCGACTTCGCGGGGATAGATGTTCTCGCCCCCTCGAATCACCATGTCCTTCAACCTTCCGACGATGTTGCAATATCCGTCGGCGTCGATGGTTGCGAGATCGCCTGTATGCATCCATCCGTCAACGATGCTTTCGCGTGTTTCGATTCGTCTTCCCAGTACCCCAGCATCACCGAGTACCCTCTTGTACAGAGTTCGCCCGTCTCACCGACAGATACAGTTCGACCATCGAAATCAACGATCTTTACCTCGAGATGCGGTTGGACTCCGCCCCGACCGTTGTCGTGCGCTTATCGAGCGGATCCGTGGTTCCACTCTGAAACGACACAGGGCTGGTCTCTGTCATGCCGTACGCAATGGTGACCTCTCGCATATTCATCTTTGTCACGACCTGATTCATTGTCTCGACCGGGCAAGGCGATC
>CAVRRT010000151.1:0-20466 GCA_963723305.1 uncultured Pseudomonadota bacterium
GAGTCTGGGAAGAAGTGTTTCGCGACACCGCGGCAGCTGTAGCCGCGCGCGTCGCCGTTCTGAGTGGCACCCAGGTTGTGACGATTGAGCAGTCGCCATCGCCGTCTGCCTCCTAGGAGCATTCGCCGAGGGCCAGATGGAGCGCGTGACCGCCGCCTGTCGTCGGCGATACTCACCCTATTCCCCCCGGACCCGCCGTTCCTCATTCACCGCATGAGGAAGGAATGAGGAACAAGATTGGCCGCGGGAGGCGCGGCGTGTCCGTTCGTGGCGCCGTGAGAGTGCCGTAAGTATTCGATCCACTTGAGATCGTTGGGGATGGCCTCTCCACGAGTCGCCCTCATAACCCGAAGGTCGCGTGTTCAAATCACGCCCCCGCTACAACAAAACCGCGGACTTCCAGCAGGGAGTCCGCGGTTTTTGCGTTCCTCGTGCGGCATGAGGGACGAATGAGGGACTCGGAAGGCCCTCGTCGGGTTCGAAGGAAGATGAGCGAACCCGACGAGCCCAAGTCTCTTGAAGATGGTTCCTGATGAACGTCGACCAGCGCTGGCCGCGGTCGCGCGCCAATCCTGACGGCCTCTATTTGGCCACGGTTCGCGGCGAGCGTGCGCCAAGCGCCAACAACAGGGCACCCAACAACCAGAGGATACCGAGCGAAGCGCCGCCGCCACCCGCGTCGCACCCACAGCCACCGGCGTGGCTGGAGCCGGCCACGCCGGCGTCGTTCGAAGTCGGGCGGTCGCCTCGCGCCCCGTCGAGCGAGGCGTCGAGGCCCGAGGCGTCGCCGTCGGGGAGGCCGCCGCCGTCGAGGCTCGGGGCGCCGGCGTCGGCCTCGAGGGAGTGGTCGAGGTAAACCCAACTCAGGATGTCTTGGTTCTGGAAGCCGCCTCCCGTCCCGCCCGTGAAGCCGACGTACGCGAAGGCGTTGCCGATCGTCTGTTCGACGTTGATTGGGTAGGAGAGCTGTGGGACCGCGGGGCGAACGGCGTCCTCGCTGACGCTCACGGTGATCGTGCTGGCGTCACAATCGATCCAGGCGTACCAGATGTTCCCGTCGTTGAACGGCGTGGCGATGTCCGCGGTGGCGACCGACGTGACCACGCCGTTGATGTCGATGCCGATGTGATTCGAGCTGGGGTCGTCGTATTCGACGTTCTCGTAGGTGTCGAACTCGACGGCAACGCTGGGGCTGACGTACTGGATCCCGAGACCGCCGCCACTGGTCCCTAGGCTGGCGCTCACGCCCTGGACCGCGAACGTGATGCCGTCCGCTCCCAAGCGTCCGTTTGGATCGGGATCGGTTCCGTTGGGGTCGGAGAGCCGGAAGGCGAACGACGTGTAAAACTGCGCCGCGCTGACTCGGACAGTGCCGAACGCGCTTCCCGTCTGGCCGTAAACCGCCTGCGTCAGGCGCAGCACCCAGCCGTCCGCCGTCTGGATTTGCTGGGCATTTCCGCTGAGCGTGAGCGACGAGACGTCGTCGAAGTTCGGAAAACTTTCGGTCGTCGCTCGCGCCGCCGACGTCCACGCCAACAGCACCCCTGCGGAAAAGATCATGGCTCGCATGGGCCCTCTTCTCGCTTGTAGCTTTGGGCGAACGTAGCACAACTTCTTGGAGTTCCCTTCCAAGCGAGTCTCTGGCGAGGTCGAGCGACGACGGCTGCTGATCGCCTACGTCGAGCCACGCCAGACTGAGAGACTTCGGACACCTATGCGTTCGCCGCGACCGGCCTCACAATGGCCTCGTGGATCGAAACCTAGCTCTCGAGGTGGTCCGGGTGACCGAGGCGGCAGCGCTGGCGGCTGCCCGATTCGTCGGTCGCGGTGATCGGGACGGCGCCGATCGGGCGGCCACGGAAGCGATGCGGAAGACGTTCGGCTTTGTTCACCTGCGCGGGCAGGTCGTCATCGGGGAAGGGGAGCGCGACGAGGCACCGATGCTCTACATCGGCGAACCGGTCGGCGACGGCGCTGGCGACGCGCCAGAGGTCGACATCGCCGTTGATCCACTGGAGGGGACGAACCTGGTCGCGAACGGTCTGGCCGACGCGCTGGCCGTGGTCGCGATCGCCGAGCACGGGCAGTTCCTGAATGCCCCAGACACCTACATGGACAAGATCGCCGTGGGACCCGAGGCGCGGGGCGCAATCGACATCCGCAGGAGCGCCACGCACAACCTCGCCGCCGTCGCCGAGGCGAAGAGTGTCGCGGTGGGTGATCTGACTGCAGTCATCCTCGATCGCCCCCGCCATTCGGCGCTGATCGCCGAGGTGCGGATGACAGGCGCGCGCATCCGCCTCATCTCCGATGGAGACGTCGGCGGGGCGCTGGCCACGGCAGATCCCTCAACAGGCGTCGACATCCTGCTGGGCATCGGCGGGGCGCCGGAGGGGGTGCTCGCCGCGGCCGCCCTTCGTTGCATGGGGGGCGAAATGCAGGGTGTGCTGAAGCCGCGCAACGCCGAGGAGCGCGACAGGGCGATGGCCATGGGGATCGCCGACCTCGATCACGTGTACGCGATCGACGAGCTTGCGCGCGGCGACGTCATGTTCGCGGCGACCGGCGTCACGGAGGGATTTCTCCTCCGTGGCGTCCGCTTCACCGCGACCGGCGCCGAGACCCACTCGATTGTCATGCGCTCGCGCTCCGGCACCGTCCGGTTTCTCCAGACACGCCACCGCTTCGAGGGGCACCCGGTTTACGGAGCTGCGAGCCATCGCTAGTCAGGCCCGGGACTGGGCCCCGCTCCACGCCCTGCGCAGGGGACCGGTTTTGCCTGAGCCCCTCCGCCTGCACTGATTGTGCACGCCGTGCTCAACCCCGTGCCCGCCATGAGCACGGGCACTCGGGGCGTGCCGTCGAGCGCGCGGATCTGCGGCACTGTCGCGGTTGGTCCGACTGTTGCTCTAAGAGAGTCCGTTCGAGACACAGCGAAGACAACCCAGAACGAAAAGGACCAGCAACCATGACCTCCACCAAGCGCCTCTCGCCCCTCACCACCAAGTTCGCCGGCTTCGTCGCTCTGGCCCTCGCCACCCTCGGCGGGACCGGCATCGCCTCGGCCAAGAGCGCGAACAGCGAGCGCGGCGTCGTCGAGGCGCGGGGGCCTGTCGCCAAGGTCGTGGCCGCCGGGCCGATCGCCCTGCACGCCTACTCGCAATTCGCGGGCGGCTCACTCTACACCGCGCCTGCGGTCACAGGCACCGACCGCGACTGCCAGGGGCCGTCGGCTGGCACGCCGCTGGAGGCCGACCGCGTCGCCACCTTCGTGGTGGGCTCGGGGCAGGTCGCCTGCCTCGAGACGACGACCAAGGGGTCGTTCGAGCTGCTCTGGCACGCGGTCAGCGAGCCGGCGACGGTGGTGGTCATGGCGAAGGCGGGGCGCTGACCGCAGTTGGCGGTCGATGGACGGAGGAGCGCGGGACGCCGACCCGTGGGCACGACTGGTCAGGCGCAAGATCCGAGGCCGAGCACGATTCATACGCCGATGCTCCCCTGGTCGGCCGGGATCTCCACGATGGCGCTGGTGCCGTGTGGAAATCTAGGTGTGAGCGACAGGGTTCCGAAGTGGCTCTTGACGATCTCATTCGCGATCGCGAGACCGAGGCCGGTTCCCTCGCCGCTGGCCTTCGTCGTGAAGAAGGGTTCGAGCGCCTTCTCGGCATGTCGCGGCGAGATCCCGGAGCCGTCGTCCACGACGGAGAAGCGGACCGCACTGCCGTGCGCCTCGACCGAGAGGCGAACGTGTCCTCCCAGGGCGCATGCGTCGCAAGCGTTGAGCAGCAAGTTGACCAGCGCGCTTTCGATCAGGCGCGCATCGCCGGTGATGGTGGGCAGATCCTGGGGAACGTCGACTGCCAGCGGAATGCCCGCCTTGTTAAAACGGTGTTCTACGAGGGTTCGCGCTCCCTGCACGAGGCGTGCGGCCGACAAGTGATCCGCCGAGACGCGATCGCCGCGCGCCAACCCGAGGAGCCCGCGGATGATCTGGCTGATCCGGTGCGTCTGGTCCAGGATCGCCTGGACCGCCGCCTGACCCTTCTGGTCGTCGCGGAGTTTGGGCAGCAACTGCTCCGCCCGTCCGGCGATCACGCCGAGCGGCGTCGACACCTCCTGCGCGACGCCGATCGCGAGGGTCCCCAGGACCGCGACGCGCGTCGCCGACGCGAGACGTTCGTTCTGCTCATCGCGCAGGGCAGCCAGAGCCAGCTCGCGTTCGAGCTCCAGCTCTTTCCTCTGGTTTCGGAGGGCGATGACGCCGAAGACGAGCAGCAGTCCCGTCGCCGTCAGGACGCTGAGAATGGAGCGCTCTTGCGCCCAGCGATCCCGATCGCGCTCGCGGAGCGCGGTGGCGGCAACCGCGATGGTCCACCCGGCCAGCGGTCCCCGATCGACCGTCGCCAATCCGACGAACGCCGCGCGTGTCGGGAGACCCAACTCGCCCGCCTCGGTCCTCGAGAGACGGACGACGGCGTCTCCTCGCCGGGCGGCCTCGACGACGTGGTCGGACAAGACGGATTGACCTTCACTCGGCTCTAAGCGGGAGCCATCGGGCGAGAGCAGGAACAACCTCAGAGAGCCCTGCCGCTCGACCGCTGCGAGCTCGCGAGGAACACGGTTGGCGACCGCCGCCGACAGCCCATCCGTTCGAACGGCGAGGGCCGCAGCCATCCCACGCGCCAGATTGACTTGCTCGTCCGCCAGATCGTCCAGCGCCGCGCGCGACGCGCGCGCAGCGTCCCAGTACGCCAAGCTGCCCACCAGTCCGACCGCGATCCCAACCGACCACAGGAGGAGTGACGACCGAATGCGGGCGCGGCGATCGCTGGCCGCGCTCGTCCTCGGACGGGGGCGCTCGACCTTCGACGCGGAATCGATCGCAGCCATGGCCCCACCACGGGTAGCAAGGCAGAGGCCGCTCACCCGCCGCCGAAAAAGGGCCTCTATCCATGTAGAGCAACGGGACTATTTCCTACTGGACCGGGAAAGTTTCCGCCTGCGTTGCGGGAGATGACAGCGCGCAGCCCTTGTTGATGCGGTTCAACGCATGGGCATGGGCGTTGCTTACAGGAGGAGCCGACGATGCCGAGCCGGACGCGACCAGCGGTGCTATTCGGAATGTTGGGGTTGCTTGGCTCGGGATTCGCGGCGGCCGCCCCTCAACCAGATTCTCCTCCGACCACTCCGGCCCCCGCGAATCTCGGCCTGCCTCTGGCGCGCCAGATCACGCTGGCCGAGGCGCTGGCTTATGCGCGGAGCCACCAGCCGGCCGTGCTGGCTTCCCTGGCCCGCATCCGCACGGAGAGGGCGAACGCCGAGGTGCCGCGATCGCAGTACTACCCGCTCCTCGGAGTCACGGCTCAGTTTCTGGAAGGCACCACGAACAACACGACGGCTTCCTACCTCACCGACCCCTTCGTCGATCTGCCGCGGATCGGTGGCACCCCTTCGTCAACCAGCAGCGACGCGAGCTGGAAGCCGCACGCGTCGACGCTGGCGGCCGCCGGTCTCAGCCAGGAGATCTTCGACTTTGGACGGATCGCGGCCGAGACCGCGGCGGCCGACGCGCGCGTGAACGTCGCTGAGCGTGCCGCGGACACACGACTGCTGGACATCGAATTGAACGTGGAAGAGGCGTTCTTCGCGGTCCACGCGGCGAAGTCGATCCTCCAGGCTTCCGAGGACGCCTATCAACGGTCGCTGGTCCACAGAAACTTTGCCAGCGCGGGGGTCAAGTCGGGTCTCCGGTCGCCAATCGAGCTCACGCGCGCCGAGGCCGACCTGAGCCGCTTCGACACGGGGCGGATCCGGGCGCGTGGCGGTGTCTCGGCCGCCCAGGCAGTTCTGGCCGCCACCGTCGGCTCGTCGGAGCTGGTGCTCGACGCGGCCGACGAGACGCCCGTGCCGACAAATCTCCCGGCGCTCCCGAACGCCATTCAGCTGGCGTCCGAGCGGGATCCGCGCCTGCAGGAAGCGCTGGCGCAGTTGCGCCAGCAGGAGCTCCAGACGCGAGCCGTCGGCGCGCTCGCGCGCCCTGATATCCATCTCTCCGCTGCGGTCTCCGGCCGCGCCGGCGGAGCCGCTCCCAGCAACAACGGTGCAGAAGCCTCGGGAGAGGGGTACCTCCCGAACGTCCCCAACTGGGACGGCGCGCTGGTGTTGACCTGGCCACTCTTCGATCCGACGATCAACGCTCGCCAGCGCGCCTCGCGGGTGGCTGAGGAGGTTCAGCGGTCCGAGATCGATCTCGTTCGCCAGCAGGTCGTGGCCTCGGTGGAGCAAGCCTACGTGAGCGTTGTCGTGGCGCGGGAGGCACTCCCCTCGCTCCAGCACGAGCTCGAAGCAGCGCGGGCCAACTACGCCCAGGCGGACGCCCGGTTCAAGGCCGGCCTCGGCACCAGCGTCGAGCTGGCCGACGCCGAGGCGCTCCGCGCCGACGCCGACATCCGGCTGGCGATCGGCGTCTTCAATCTGGCCAAGGCCCGCGCTGCCTTCGGGCGGGCCATCGCCCAAGGCCTCAAATGACCGCGCAGACAGACTCGAGGAGCTCGAAACTGCCGCTCGCGATTGGCGTCTCTGCGCTCGCGATCGTCCTCCTCGGTGGTCTGATGGTCTGGCGTGCCGACGCGCGCACCAACAAGATCGCCCTCGCCTCCCGTCCCAAGCCGGTCACGGCCGTGCGCGCCAAACGGGCGATGTACCGTTCGACGCGCACCTACGTCGGGACGCTCCAGCCCTGGATTGCCGCCAACGTCGGACCGCAGCTCGTGTCCGCCTACGTCGACACCGTGCTCGTGCGCCCCGGTGCGACGGTCAGGAAGGGCGAGGTGCTGGCCACGCTCGACTGTCGGGAAGCCAGCGCCGCCACCAAAGCGATCGCCGCCCGCGCGCGGGCGCTCGATGCCCGACAGCAGGCGGTCGAGCACGAGGCGACCCGAACGCGGGGGCTCTTGAACGGTGGCTTCGTCTCCCCGAACGAAGCCGAGCAGAAGACTGCCCAGAGCGCGTCCGAGGCCGCGCAGGTCGAGTCCGAGCGGGCCAACCTGGCCCGCAGCTCGCTCGACGTCAACGACTGCATCATGCGGGCCCCGTTCAATGGTGAGATCGCGCAACGGTCGATCGATCCGGGCGCCTTCGTTCGTCCGGGAAACACCATCGTGACGGTGGTCGACCGTGACACCGTCCGCATGACGGCCGACGCGCCGGAAACCGACTTCGACGTGGTCCCCGCCGGCACCAAGGTTGCGATCCACGTCTACGCGACGAAGCAAGACCTTCCAGGCACGATCACGCGACGCTCGCCGGCCGCCGATCCGTCGACCCGTACGTTGCACTTCGAGGTCGATCTGGCGGATCCGACCCGCGCCATTCCAGTCGGCACGACGGGCGAGGTTCGCATCGAGGTGGGAGATCCAGTGCCCGCGACCGAGGTGCCGCTCTACGCCGCGACAGTGCGCGGAGACAAGGCGACCGTCTTCGTCGTCGACCACGGTGTGGCCCAGGCGCAGACGGTGGCGGTCAAGGGCGAAGCGGAAGGCTCGTTGTTCTTGGATTCGGCGCTGGTGCCGGAGGCGCTGGTGGTCACCGAGGGCCGGGCACTCCTGGTCAACGGCGACCAGGTCGATCTCAAAGAGGCGCCCAACCCAGAGCCGACCGTGACCACACCCCGTCCGGCCGGAGCTGGGTCGGAGATTCGTCACGGGCTCGCGGCGCCCCGTGCGCTGGAGGTCCCGATCATCGCCCGCAGTCGGGAGGGCGCGGGCCGCAGGTTACGTCTCGAGCCCGCGGTCGAACGAGAAAGCCGATGACCTCGCTCTCGCTCCGCAATCCGGTCGCGATCCTCATGATCTGCGTGGGGCTCGTGGTGTTTGCGGCCGTGGTCACGCCGCGGATGAGCGTCGACACCTTTCCCGAGCTGACCCCCCCGTCCTCATCATCGGGACTCTGTGTCCCGGCCTCGGACCGAAGGACGTCGAGAAGACGATCAGCTGGCGGCTCGAGAAGTACGTCTCGGCGACACCGGGCGTCGACCACGTCGAGAGCGCCTCCCGGAACAGCCTTTCCATCATCTACGTCTGGCTGAAGTGGGGAACTGACCTCAATGGCGCCCAGACGCTGGTGCAGCAACAGGCCGCCTTCGCCATGGCCGCGGTTCCCAAGTCGCTGGGCGTGTTGCCTCCCTTCGTCCTCCAGTACGATCCCTCGAACGCACCGGTCATCCAGGTCGTCGTGTCGGGTGCCGGCTACACCGGCCCACAGCTCTATGACTACGCCTTCAACAGCGTCGAGCCGCTGCTGGAAGGGATCGCTGGTGTGGCCAGCGCGGCGCCAGATGGTGGGCGGATGCGCCAGATCAACGTGGTCGTCGATCCGGTGCGCGCCCAGGCACGCAACGTCACCACGGCCGACGTCTCGGCCGCGGTCGCGACCTCGAACGCATTGCTTCCCTCGGGCGAGCTCATCTCCCCGAAGTTCGACGCCAACGTCTACACCAACGCGATTCCCGCCCGGGTGATGGACATCGGGGACGCGCCGGTCAAGATTCAGGGCGCGATCCCGGTTCTCATCCGGGATGTGGCGCAGGTCGACGACGGCGGGACTCCCCCCACGCAGTCCGTTTCGGTCAACGGCCGGGACGCGGTCTACCTCAACGTCCTTCGCGTCCCGGGTGGCAACACGCTGGAGATCGTGGACGCGGTCAAGAAGGTGGTGGCCAACCTCCACGACTTGCCCCCCGGGATGGAGGTCAAGGCGTTTTTCGACCAGTCGACCTTCGTCCGGACGACCTACCACGGGCTCAAGAAGGAGATCGTCCAGGCGCTGGTCCTCATCGGGATCGTCATCCTGCTCTTCCTGCAAAGCGCGCGCGGCACACTGATCGTCTCGGTCGCCATCCCGCTCTCGTTCGCCATCACCTTGCTGGTCCTCTATGCAGCGGGACAGACGCTCAACGCGTTTACGCTCGGGGGCCTCACGCTGGCGATGGGCCGGCTGGTCGACGACGCGGTGGTCGTGCTGGAGTCGATCCACCGCCACCAGCGGATGGGCCTCGACAATCGGGAGGCCGCGTTGCGCGGCGCCAATGCCGTCGCGCTTCCGGTGCTCGCCTCGACACTCACAACTATGGCGGTCCTGCTGCCGGTGCTGCTCCTGGCTGGTCTCGCCAAGAAGCTGTTCGCACCGCTGGCGCTCACCGTGGCCGTCGCCATGATCGCCTCCTATTTCGTGAGCATGGCGGTGACGCCGGTCGCCTGCCGTTACTTCCTGGGACACGCCGAGCGTGGAAAGCTCGGCCGGCGCGTCGAGAGCCTGATCGACCGCATCGCCAACGGCTATTCTCGGCTTCTAAGCCGGGTGCTGCCGTTTCGGCGCACCGTGATTGCCTCGGCGGCGCTTCTGGTCTTGGGAAGCGCCTGGGCGGCCGCACGGCTCCCGAGCACGTTCTTCCCCGAGATCGACGAGGGGATGGACATGATCTACGTCCGCTTCACGCCGGGTATCTCACTCACGGACGCAGCCCGGCAGCTGAACGCGATGGGCGAGGCGCTCAGGCGCGAGCTGCCGAAGGGGAGCGTTGCGATGGTCATCGCCAACATCGGCACGCCCCAGAACGCGCGGGCGGCGATCATCAGCCCCAACGTCGGTCCCCACACCGGCTTCCTGCGGCTGGCCTTTTCTGACCCCGAGGAGCGCAGCCTGTCCCAGTCCGAGCTGGCGGCCCGGGCGCGGGCCATCTTGACGCGAGAGTTTCCGGGCGTCGAAGCGCTGCAGTACCCGGGCGGGCTGGTCGCCAGCGTCTTCGCCAACGGGTACACGGCCCCCCTGGTCGTCGAGGTGCGCGGCGAGAAGCTCGAGGAGCTCGACGCCCAAGCCAAGGCGATCGCCGAGGTGGCGCGGACTGTCCCTGGCATCCGCGACATCCGCTCATCGCTGCAGATGGACTACCCGGAGATCCACGTGGACACCGATCGCGAAAAGGCCGGCCTGGTCGGCATCAATTTGCGGAGCGCGGCTCAGACGACGCTGGAGGCCACTCTCGGCAACATCAACACGCCGAGCGTCTGGATCGACCCGGACAACGGACAGTCCTATTACGTGGTGACCTCCTACGCCGGCGTCGACGACATCCGCGCCCTCTCGCAACTGCCGGTCCGGGTGAGCGCCACGGGCCAACCGGTGATCCTCGGGGCTTATGGCCAAATCAGGCGGGCGCTGGGACCGATCGCCGTCGAGCGCAACCAGCTCGAGCGCGCCGCGCACATCTTGATGCAGACGGAGGGGCGCGACATCGGCAGCGTTTCAAACGATCTCGAGCGCGCTCTGCACGCCGATGCGCGGACGCGCGACATTCACTTCGACTTCGTGGGGCAGGTGCAGCTGATGCGCACCACCTTCTCGGGCCTGGGCCTCGCGCTCGGGTTGGCGGTCATGGTGGTCTTCATGATCATGGCGTCGCAATTCAAGTCGCTTCGCCTTCCCTTCGTCATGCTCTTCACCATCCCGGTCTCGCTGGTGGGGATCGTCCTGGCGTTGATGGCGGCGGGGCAGGGATTCTCCATCACGGCGCTGATGGGGGTCTTGATGGTGATCGGGATAGCGGTCTCCAACGGAATTCTGCTCGTCGACGACGCGAACCGCCGCCTCGGCGAAGGGGTGGAGATGGTCGAGGCCATCGTGGCGGCCGCACGCTCCCGATTCGTCCCCATCGCCATGACCAGCCTGGCGACCGTGATCGGATTGATCCCCACCGCGCTCGGCCTCGATCGAGGTTCGGAAGCGAACCAACCCCTGGCGCTGGCGGTCGTCGGGGGCCTGACCTCCTCGACGGTTCTCTCCCTGTTCCTGGTCCCGGTGATGTTCCTCTTCTTCGCCCGCCGGCCGGTCGAAGAGAGCGAAGCAGCACCCGCGGCACCGCTTGTCGAGGCGCACCCGTGACCTCCGCTCCAACAGCTTCACCGTCCGCCGTTCCAACGGCGGGCTCGTTTCGAACGTTTCTGGTTCCGCTCGACGGATCTGCGGTCGCGCCGGTGGTGTTCATGACCGCGGTGCAGATGGCCAGGGTGTTCGCCGCCCAGATTCATCTTCTGCGCGTCCTGACCATCGATCCGGTGTTTCCCCCGGCCGCTCATGTAACGCCCGACGGTCTGGAGCCCAAGTTGGTCGCGGACGCGCAGGGTGAGCTGAAGAAATGGATGGCCTCCGTGGTGGGCGTCACGTTCGGGCCTGCCATGGTCGTCCTCGGCGATCCATGGCGACAGATTCTCGATGTCGCCCGCGCCGTAAACGTCGATCTCATCGTGATCGGAAGCCACCGCTATCACGGCGTCGATCGAATTCTGGGAACGGTGTCGTCCAAGGTGGTGAACCACGCCGACCGAGACGTCTTGGTCGTTCATCGCCGAACTGGGGTTGGTGGTGGGCCTACGCCAGGGAAGCCTGGGACAGATTGACATCGCCAAGCTCATGCTTACGTTCGATCGGTTCATCGATAGGTAGGAGCCGAGAGCACGCATGACCGCTGACGTCGACGAGAGTGAGCGGTCGCAAGAGCGGCAAGAACGGCAAGAACGGAACGAAAGGCGTGGGCGCGCAGTTGGTCATCGGCGCGAGCTCATCGCGATCGGGGCAGTCACGGCTCTCCTCGTCGTGTCCGGTGCTCTTCTGGTGCATCACGCCGAGGGGAAGGTCAACCGCGTGCCGCTTTCGGGGGCCCCGCGGCCCGTGTCGGTCGTCGGCGCGCAAGCAGCGCCGTATTCCGACAGCCGGAGCTATGTCGGCGCAATCGATTCGTGGATAGAGGCCAGCGTCGGCCCCCAGTACATATCGGCTTACGTGACGACTGTTCTGGTGCGGCCCGGTGATGCCGTGACGCGCGGTCAGGTTGTGGCGACGCTCGACTGCGCCCATCCCGACGCCGTGAGCCGCGCCGTCCAACTGCAGGCGCAGGCGATCGGACAGCAGCAACGGGCCACCGCAGATGAGGCCGCGCGCGAGTCTTCGATGCTCAAAGGTGGCTTCATCGCACCCAACCAGGTTGAGCAGACCTCCGCGCAGAGCTCGGCGGAGCAATCGCACGTCCTCGAGACCAAGGCCAGGGGCCTGGCTGCCTCGCTGGAGGTCCACGACTGCGCGCTCAAGGCGCCGTTCGATGGTGAGATCGCCGTCCGCTCGATCGATCCGGGCGCGTTCGTTCATCCGGGCGCGACGATCGTCTCCATCGTGGATCGAAACACCGTTCGGATCGTCGTCGACGCGCCCGAGAAGGATTTCAACGTCGCGACCGTGGGCGCGCCGGTCCGGGTCGACGTCCTGTCGACGGGAGCCACGCTGCTCGCGGCCGTGACCCGGCGAGCCCCCAAGGCTGACCCGGCAACCCGCACCATCCACTTCGAGATCGACGTCGCCGATCCGCACCGCCAGATTCCGACCGGAACCACCGCGATGGTTCACATGAACGTCGGCAAGCCGGTTCCTGCCACCAGGATCCCGCTCGATGCGGCCACGCAGGAAGAAGGGAAAGCCAAGATCTTCGTGGTGGAGAACAACGTCGCTCATCTGCGCCAGTTGGCTCTGCTGGGCGAGCGTGGCGACGGGCTCTACTTCGATCCCAAGACGTTGCCGGCAAATACCCTGATCGTGACGGAAGGGCGGGCCCTGCTCTCGGAGGGCGATACCGTGGCGCCACACCTCGAGCCGGCCCAGACGCCGGCGGAGAATGACGGCGGAACGCGCGGCGGGGGCTTCGGCAGACCCCTGTGACCCACCTGTCGCTGCGAAACCCGCTCGCCAGCCTGATGCTCGGCATCGGGGCTTTGATTTTCGCCTGGGTCGTCACGCCGCGCATGCCGATCGATACGTTTCCCAATTTGACGCCGCCCGTGCTGGTCGTCGGGACCCTGGCTCCCGGCCTGGCGGCCAAGGACGTCGAGAAGACGCTGACCTGGCGGATCGAGAAGTACGTGAGCGCGACGCCCGGGGTCGAGCACGTCCAGAGCGAGTCGCGCAACAACCTCAGCATCGCGTACGTCTGGCTCGAGTGGGGCACCGACCTCAACGCCGCCCAGACGCTCGTCCAGCAGCAGGTCCAGTTCGCGATGTCAGCCGTTCCCAAGTCGCTGGGGGTGATCCCACCCTTCGTGCTGCAGTTCGATCCCACCAACGCCCCGGTCGTGCAGGTGACCGTCTCCGGTGGCGGGCTCTCGGGACCACAGCTCTACGATTACGCGCTCAACAACATCGAGCCGCTGCTGGAGGGGATTCCGGGCGTGGCCAGCGCTTCGCCCAACGGCGGACGGCAGCGCCAGATCAACGTCATCGTTCACCGGGCCGAGGCGCAATCCCGCGGCCTGACCGCCGAGGACGTCTCGGCCGCGGTCGCGACGTCCAACGCGCTCCTGCCGTCCGGAGAGTTCATCGCGCCGACCTTCGACGCCAACGTCTACACCGACGCGGTCCCCAAGCACGTCAGGCAGATCGGCGACGCGATGGTGAAGCTGGTCGACGGCCGTCCCGTGTACATCTCGGACGTGGCGCGGGTCGAGGACGGTGGCGCGGCGCCGACCCAGGCCGTCTCGGTCAACGGCCAGAATGCGGTCTACCTGAACGTGTTGCGGATCCCGGGCGGGAACACGCTCAAGATCGTCGACGCGGTCAAGAAGGTCGTGGCCAGTCTAGCGAACCTCCCGCCAGGCATGGTCGTGAAGCCGGTCTTCGATCAGTCGACGTTCGTCAAGACGTCCTACTCCGGGCTCAAACGCGAGGTTCTTCAGGCGCTGGTCCTGATTTCACTGGTCATCCTCATTTTTCTTCAGAGTTTCCGCGGAACCCTGATCGTCGCCGTCGCCATCCCGCTCTCCTTTGCCGTGACCTTGATCGTTCTCTATGCGAGCGGCCAGACGCTGAACTCATTCACCCTGGGTGGACTGACGTTGGCCATGGGCCGCCTGGTCGACGACGCCGTCGTCGTTCTCGAGTCGATTCACCGCCACCAGCGCCGAGGCCTGTCGCCCTACCGCGCAGCGCTCGAAGGGACGAACGCGGTCGCGTTGCCGGTGCTGGCCTCGACGCTGACCACGATCGCCGTCCTCTTGCCGGTGCTGCTGCTGGCGGGCCTCGCCAAGAAGCTGTTCGCGCCGTTGGCGCTCACCGTCGCGGTGGCGATGATCGTCTCTTATTTCGTCAGCATGTTTGTGACACCGGTGGCCTGCCGCTTCGCGCTCGGCACCAAGGAGCCGCGCGGAATCGGCAAGAAGCTGGGAGAGGCCATCGAACGGCTGGCCGAGGGATACTCCCGCGTTCTGCGGGGCGCGCTGGGCGTGCGCATCTGGATCATCGTCGCCTGCGTCCTGCTCACCGCCAGCGCCGGCTGGGCGGCCACGCGCCTCCCCAGCGCGTTCTTCCCGGAGATCGACGAGTCGATGGAGCGTGTCTACGTGCGCTTTTCGCCGGGGATCTCGCTCGACGAAGCCTCGCGGCGCGTGCGCGAGATGGCGAAGATGCTTCACGAGCAGCTCCCCCAAGGCGAGGTCGAGTTGGTCCTGACCAACCAGGGGTCGCCCGAAAACGCGCGCAGCGCGATGACCAGCCCCAACGACGGCCCGCACATGGGCTTCATCCGCGTGGCCCTCGTCGATCCCGAGCACCGCAAGCACACCCAACGACAGATCGCCGACCAGATGCGTGCGCTGCTCATATCTCACTATCCCGGCGTCGAGTTCCTGCAGTGGCCGGGCGGCTTGGTGGCCAGTGTGTTCTCCAACGGCTACGTGGCCCCGATCGCCATCGAGGTCCAGAACGACAACTTGACCGCCCTCGAGGATCAAGCCCACGCCGTGGCCGAGGTCGCGCGCACGATTGGCGGCGTCAGGGACATCCGGGTGCAGCTGCAGACGACCTATCCTGAGCTTCACGTCGACACTCTTCGATCGCAGGCCGGGTTCGTCGACGTGACGGCCCGTCAGGCCGCGCAAGTGACCCTCGATGCGACGCTTGGGAACATCAACGCGCCCAGCGTCTGGATCGATCCTCAGAACGGTCAGGCCTACTACGTCGTCACCTACTACGATGAGAAGGACGTCCCCGACACCGGCGCGCTGGCCCAGCTCCCCGTGCGGGTGTCGGCCGACGCCAAGCCGATCGCTCTTTCAGCCTACGCCGACATCAGGCGCGCGGCGGGCCCCATCGCCATCGAACGCGATCACATGAAGCGCGTCACGGAGGTCTACATGCAGACCGAGGGGCGCGACGTGGGGAGCGTCGCCAAGGAGCTCGAAGAGAAGCTTGCCGCCGATCCCAGAACGAATCGCATCAAGTGGAGCTACGTCGGCGAGATGGATCTGATGCGCACGACGTTCGGGGGCCTCGGCGTCGCCGTTGCACTGGCGGTGATGGTCGTCTTCATGGTCATGACGATCCAGTTCAAGTCGCTCCGCCTGCCGCTCGTCATGCTGTTCGCCATTCCCGTCTGTCTGGTGGGAATCACGCTCGCGCTGTTGGCCGCCGGTCAGGGGTTCTCGGTCACGGCGCTCATGGGTGTGCTGATGGTCATCGGGATCGCGGTGTCGAACGGAATTCTGCTGGTCGCCGAGGCCAGCGTGAATTTGAACAAAGGCGGGACCAAGGAGGATGCGATTGTCGCCGCAGCTCGCACCCGCTTTACGCCCATCATCATGACCAGCCTGGCCACCGTGATCGGGCTGCTCCCCACCGCGCTCGGCCTGGAGGCGGGGACGGAGGCGAACCAGGCACTTGCCCTGGCGGTCGTCGGCGGCCTGACGTCGTCGACGTTTCTGTCCCTTTTCCTCGTCCCCTCCATCTTCACCATGCTGGCGAAGCCCATTCCGCCGGCCGACGACGAGGAGCCCGCCCCTGCATCCCCACGAGAGGCGTACGCCCAATGAGCTTCGTCGGCGAGCGCGATCTCCTGGTGCGACGGCGCCGATAGGGTTGGGGTCGGGGCGGAGGCTCGCCACCGAGGCGCTGTTGCGATTTTCGCAATACAGACTGGTGATAATAGGTTCAAACGCAACATTGGCTCGAGGCCGGCGGCGATCTATCCTGGGGACAGGCGATGCCCCGAGGCATCAGAACCCGAGGAACAAACCATGTCCCGACAGAACTACTTCAACACCCTCACCATGGCGCAGAAACTGGATCAGCTCGGCCGCTGCCGCTTCATGGATCGCGGGGAGTTCAACGGCATCGAGAAGCTGCGAGGCAAGAAGGTGGTCATCGTCGGCTGCGGCGCGCAGGGCCTCAACCAGGGGCTCAACATGCGCGACTCGGGCCTCGACGTCAGCTATGCGCTGCGCGCGGACGCCATCGAGCAGAAGCGGGTGAGCTTCACCAACGCCACCGGCAACGGCTTCAAGGTGGGCACCTACCAGCAGCTCATCTCCGGCGCGGACCTGGTCTGCAACCTGGCTCCCGACAAGCAGCACGCCGACGTGGTGCAGAAGGTGATGCCGCTGATGAAGAAGGGGGCCTGCCTCGCCTACAGCCACGGCTTCAACGTCGTCGAAGAGGGGCAGCAGATCCGCAAGGATTTGACGGTCGTGATGGTGGCGCCCAAGTGCCCTGGCACCGAGGTGCGCGAGGAGTACAAGCGCGGCTTCGGCGTGCCGACCCTGATCGCGGTGCACCAGGAAAACGATCCGAACGGCGACGGCCTGGAGATCGCCAAGGCCTACGCGGCGGCGACTGGAGGCGATCGAGCGGGGGTCCTCGAATCGAGCTTCGTCGCCGAGGTGAAGAGCGACCTGATGGGCGAACAGACCATCCTCTGCGGCATGCTGCAGACCGGATCGATCCTCTGCTTCGATCGCATGGTGGCCCAGGGCATCGATCGCGGCTACGCCAGCAAGCTGGTTCAGTTCGGCTGGGAGACCATCACCGAGGCGCTCAAGCAGGGCGGCCTCACACTGATGATGGATCGTCTGAGCAATCCCGCCAAGCTCAAGGCCTTCGAGCTGGCCGACGAGCTGCGCGGCCTGATGCGCTCGCTCTACAAGAAGCATCAGGACGACATCATCACCGGCGTCTTCAGCACGAACATGATGAAGGACTGGGACGCCGGGGACGTGAATTTGCTCGGCTGGCGCGCCGCCACCAACGACACGGCGTTTGAACAGACACCCGCGGGCTCGGTCAAGATCAGCGAGCAGGAATACTTCGATCACGCGGTGTTGATGGTCGCCATGGTCAAGGCCGGCGTGGAGCTGGCGTTCGAGTGCATGGTCGAGGTGGGCATGAAGCCCGAGTCGGCCTACTACGAGTCGCTGCACGAGGTTCCCCTCATCGCCAACCTGATCTCGCGCAAGAAGCTGTACGAGATGAACAAGGTCATCAGCGACACCGCCGAGTACGGCTGCTACCTGTTCAGCCACGCCGCCGTGCCGCTGCTGAAGGACTTCATGAGCAGGCAGTCGACCGACGTCGTCGGCAAGGCCTTCGCGCCCGGGAGCCAGCAGGTGGATAACCGCCGGCTGCTGGCCGTGAACCAGGCCATCGAGAGCCACCCGGTCGAGAAGGTCGGCGCGACGCTGCGCGGGCACATGACGGCGATGAAGCAGATCTCCGTCGGTGGCTGAGCAGGGCCGCGCAGCCGCTGACGAGCTTTTCGATCTGGCGCTCTCCGGGCCCGGGCTGACCCTGGTCACCGGCCGCAACGGGTCGGGCAAATCGACGGCCGCGCGCGCTCTCGGGGCGCGCGTGGCGGGATCGCGGCTGCTCTCGGCCGAATCGCAGCAGGCCTTCTACGAGGCGCAGCTGGCGGCGGACGAGAGCAACTTCAAGCAGGGCGTCGACACCAGCAGCACGGTGCGCCAGCTGCTGGGAGAGCCGGGCCGAACCCATCCGCTCTTTGCGGCGTTTCGGCTGGAGCCCCTGTGGGAGCGGGGCTATCGGCTGCTCTCCACCGGCGAGGCGCGCAAGGTGTTGCTGCTGGAGGCCGTGCTCCGCGCCCCCCCGCTGCTGATCCTCGACGATCCGTTCGAGGGCCTCGACCGAGCCGCCTGCCTGGAGTTGGGACAGGCCATCGTTCAGGTGGCGGAGTGTCTGCCGGTGCTGGTGGTGGGAACGTTCGGCGCCCGCGAGCTGCCGTTTCCACCCGAGGCGCTGCGGGAGGTGGTGGTCATCGCCGACCGGCGGCCGATCTTCCGCGGCACGCCGCAGGCGTTTCGGGCGCGCGCCCCGGACCAGGCGCCTCGCCGAAGGCCACCGCCGGTGGAGCTGGACAGCTGGTACGAGCCGCTCGACCCCGGCGTGCCGCTGGTGCGGCTGGTTGGCGGCTGTGTCCGCCACGGTGAGCAGGTCGTGTTCGCCGAGCTCGATTTCAGCGTCTCCGCGGGGCAGCACACGTTGATCGAAGGCCCCAACGGCTCGGGCAAGTCGAGCTTGCTCGAGATGATCACCGGCGATCACCCGCAGGCCTACAGCAACGACCTGCATCTGTTCGGCAGGCGGCGCGGCAGCGGCGAGACGGTGTGGGACATCAAGAAGAACATCGGGGTCGTTTCGGCGCGTTTGCACCGCGACTACCGGGTGGGCGGAAGCGTGGAGGAGGTGCTGCTGAGCGGCCTCTTCGACAGCATCGGCGTGTACCAAAAACCGGAGCCCGGCCACCGCGCGCGGGCGATGGCCTGGCTGGCCTGGCTCGAGCTGGGCATCGCGCCCAGCGCCGCGTTCCGCGAGCTGTCATTCGGCCAACAGCGCCTGGTGCTGATCGCCCGCGCGGCCATCAAGGTGCCGCCGCTGGTGGTCATGGACGAGCCGACCTCCGGCCTCGACGCAGAGAACCGCGTCCGCGCGCTCGAGCTCGTCGCGTCGCTGTGCACTCAGCAGAGGAGCACGCTGCTGATGGTCACGCACCGCGCGGACGAACGGCTGTTCTGGCAAGAGCGCATCGGCGGCGCCATCCTTTCGCTGCAGTCGCCCGGCTGACGCCAGTCCCCGCGCCGAATTTCGTGCCGGACGCCGGCGACCAAGTAAGCTCCAGCCCAGCGTGAAGTTCGACGATGAGGATCGGGCCGACGAGTCGGAGGTCGAGGATCGCCGGGGCGCGCGGTTTCCCGGCGGCGGGGCAGGGATGGGCTTCGGGGGCCTGGGCCTGGCCGGCACGATCATTTACCTGGCGGTCCACTTCCTGGCGAGCAACGGCAGCCCCACCGCGTCGGTGGTCGAGCGGGTGATGGAGCAGGGCCAGCGCAACGTGGAGCGCCCCCTACCGCCCGAATCGCACGAGCACCTGGGCGGAAGCTGCGCCGGCGTCAACTCGGCGAACGATCCGGCCAAGTTCACGGTCTGCGTGGAGAGCAACGTGCAAGCCTTCTGGCGCCGCCAGCTCGCCTCCGCCGGCGAGACCTATCGCCCGGCGCGGCTGGTGCTGTTCACCGAGGCGACCTCCAGCGGCTGTGGCGTCGCCAGTGCCCAGACCGGCCCCTTCTATTGCCCGGAGGACGGCCGGGTCTACCTGGACCTCGGCTTCTTCGACGAGCTCCAGCGGCGGTTCCACGCCCACGGCGGCGACTTCGCGCAAGCGTACGTGATCGCGCACGAGTACGGCCACCGCGTGCAGGACCTGGTCGGCACCGAACGTCAGATGCGGCGCGCCCAGCAGGAGCACCCCGAGGCGCGCGGCGCCCTCTCGGTCCGGCTCGAGCTGCAGGCCGACTGTTACGCCGGCGTCTGGGGCCACGCCGCCTACGCGGCCGGCAAGGTGAGCCGCGACGAGATCGCCCAGGCGCTCGACGCCGCCGCCGCGATCGGCGACGACCGGATCCAGAAGCAGGCCCTCGGCCGGGTGAACCCGGAGACCTTCACCCACGGCAGCTCGGCCCAGCGCCAGCACTGGTTCACGGTCGGCATGGAGAGCGGCGATCCCGCCTCCTGCACCACGCTCCGCGCGCCGGGCTGAAAGATTCGACCCGCGCTTGAAGAGCGGAAAAGTCGAGAAGCCCCTCCAGGTGGGGGAGCTGGTTCACGTCCATGGGGTCCGAAACGGAAAGAAGTTCGTTCTCGCCACACCGCTGGTGACGGTCAAGGCCACGGAACCGTGGACGTTCAGCGGCAAGTCGGGAAACACGGGCCCCTGACGAGCCCGGTTGAACGACCAGATCCCCGCCGATGAAAGGACGGACCGGGGGTTTCGCGAGCCAGGGCTCAGGTTCCAGGAGCTCGGCCAACATCGCGCAGTCGCGTCAGCAGCACCAGCTGCAGCGCCAGGTCGACCGGATTGCCGGAGATGGCGCCGAGGCGGCTGACCAGCCCCGGCCGCAGAACCCGATCGTCGAACGCTGCGCGCGGAAAGTGCGCCCGGAGGCGCGCTATCAGACGCTGGAAGTTACCGTGGCTGGACGGGCCTCGCTCTCCTGAGAGGCAACGGTAGTCGATGCGCCGTTCGTAGATCATCACGTCGCGGCCACCGTCGGACCGGTGCAGGAGCACGAAGGGGTCCTCCGTCGTCGT
>CAVRRT010000152.1:0-80996 GCA_963723305.1 uncultured Pseudomonadota bacterium
CATGTGAACAAGTCTTTACTTAATCTAATTTTTATGAAACAAATGCGTAGAAAATCAGATTTTCAAAATTAAAAAAGCAGAAATTGAAGTTAAAGTGAATATCGACGTAGACATTCGTCCAAATCTCATCGGTCGCCACGATGAGAAACGTGATGCTACGTCGAAACCAGTTACACTTAGTGCTAGGATTTGTTTGACGGCACAGTAAACGTCCCGTCATTGTTATTCTGTTCAACTGCCCAGCTAGCTCTTTTTTCTTCGCCCAACTAATTCCTGCGGAGGGCCACTGGCTGGCTTGGCCAGCCTTAAGATCATAATTATAAAATTGTATTTTGAAAAGAGAAAATAATAAAGACGACAATCTATGTGAGTGCAGTGAGGCACGTATCAACGCGGCTCGCGTCATTAAAGAAAAGTCATTTTTCAGATTTTCGAAAATCGATGATATATTTTTTGAAAATCAATGGAAATAGTCAACAAAACTTTTAAAAGTTACTCAATCCGACCTGCGCTACAACTCTGCTTAGACACGAGCGCGATAAAAAGAAACATTTTTTTCTTGCACTCATCTGTTGTCGAACCTCAACTGTGCAGACAGACAGAATTTCTGTATTAATAGAAGGATCGGCTCATCAATTATTTGACTTTATTTCGATGTCAGTTATCATTCTAAGGAAATAAAAAAGTTGCACACTGGTTTGTCACTCGATATGGTTCCGTTGTTAACTACATTACTGTTTATAACTACACCAATAGAATTTTTTTCTAAATATCAAGTCGTTTGTATAAAATAATTACCAGTCAACATATTATCAGTCCATTTTCTCTTCGGTTCGAACATACGTACCGCTCCCCCCCCCCTCATCTTTCTTATCAAAAATGTTCATTCTTGCGCGCGCTCTAGTTTGCAATTACATCGTTATTTAGCTATAAATAGTTTAACTTTGTAAACATCTTTTTCCCAGCTTTTTCTATTTTGGCATGGATAATGAATTTACAAATCAAGCAATCGAAAATATTGCCTCTGAAATTGTGGACGATACACATTGGAATACAGATCAAATCGATAACTTGATAAAAGGTTAAATGTAGCGCGAGGTTTGAAGGAAGTTAATTTTCTATTTCCTGGTAGATTGCCAAATATTTTCGCCGACCCAACTAGCGTTGAAGAATATAATCGACACTGGCAATTTCGGTACCGTTTGGAGTGGAATTTGTGATGAAAAAATAGTTGCGATTAAGATTAGCAATGACACTAAATATGAAGAAGATCTTGAAAACGAAGTAAGCGAGAATTGAATATCCCAATTCTGAAAATACACTGGATATATAGGCAAATATTTTGTCCAAATTAAAACATCCGTCGATTGTTGAAGTTTTTGGTACTGGTATGGTTGGCATCAATCGATGTTGGGAAAGAGAAGGCAAATCTTTAATCACGGAAACGTTAGTACCGTGCATCGTGTTGGAACTGATGGAAGATGGATCGTTGCATAAAAGTTGTCCGATTAAGAATTGTTTATAAACATATATGTATTTTTAAGCAATCAATGATCACAAAATATACATATCTTACGAAGACACAATCATTGGGCATATCAAATTGCATCGGGAATCGAATTCTTACATTCGAATAAATACGTTCATCGCGACATCAAACCGGACAAGTTAAAATTGTTAGATAAATTTGACATAATTATCGCTTCTTTTAGTATACTATTAAAATGCTCACGTAAACTGGCAAAAATTGGCGACTTTGGCACATCTCGAAAGCTGGGCACAAATGCGAATACGTTGCCGAGTACAGAAATTGGAACACTACTTTACATGGCACCCGAAGTGCTTCGCGGTGAACAATACGACAAATCATGCGATGTATATAGTTTTGGTATTACGTTATGGGAAATTTTTACACGTCGGCTACCGTACGAAGGTATCAGCGATGTTCAACTGATATATGCATTCGCGAGCAACGATCGATTACGACCGCCAATTAACGATTCAATTGTACCGAAGTTGAAACATTTGATTCAAAGGTTAGTTCATTGAAGGAATGTACACTCCGTTGACATGCCAGACGAACATTTTTGTTGCTTATTTACAGTTGTTGGCATATGGACAAAAATCTGCGTCCATCAATGAATGAAGTCGTTATCAAAATTCGTGAACTGTCGACGGTGATCGAATACTATGAACTAGACGACGAGGAGGAATCGAATCGATTGGCAACCATAATAACGCTACCATCACTTTCACTGAAAATAACGCAAACGACGGCAACTCCCACTACGCAACGTACAACAATACATCTCCGCCAGCAAGCATCTAAACCTCACGGCCGTCAGCTCCTTCATCAAATCGACAGCGAACTACAAATATCGTCAGCAACCACTCGCACAATGCCACCACCAATAACAACAATGCCTGCGATGACAATTCTCACGACTGCTTCGAAATACAACATTCAAAATGCGACCGGTTGTGTAATCGGAGATAATCACGCCGGCACGCAAATTGGCAAACAAGAAAACAACTATCGTTTGCCTTATGAGTCAATGGTCTTTGTTTAAATCAATGGTCGTAAATGTTTTGATTGCTTGCTTTATTTCGAAAAGTACGAACTAAGGGGACAAAACTTTCGGGGGGAAAAGTTTTTCGGAAACAATCGAAAGTGGAAAGCTTCGGGGAATTATTTATTGATACATTTGGCCGTTAAAACTTTATATTCGAGGTACAAAACTTACGAAGAGTTTGTGGTTTAAAGTATACAAACTACACACACACTATTAAAATGTGACCTGCAGCAGTCAGCAAGGCTGGAGCCATTCTAAAATAGGTCCGCACTCGAGTCGGGCAATCGAACCGGATCGCCAGCATCCTCCTCCGAAATACTAATCACTACGCCCACTGGGCTAATGTTCTCTACTCCTTAGACTGCTACTGTAAGTAATGTACACTTCATTGTGTGCGACGAGTCACAGCTTCGCATAACTCTATGTGATATGTATTCATTCATCGTATGATATTGTTGTTGTCGCTCATTTTATTTTTTATCGAAACAGTTTTGATGTTCAAAAGAAAAAAAGAAAAGTTACTGTATTTCTATTGAAAAACTACAATTTTCAAATCATTGGTACAGCTTATATATGTGTTATATATACGATTAAAATAGGAGTCGACAGATGTGCGGAGAGTAGATGATAATGTAAACTGTTGACGTCAATGAGAAGTCGACTACTAAACCGTATGGCTTTAATGTCGAAGCAAACAAAGTAATTAAAGAACTAAAGAACTAAAATACGCAACAACTATGCATGTTCCACATGATATTCTCGAGTGATATAGTTGTGCCTTCTTTACCTTGCGAAAACTATGTATTCGACCATCGATCGATGTTCAGTTGTTATCGATTTGTGTTTAACTCATCATTAACGGCACGCCTATATGTTTTATACCAATTGGTTTTATTACCTTCTGCGGTTAGAATAGATTACCGTTCTATCACCAAACGATGGCATCATTTTCTTCAACTTGTGAACACTTTAATTGTTGCCATTTTCTTAGGGTATGGATATCGCTAGAGTTCCGGATTTCTTGCAACATGCAATGTTGACGTGGATGTATGGAAAAGTGATACAAACAAATTCTCACGCACTACCGCAGGAACTTTTAAGAAAAATCGTAAGATAATTGCTAATATTAAAAAAACGACTATGTCGGCCGAAATCCCTAATTTCGTTTGTTTATACTACCAGCCGCTAATTCCATGGATTCAGGCACAGGCCAACGAGATCTTACCCTCTGTAAAAAGACATTCCAAAAGAATAAAACGCAAAAAAATAAATTACCTTACTTACTAGCATACCAAATCGGTCGTAATCACCATTGCATCGAAAAAAATGTTCCTTTCTAGACTAGTGAAACCACAGCTTTTTTCTTGTTTGAAAAACCGCTCTATTATAATCGTATTGACTCGGATAATGATTACGCGGAGCACTAATAAAATTAATCAACTATTTCGTTTGACTGCATAATATGTTATCTAGATCAAAGGCGAAATGCGAAACAATGAACACAGTGCAGAAACGATGAAAACTGCCATCGACGTCTTTATCTATTCACTCGAATCAATCGGAGCTCAAATGTCTTCCCGAGAAGACGACAATCAAACTGACAACCGTCGAGGGCAAAATGCAGCCGACGATGATATGGACGATCGACAAGAAAAACCTTTTAAAACATTCATAAACGGTCTAAAAATGCTTGAATTGGACGAAATCGAAAAGTTAACAAAATGTCAGACGATAAGCGATCAAATTCCAAATTTCAAAAAAGCATATGACGGATTTATAATCTGTTGGAATGACAAAAAGAACATTAGTTTCTATTATCGACTGTCTGCGCTGCGAATGGCATATTTCTGCGATATATATCAACTATTGCTTTTCGACAAAAACCTAAAGAAATTACAAGTTCACATATATTTACAATGTTTGTTGGATAAATTGGGAAAGTGCATTCGAAAAAAGAATGCAAAAATAGCGTGGAATCGAGATCGACTTGATCCGTATCTCGAAGGAATAGGAAACGTGTTTGTCGAAATAATACTTTTCGGTAATAATCGACCCAATGTTTCGCTTCGAAGCACTATTTCGCATACCGATTTTACTAAATTAAATCAGGACGAAAAACAAAAAGTACTTGATTGGATGGAAAAATTGAAATTCTACACGCGTGAACAACTGTTTCCGCCAATTTCTCGACAACCGTCAATAAGTACGCCTCCTCAACGAACACCATCTCCAGCAGCACCGTCAACTACACCACAAACAAAACCAACAATTGACCCTACAATGATACCAACATCACTACCAACTATGGTCGAAAGTTCGCCATCAATAGCGTCTACACCAACTTCCAATACACAACCACCTACAGAAGCAAACGAAACACAATTGCCACAATCACTCACCCCGTCGTATGAGCTGACATTTTCGCCAGTATTTTCGCCAACTTCTACGCAACCACAACAATCACCAGCACCAACATCAGCATCAACATCGACACCACCACCAACATCAGCACCAACATCGACACCAGCACCAACATCATCACCAACATCGCCAATATCGCCAACACCATCAACACCACCAACACTACCAACACCACCAACATCACCAACACCACTAACACCACCAACGCAGACGCCAACGCCAACGACAGTGACAACAGCAACACCACTGGCAACACAACCGGCGACACCACCGCTACCAGAACTAACACCAACGCCACATCAAACACCACCGGCAGCACCACCACCATCACCACCACCAACCGCAGCTTCTTCTTCGAAATATGACATTCGAGAAGCGACCGGCGCCGTAATTGGTGATAATATCGGTGGCATACAGATTGGAAGTCAAACAAACAACTTCAACCAATCTATTCACATCGATCAATCAACTCACATTTACGGCGAAGAATCGACGAAACCGTCGTCCGTTGACTCGCTAATATTTACTGCGGCGGTGACAATTCAACAATTTTATAGAACTCAATTTCTATCGTATTATCCGTTAAACTCCAGCTCGCTAGTTCCTTTTGATATGAATCATTGGATTTCGATTAAAGCAAAGGTTGGAAACGACAGCAGAGATGTACTCGATTTGATTCTAGATGGATTAGAAAAAACTCGATTAATCGTGATTACAGGTACGATCAAGGGCGGCATTATAAATTCGTAACGTCTCTAGGCACTATCGGCACCAGTTATTCTTAATATCGATTATAAAAACTCAAACTTTTCACACTTGGCACCCGACTTTTTACAAATTTCACCGCTAACTCAATCTTTCCACACTCTTTACTTTCATGTTCATACTTCCCTGGTGGGAACGAGACTAAGGTAAAGTAATGCACCATCACTTTCATGCTTACAAAGTTACATCATTTATAGTAGTGGGATCGAAAATTTACGTATTATCCAAAAAACGATGTTTTAGGTTGAAATTAATTATTTGAATTGCAGGTGATCCTGGTGTCGGAAAAACAATTATGACACAAAAAATTGCATTCGATTGGGCATCGTCAATTGATAAATGGAACACATACGATATCGTTCTATTGGCTGAATTCCGTTCGACTTCATATAAACCCCACCAATCAATAATCGATATGGTATGCGACGGAATGGCAAAAATTGGTGTCGAAAAGACGATTTGCGAGTCGATCAGGGAGCCGATGCTGTACGAAAAGTGCAAAGCACTTATCATCCTCGATGGATACGACGCGGCAGTTGACGATCAGTGCGAACAGTTGTTTCAAGCATTGAATAGTCGTGGCATCATTGAAAAGCTCAATCTTTATCTCATTGTGACGCGGCGGCCGACGATTGAGATAAATGGCAGAGCGAATGCCACATTTGTTAACATTGTCGGATTCGATCACGATCGACAAATACCATACATCGACGCACACTTTGCAAACGCGAACGACAAGAAGGCAAAAAAGATTGCAAAAGTGTGGTCGAAATTCGAACACAACTGGGCATATCAAGAGATGGCGGCAACACCACTGATGCTAACAATGATATGCATCGTTCATAAACAACTGAAGAAGGGTACACGAACAGAAGTGTACGAAAAGGTCGTCGGTTGGATGATAAAAAAATTGGACGAAAACACTTTGAAGCAAATACGTTCGAAAACGAAACCATTATGGAGCATTAAGGGAATGATACGAAAATATGCGGGGCAAGATGCGGCAGACGAGTGGCCGGACTTTGAGCAAATAAAGCGCCTAGCCTATGTCAGTTGGTGGTGTTTGGCCGATTCGGCAAAGAAAACCTATATTTTCGATCAAACTCAAATGAATGCAATACAAGCAAATGTTAACATGCTCGAAACATTCGTCGAAATCGGACTGTTATTTTGCGATGAAAAGAAATATTGTTTTGCATCCGCATCGTTGCATGACTACTTTGCGGCGCTATTTATGGCGAAATGGGCAGTTGAGTTCAACAAAAAAAACGGTCGCATATACGAACGAGGAAAGAGTTTGTGGATGTTGCGCGAACGATTGCAAGGTGCGAACAATCAGTGCGCAGACGAAATGTCAAAATTGTTTTGCGAAATATTGCTGACGCAGCGAGCAGACGAAACCATTTTGCAGTCGGCAGGCCACTTTTTGCAAAACGCAAAACGGCTACATTTTGACGTTGCATCGAAGGACGGCGACGAAAGTCGAGCACAACTCGAATATATAAATAAAATATTAACAGTCTGCAAACATATCGACGAAATAACAATCAACTTACGCAAAATATCAATCCACGAAATGCTCGTCATTCGTACGAACGTCGATCATATTGAACTGATCGTAGAGAATGGAAAATTTACGAAAAACCAATCGAATATGATTCGCATCGACGATGCAAAGTCAATTTCGATCCATTTCGGTAGCTGTCAATTCGCGTACGATCGATTGTTAGCATTTGCAAAATATGTCGACGCAAATGCTGAACGCTTCGCGTCGATCGCATTCGACGTCGACAATCAAACGGCCGATGTTCGCGATGCGAATGCGTCAAAACGGCTTGAGAATGTCCGCTTTTCGCAATACGCTGGCAAACTTGCACTTTACCAACACGTCACAAGCGTCGACATTGGCGAATCGAGTTTACGAAACGAAACGATTAAGGATATCGCTTCAATTATTCGCGCATTTCCCGCTATTACATCGCTTTCGTTACGATTGTTTCCGACGCAAAACATGGATGAAATGCGTTGCGTCGACTCGATTCGATACTCGTCCGAATTATCAAATTTAACCGATCTCCGTTTCGACGTGATGACAATTGATGGTACAACGACAAGCATTGGCGAAACATACAACAATTTCATCAGCAAAATAGCCGAAAAATGTGCAAAACTGTGCAATGTATCGATAGATTTC
The DNA here is from genome assembly GCA_963723305.1 of uncultured Pseudomonadota bacterium. Taxonomy (GTDB): domain Bacteria; phylum Myxococcota_A; class Polyangia; order Fen-1088; family Fen-1088; genus JADGRB01. The sequence goes on from CAVRRT010000152.1 coordinate 7,954, forward strand.
GCTAATAAATCAATACACAAAGAGATTGATTTGAATTTTCTCCCCGCCGATAAACTCGTCAACGTAACGATAGTCGATGCGATCTTTGAGCATAACCTATCGAATGTGTTGCGCATCGATGGAACACGAACGATTTCGACAATCAAATTCACCAATTGCCAATTCGCATACGATCGGCTGCGTTCGTTTGCCACATTTGTCGACACGAATGCCGACCGATTTCGACGAATTGCATTCGGAATTGCCGACAACACAATAGTCAGCGTTGACGACAATGCGACTAGTTTTGAACGTGTGACCATGGCACAGTACGCCGGTGAACTCGTAATCCGTGACGAAAATTGCGAACCGTTCTCGAATGCGACACGATTCTCGAGCGACACTTATAAGACGTCTGTTTTGATTGTGTCATTGTTTTCCGGCTGCAGTCAACTCGACATCCAACTCACACATCCTGATTTCGCCCGAAAATTAGATTTGGATCCATTGATACAAAATTGTATTTGGGCTAATCTGCCGAAACTAGAAAACTTATCAACGTTCAGTTGGCATGCGCGCATCGCCAACGCGGATAACAAATCATTCGGCAAAACATATTGGCAGTTCATAAGCAGAATCCTACAAAAAGCACCAAGGATTCGTCGTGTTCATATCAATCTTAACGATATCAAGTTAGCCGATGAACCTATCGATCTGCGGTTCATGCATGTCGAAAATGATATCGATATCGAGATAAGTGATGGAATATTCGAACCTAGTGAAGCGAATATAATAGCTGTTGGCGATGAAAAATCAGCAAAATCATTCAACATTCGATTCGATAAATGTCGATTTGAGTTATTTCGATTAATAAAGTTTGGAACATATATCGACAAAAGCGTACAAATATTTAATGAAATCGTATTTGCAGCGCTTAACGACACAGCCATAATTGAAAAAGTAGCAATAAATTTCAAAGAATTCGCAACCATCGAATTTGTTCAGATATCAACCGATAGTTTCAAGATATCGCATAACAAACCACCAAATTCATCAGTCAATGGCATTGACGATAACGACTTAGCCTGCGACGACGACACAAGCGGCATTAAAACTCAAGGCAATGGCGCTTGTGGTAAGGACGAACTTCACCAATGCACACCTTTATCAGAGGGCGGAATCATTGGAGGTACATCATTTGCTGATGGACAAGTTACGAGCGACCCTGACGTCAATTCAAATAATGCAAATGGATCCGTTGATAATGGCACGGGCACGAACGGCAATGGCACGGTTGGCATTACAATCGATGGTAATGACAACTGCGCGGGGAGAACTAAAACAAATATCAAAGACATACCTGGTACTCACATTGATCCCGTTGTTACGAGTGGAAATGACTCTAGTGACACTATCGCAAATGGCAATAACAACGGAACTATTGCAGCTGAAATGCTTGGCATGAGTGGTGCTCCTAGCGTAGATGTTAATACAACTGTTGGCATTGAACATTCTGGTGGTACTGGATTGACTGAAACCGAAAGTAATGTTGGGAATGACGATTATATAAATGACAAAGAATCAGATGGCACTAGTGCATTTACACGACCAAACAAGCACGCATTCGACTCACACCGAGAAACGATGTATGGAAACGGCGGAAAAAATGAGGTTGTGTGTCGTGCTATTATTTGTTATCATGATGAGGCCTTTATATCGAAACGGAGCGTCGCTAAAAGCATTGGAGCAGTGAGACTTTCGACTGTCAAATACTTAGTAATGTGACCTATCGGTCAAGTACCGTGAAGATAAGGTGTGATAATTAACGGCCGTCTATAGCGGCAGCGCGTTAGCTAATGTGTGATTGCAATTAGCATCCCGGAGTACGAAACTGTTAATCTGGGGTTCGATTCCCCGGTCTGTGCGAATCTCTTTGAACTTTTGTATGGTTGCGATGAGAAAATGTCCAAATGGCATGCTATAAAATGAAATTCGGCACCGTCATTATGTTACAGTAAATACCTTAACGGCATGCATTCAGAATATGGTCAAACGATTGAAAAATTTTGGTAATCATTTTCAATCATTTGTATTGGAGCTTGAAAAACTGAACGCCGTTGCGACAAATTCGTTCGAGGTATCATTTTCGACTTCGATTTATGGTGTCAAAATGGACGAACCGACGACATTACAAGCAATAACTTTTACGGTTTGTTTTTTGGTTGATACTAGCTGGTTATGCCATTCAGCATCATATCGCCATTATTCGCATTGCTAAGATTCGATCAGCTTATACCTAGAAATCTTATTATATCTTAATCTTTTATCTTAAAAATTTTATATCTAAAAATCTTATTATAGATTGCGCAACATTTTAAACATGTTACAGTTAAAAAAATGATAATACTACCTTCGTTAATGAATGCAATAAAAATGGCGATACTCAACCTATTGAGCGAACGACAAGAAAATGTAAATTTGAAAAAAAATGAATTCCGAAATGTAATATCTAAAACATTTAGATCGATTTATTGCATCAAAATAAAATTGCCTATTTATTGATCAATGCCAAGAAACAGATGGCAACAAGTCATGCTGGCGTTGCAAAAGTCGTCAAGGATTTGGGACAAATTTTGTCGGTGCGTTGATTTGTTCGCTAAAAATTGTAAACTATCATATCCGATCATATTTATTGAGTTCTAAACTAGTTTCTCGTCAACCTACAATGTGTAGATTTTGCGCGGAATAACGAACGAAATAATCGATAAGCGAAAACTTTTCAATGAAACTAAGGAAAGTCGATTTTGGAGCAAGACAATTGAAACAAGGCAAAAAGTGATTGATATAGAAATAAAATTGACTACAAAGCGCATAGAGAAAGGACAGAAGTACGATCAACTAAACGAAAAACTAATGAAGACAAACACGAAACTATCAACCGTTGAAGAGAGGCATCGATTGCGAACGGATCAACTCGTTCGAAAACAGGACAAGTATTCGAGATTGTTGAACGATTTGCAGTCGATTACAGTAGAATTGAAACAAATGCATGAGACAAAGATCAGACTTGAAATGATCAATACGCAATTAAGTAAGTGTTCGGTGGCAATTGCGCATGATCCAAATGCGGATATTACGAAAAAATTCAACGAAGCAATCGAGTCTTTGCAATCGATGCTTCCACATGAAACTATCGATCGCTATCGTAATTTGACAATTAGTCCCGCACAGCTAATTGTCACGAAAACACTTGCAATGACGATTGCGAAGATTGACAAGTCGACAAAACTACACGACGAACAAAGGCGAGAATGCAAACGACGTGAAACGGACATCGACGAGTTGCGACAAACGTTAGCCGATTACGAAAAAGAAGCAAAACTATTGCGCCGACACATCGGTGAACTTGAAAATCAGATACAACAAAATCCAAACGAGAATATCGATGTGACAAGTGAACAATCAAAATTGCACCAACTGCAGTCGGAAGCGAAAGAAATTGAACGTAAACGAGCATTTCCGCCGATTGATTTATTCGATTACGATTCAATTATTGATCGGCTTAATGCGTTTGACGCCGTTTTGTCATTGATGATTGACGATTGGAAATGTTTGCAGGATTTCATCATCGAACTAACGTTGGCCGTATCGAATCTCAATGTAAGTCGCAAATGTAATATACATGTAATAGCAAGAAATTGCCTAGTTTGCCACACACTAAATCCTCTACTGATTATTATGTGTTTGTGCCATAAATTGCGAGACGAAAATTAGCATGCTTTCTAAAAGCATCGTTCTAATACCTTTGTATTAATAGAAATCATCAAAACGGCAATCGATCGTTGTTGACATGAAACAAAATTTTGACATACTCGAAAAATTTACAAAACACCACAGCGATATTTCATTGCAACTTATGACGGACTCAACCAAGAAACTAGCACTACTGGCGCCGCCGTCATTCTAGCAGTCATGATAGAAATGTGTTTATAAAAAGGCGTTTATATATAGTAGTATGAGGAGGTTCATAGATGCGTTCAAACTATTATTGATAACTTTGATAGACGACCGCCGAAGCGGCGTTGAACGTTCGCTTCTATTTATAAAAATATTACTTTTACAGAACTAGAAACATTTAAATACTAAACGTATTATTTATCGATGTGTAACATATAATTGTACACTAGGTATTTGCAATGAAATGCATGGGTCATTTACGAACTGTCGTATAGTGTTTCCGGAATAGACTGAGTGTATGTGTGTGTGGACGATAAGCGCATGGAAGAAAATAATTCCATCTCTTGATTACAGCATCGTAATTAATATTAACTACAAATAAGATAGATAATAAAACAAATTGGTAAAGCATATAGGCGTGCTGTTAATGATGAGTTAAAAACAAATCGATAACAACTGAACATCGATCGATGATTGGGATATATGGTTGTGAGGCAGAAATAGGGCACGACTGTCTCTTTTGGAGAAGAGCATACGCAAAGAGTGTGTATTGTAGCGTATTTTAGCTCTTCGTTAATTGCTTTGTTTGCTTTCCATTAGCGAAAATCCGGTTCGAACGTGGGCGAGATGCACCGGCTGGAGAAGGATCAGCTGGTGATCGGCCGCGGCGACAAGGTCGACGTCCGCCTGGTCGACGACGGGATCTCGCGCGAGCACGCGCGCCTCTTCAAGGACGGGGTGCGGATCATGCTCGAGGATCTGGGGTCGACCAACGGCACCTACTGCAACGGCGTGCGCGTCGATCGGCAGCCTCTGACCGAGGGGGACAAGATCCTGATCGGCTCGACGACCATCCTGAAGTTCAGCTACCAGGACAAGCTGGACGAGATGTTCCAGCGTCAGATGTCGGAGTCCGCGCTGCGCGACGGGTTGACCCGCGCCTTCAACAAGCGCTACTTCACCGACCGGATTGAGAGCGAGTTCCAGTACGCCGTCCGGCACAGCACGCCGCTGTCGTTGATCTTCCTGGATATCGACCACTTCAAGAAGATCAACGACGCCCACGGCCACCAGGCGGGGGATCAGGTGCTGGCGCAGCTGGCGACGCTGGTCATGAGCATGCTGGGGGAGGAGGAGACCTTCGCCCGCTACGGCGGTGAAGAGTTCGCCATCGTCGCCCGCGGCCTCGAGCTGGAGGCGGCCGCCGCTCTGTCGCAGCGGCTGCGCGCCGCCGTCGAGGGGCATCCCTTCAAGTTCGAGACGACGAGCCTCCCGGTGACCATCAGCGTCGGCGTGGCGCGCGCGCCTGGCCCCGGCATGAGCGCCTCGGGCGATCTGGTGGCGCGCGCCGACGAGGCGATGTACGCCGCCAAGCGGGGGGGCCGCAACCGCGTCTGCGTCGACCAGGGCGCGGGCGCCGCGCGAGCCGAATCCGCCGAATCCGCCGAAGCCGAATCCGCCAAGCTCTCTAGGTGAGCCGCACCGGCTGCCGGAGCGCCCGCTTGAGGCGGGCCAGGTAGTCGGCGCGCGGGATGGCGACCGCTCCGAGACGGGCCAGGTGCGGCGTGGGGACCTGGGCGTCGAGCAACGAGAACCCGCTGGCGCGCAGCCGCGCGATGAGGTGGCCGACGGCGGCTTTCGAGGCATCGGTGCGGCGATGAAACATCGACTCGCCGCCGAAAAATCCCCCCAGCGAGACGCCGTAGAGACCGCCGACCAGCGCCTCCCCCTCCCAGACCTCCACGCTGTGCGCCAGCCCGCGGCGGTGCAGCTCCCCGTATGCCCGCACGAAATCGCCGGTGATCCAGGTCGCGGGGCGATCACCGCCCGTCTCGGCGCAGGCGCGCATGACCTCTTCGAACGCCGCGTCGACGGTGAAACGCCATCCGGCGCGCCGTCCTGCGCGCTCGACGCTCCGATGGGCGCGCCATCCGTCGAGGTCGAAGATGGCGCGCGGATCGGGCGACCACCAGGTGAGCACCGGGTCGGACGACCAGGGGAAGATACCGGCCCGGTACGCCGTCACCAGGGTCTCGAAGTCGAGACGCCCGCCCAGCGCCACCAGGCCGTTCGGCTCCGACCCGTCCGCGGGCTCCACCTCTTCTACCGGGGTCGGCCTCGACCAATCGTTGGCGTCCACCTCACTCAGTCTATCAGCGCCGCGGGGCGCGTCCCCCTTTACGCGCCGTGACCGGCCGGGGCGTTCGAGCCCTCGGACCCGCCGGTCATCGATCCGGACCCGCCCCCGCCCTCGCCCTCGCGCTCGACGGTTGGGTTGGGCGTCGCCCCTTCGCGCGCGCGCCTGCGGCCCCCGCTGACCATCCCCCCCTTGCGTCCGGCCTCCCGGGCCTCCTCGGAGTCGAATTCGTGCGCCGTCCCCTTCTGGTGAGCCGCTTTGCCCCCCTGCGAGGAGATCTGGCGCTGGCGCTCTCTATCCATCCCCGCGAAGCCACGTCCGCGGCTCTCCCCTTTTTCGTTGCTGCTCGCCATGACGATTTCCTTCCCCGCGGAACGTCGCCCGCGTCGCTGAAATAACGGCTTCTACAGGCAAACGTGTGCACGGTCCGGCCCGCGCGACAGGGGGAGGGGGACAATCTCAACCGGACCGGGGAACGCCCCGCAGGCCCGGCTAGCTCTCGTTGATCTCGTCGGGGTCGAGCTCGACGACGCCCGGGATCGGCGGCGGCCCGCTCGCCGTGCGCGGATCGCGGACGGCGAGGACGGTGACCCGATACTCGATATCGCGTCCAACCAGAGGGTGCATGAGCCGCACCTTGGCGACCGTCTCGTTGGCCGACAGGATCTTGAAGTGCACGGGGACTCCGGAAGCGGGATCCTTGGCCTCGAACACGGCGCCCGGCTCGATCTTGAGCCCCGGCGGAAAGACGCCGCGCGCCATTTCCTTCACCGGGAGCGAGTCCTCGGTTCCGAACGCTTCGACGGCCGGGATCTCCCCCTGCCGCTCGTCGCCCGGCTGCAGCCCCTCCAGCCGCTTTTCGAGCCCTGGCAGCATCTTGCCGTCGCCGTGGACGTAGCGCAGCGGCCCGCTTCGGGTCGACGACTCGATGACCGCCCCACCCTTGACCTTGAGCTCGTACGAAAGCTCGATGCTGCGTCCGCGCGCGATCTTCATGCCTCGAGCGTAATGCCCGGAGGCGTGCTTTTAAAGGTGATCGTAGATTCGATTTGCGAGCGCGCGTAAGATGATTTCCGGAAGAGGGCGATGAAGTAGCCCCTTTCCGGACACCTACTCACGGCACGATTTCTGGTTCGTCTTCTTCTTAGTCAGAAAGGCTCGCCCAATGACCATAGGTTCCCCCCAGCCTAGGGTGCGCGCGCGCGAAGTCGGATCGGAAGCCCGGTCGATCGTCCTGGCGTCGATCATCGCCCTGGCGGCCCTCGCCGGATGCAGCGGCGGCGGCACCGGCAACCAGACGCACATGGATGGCGGGGGAACGACCAAGAAGGACATGGGCGCGGTCCCGCCCGGAACCGATTCGGGCTCGCCTGTCGACCGTCCGACGGGGGGGACGAAGCTGACCGGACAGTCGTGCACGGTGGCGACGGACTGCGCGTCGGGTTTCTGCGCCGACGGTGTCTGTTGCAAGACCGCCTGCACCGGGATTTGTGAGACCTGCGCCTCGACCAATAACGTCGGCACCTGCATCCCGGCCGATCCCAGCACCGATCCCCGCGGCGACTGCGCCGACCAGGGGGCCGCGACCTGCGGCACCGACGGCTTCTGCGACGGCACCGGCGCCTGCGAGAAGTACGTCGCCGGCGTCGCCTGTCAAAGCGCAGGTTGCACCGGCACGATGCTCTCGTTCGCCGGACGCTGCGATGGGAACGGGACCTGCACCGCGCCGGCCAGCCAGTCCTGCGCCCCGTTCGTCTGTGGCACCGCCGGGCAGTGCAAGACCACCTGCTCGGCCGACGCCGACTGCACCAGCGGCAACTTCTGCGTTGCGGGGAGCTGCGGGCTCAAGCCACCCGGCGCGAGCTGCGGCGCCGACACCGACTGCAAGTCGACCCACTGCGCCGAGGGCGTCTGCTGCTCGACCACCTGCACGGGGACCTGCATGTCCTGCGCGATCGCCAACAGCGCCGGCACCTGCATCAAGGTGCCGGCGGGGCAGGATCCGCTCAGCCAGTGCGCTGTTCAAACGGCGGCCAGCTGCCAGACCAACGGCTTCTGCGACGGGACGGGCGCTTGCCAGCTCTACCCGTCTGGCACGGTCTGCGGGATGAGCACGTGCGCCACGGGCACCGTCACCGCGGCCGGCAAGTGCGACGGCGCCGGCACCTGTCAGCCGGGAGCGACGTCGTCTTGCAACGCCTACGTCTGCGACACGACCGGCGTCTGCAAGACGAGCTGCGCGGTCGACGCGGACTGCGCGACGGGGAACTTCTGCATCGCCAACGTCTGTCAAAAGAAGATGCCCGGCTCGGTCTGCGCCGCCGACTCGGATTGCGGCTCCGGTCACTGCGCGCAGGGTGTCTGCTGCGCCACAGCCTGCGCCGGGGTCTGCACCTCCTGTGCGCTGACCGCCACGATGGGAACCTGTTCGCCCATCCCGAGCGGCCAGGACCCGCTCGCGCAATGCACGGATCAGGGCACCACCAATCCCTGTGGGACCAACGGCTCCTGCAACGGCGCGGGGGCCTGTGCGTTCTACCCGGCCGGGACGACCTGCGGCTCCGCCTCCTGTACCGGCTCGACGCTGACGTCGGGACGGACCTGCGATGGCGCCGGGACCTGCCGGGCGGCGACGACGGCGATGTGCAATCCGTTCGAGTGCGGAACTGCGGCTTGCAAGACGACCTGCGCCTCGAACACCGACTGCGTCTCCCCCAACAGCTGCAACACGACCACCATGAGCTGCGGCAAGCTCCCGCCGGGGGCGACTTGTACGGCCGGCGCCGCCTGCGCCTCGGGGTTCTGCGCACAGGGTGTCTGCTGCAACTCCGCCTGCACGGGGACCTGCACGTCCTGTGCGCTCACCGGAAGCCCGGGGACCTGCTCGCCGGTGGCGACGGGCCAGGCGCCAATCGTCGCTTCTCAGTGCGCGACGACGTCCACCTCGACCTGCGGCACCGACGGGACCTGCAATGGAGCCGGTGCCTGCCGCACGTACGTGGCCGGTACCCAATGTGTCCCCGGGAGCTGCGCCGGCTCGACGCTCACCCCGGCGCAGACCTGTGACGGTTCGGGAGTCTGCCGGCCCGTCGTCGCGGGCGCCTGCCCGGGGAACCTGATCTGCGGGAGCGCCACGACCTGCGAGACCTCCTGCGCGACCAACACCGACTGCGTGTCGCCGAACGTCTGCAACACCGGCGTCTGCGGGCTGGAGAAGCCCGGAGCTGCCTGCACGACGGCGGCGCAGTGTGCCTCCGGGTTCTGCCAGCAAGGCGTCTGCTGCAACTCCGCCTGCGCGACGACCTGCATGTCGTGCGCCCTCAGCGGCAGCGCCGGGACCTGCACCCCGATTCCCGCGGCCCAGGCGCCCACGCCGGCCACCCAGTGCGCGACGGCGAACGTCTCCACCTGCGGGACGAACGGGCTCTGCGACGGGACCGGCAAGTGCCAGCTCTACGGCAACGGCACGACCTGCGTGGCGGCGACCTGCACGGGCGACACGTTGACGCCAGTCCGAACCTGCGACGGTGCCGGGAACTGCAAGACCGTCACCTCGACGGTGTGCGACCCGTTCGCCTGCAACACGAACGGAACCTGCAAGACGACCTGCGCGGCGAACACCGATTGCACCTCGCCGGCCAGCTGCAACCTGACGACGATGAGCTGCGGCGGCTTGCCCACCGGCACCGCCTGCGCGACGGCGAGCCTCTGCGCATCCGGATTCTGCGTCAACGGTTTCTGCTGCAACAACGCCTGCACCGGTACCTGCACCGCCTGCAACGTGACGGGGTCGGTCGGGACGTGCACCTCGATCGCTGGCGGCCTGGCGCCCGTTCCCGCCACCCAGTGCGCCACCCAGACCGCCTCGACCTGCGGCACCAATGGTCTCTGCAACGGCAGCGGCGCCTGCCAGCAGTACCCGTCGGGCACCACCTGCGTCGGCGCGACCTGCGCCGGCTCGACGCTGACGCCGAACGCGACCTGCAACGGCACGGGAACCTGCTCCACTCCCACCACCAGCTCCTGCACGCCTTACATCTGCGGGACGAACGCCTGCAAGACGGCCTGCACGACCAACGCCGACTGCCTGTCGCCCTACATCTGCACCGGCACCACCTGTGGTCCGGCGCTGACCGTCACGGTGAAGACGAAGACCTCGGCCAGCACGCAGTTCATCTACTTCGACATCCAGCTCACCAACGGCGGGACGATGCCCATCACGCTCTCGCAGATCACGATGGAGTACTGGTACACCTGGGATGTCGCCACGGACGCGGGCGCGCCTCCGACCGAGCAAGCCTCCTGCACCTACTCGCTCGGCGTCAGCGGCGGCAGCTGCACCGACGTGACCGAGTCATTCACCGCGGTCAGCCCGGCCAGGACCAACGCCGACTCAATCTTCACGCTCGGCTTCGCCACCGGGGCGGGAACCTGGCCGCCGGCGCCACCGCCGAGATCGGCCCCGGCATCAACAAGAGCGACTTCTCGCGCCTTCACCCAGACCAACGACTACTCGTACAACAGCTCGACGACCTTCACGACCAACACCAAGGTCACCGTCTACCTGAACGGCGCCCTCGTCTACGGCACCGAGCCGATGTAGGACGTGCCGCCTGGCGGGCCCGCCGGAGGGCCCGGTCCGTCCACCCTTTGCGCGCTCAGGACTTCGCGATTTCGATCGTGACGAGGTTCGGGGCGAAGGCGCGGAGCGCCTGCAGGCTGCGCGACTGCCACTGCGCGCCCGGATCGCTGAGGAAGCGGATGCGGTAGTGGTCGTCGGGGCGCTCGTCGACCTGGGCGATCCAGCGGACGAACTCTTTGAGGCAGGAGGAGTTCATGAACACCAGCTCGCGGAAGTCGGCGACCACCTCGCCCATGTGCCCGCGGCGCGCCTCGTCGTCGATCGAATCGAGAAAGGGGCCCAGCGGCGCGTTGACCCGCAGGTCTGCGTTTCCCCACAGGCGCATGACCAGCGCCTGGCCGTCGACCGCTGCCGTGGCTTCGAACTCGGTGTCTTTGATCCCCGGAATCTGAACCGCCGCCATTTAAGACATCGAGTCTACACGGCCGGAAATCGAGCGGTCAAATCACTCACTCTTCGAACGGGTCGGCCTTCTTGTCGGCGGGGTCGGCCGTGGCGGCGGGGGGCGGCGTTTTGCCCTCGGGGGCGACGGGGGCTGCGGCGGCGTCGTCGTGCCGCGCGCGGTGCCGTTTGGGGCGTGCGTGCGGGCCTGCGGCCTTGGCCGGCTGGGCCTGCGCCGTGGTGGTCGCCGGCGGCTTCGAGGGGCCGGGCGAGGACGTCGGCGGGGTCGGCGCGGCGGCCGTGTTCGACACACCGGCGGGTGTGGTCGCGGTCGAGGCGCCCGGCGGCGTCGCCGCGGCGGGAACGGTCGTGGTCGGAGAGCTCGGGGGCACCGCCGTCGTCTTCGGCGCCGGGGCGGCCGTCGCCTCCGGCGTCGCAGAGGGCGGCGCCGGCGGGGGCGACGACCCGCGCCCCTCCGCCGATGCAGGCGCAGCCGGCGGCGACGGGTGATCGTGCGGAGAGACCGCGCTCTGCGAGCGGCTGAGCATCCAGGCGCCGTAGCCGGTGATCCCCACCAGCACGAGCACCCCGCCGTAGAGCCAGTGGCGGTCCCGCTTGCTGGGTGGCTCGACCGTCGACGGCGAGGAGGGCAGCGTCTGCGCGGCCTTGCTGCGGGCCGGACGGCTCGGCGCCGCGCCCGCCTGGCTGGTGCTCTTCACCTCGCTGGCGCCGCGAACGCCCGAGGTGGACAGTCCCGGGCGCAGCGCCATCGTCGGCCCTTGCGTTTGCGGCTCGGCGCCGGGCGCGTCGAGCCGCGGGAACGATCGCCGCGGCTCGACCTCCATGTCCAGCGCCGCGGTCGCCGTCTTCCGCCACTGCAGGAACTCGGCCGCGAAGAGGCCCTTCATGTAGCTCGGCCACCTGCTGCGGGCTGAATCCCTCGTTGGCGAAGGCGAAGCGCTCGAGCGCCAGCGCCATCTCGTGCGCGCTGGCGAAGCGGGCGTCGCGCCGCTTGCGCAGCGCCCGCATGACCACCGCGTCGAGCTCGGCCGGCACGTCGGCCACCTCCGACGGTCGCGGGATCGGATCGTCGACGATGGCGCGCATGGTCGCCAGCTCGGTCTCGCGCCGGAACAGCCGCCGACCGGTCAGCACCTCCCACAGCACGACGCCGAGCGCGAACACGTCGGCGCGGTGATCGACCTCTTCGGCCGAGGCCTGCTCGGGCGACATGTATTCGATCTTCCCTTTGAGGCCGCCCGGGCTGGTGTGGGCAACGCGGCCGAAGGCGCGCGCCACGCCGAAGTCGATCAGCTTGACCGCCCCCTCGAACGACAGGAGCACGTTCTGCGGGGAGACGTCGCGGTGCACGACCCCCAGCGGCCGGCCTTCGCCGTCGGTGAGCGCGTGCGCGTAGCCCAGGCCACTGGCGGCTTGCGCGATGATGTAGGCCGACAGCGCGGGGCTGGGCGGGCGCCGCTCGCGCGCGGCCTTGCGCAGCACCGCCGAGAGCGGCTTGCCCTGCACCAACTCCATCGCCAGGAAATACTCCTCGCCGTCGTGTCCGACCTCGATGATGCGCACCACGTTCGGGTGATCGAGCAGCGCCGCCAGCCGCGCCTCGTCGAGGAACATCCGGATGAACTGCCGGTTGGAGGCGAGGTGGGGCAGGATCCGCTTGACGACGATCAAGGTCCGGAAGCCGGGCAACTCGCCCGACAGCGCCAGATAGACCTCCGCCATTCCGCCTGTCGCGAGGCGTCCGATAATTTGAAAGCGCCCGAGGCGCCTGACCGCGTCGTCCATCCGAGATTGGGAGAGCCGCCCGCCCTGGCGGTGATCGGAGGGCGTACCAACGGTCATCTTCGCATTAACTCCACCAGCTTCGCCGGGTGGGGTCAAGTTGGCGCGGCGTTGGCAGTCAAATCTTGGCGGATAAAGGCGGCACCCAACGCACATTGGGCGACATGAAGCCTGCTGGACCGCCCGCCGGGTTGCCTGGCGCGCCAGGATAGCGGCTCTCCGGAATTCGGCCTATAATCCGACTTTTCGGGAGATAGATCGTGAGTACAAGAACTTATCGATGCGTGTCCGAGGTTCTTCCCCTGGTCGCTCTGCTGGTCGCCGCCGGGTGCGCGGGTGTGAAGCCGATTGAGACCTCGAGCGGCACCGGCGGGAGCACGGCGACGGGCGGTTCAGGCGGCGGTGGCACGACCGGCGCCGGCGGGAGCGTCGTGACGCCGACCGGTTGCAACGGCCCCTGCACCGACTTCGAGCCGACCGCCAACAACCCGAACCCGATCTTTCAGGAGGGCGTCGCCACCAGCGTGACCGGGATGTTCGGGACGCCGACCGGCACCGGTCCCTGCGTTACCGAGCCGGAGGACGGCTCCCTCTTCCCGAACAACTGGCTGCCGCCGCGGGTGCACGTCCCCGGCTATTCCACCTCCGGCTACCTCAAGATCACCTTCCACTCCGACATGGAGTCCACCGACCTCGTCGCCTACGAGCAGGGCGACAGCTGGGCGCTCCCCAAGCCGATCTGGCAGAGCCTGGCCTCGCATATCATCGAGCAACCGATCACCGTGACCGTGCAGACCCCCGGCGGAGGCGCCACGAGCGTGAGCTTCCAGATCGCGCCGGTCGGCGCCGGGGGGAGCATGGTCTTCTGGTCCGCCGATCCGCTGGCCGTGGGCAAGGATCTCGAGCGACGCCACTTCTCCTCCCACCTACTCGGAGAGCTCGATCGTCAACGACTCCTACCTGGACGGATTCACGGTGGGGGACGTCTCCACCATCGCGCAGGCGAACGGCAAGCCCGTCCTGAGCATCACCGACGTGCTGCAGCCGACGGTGAGCCAGAACAACGGAGCCACGCGGACCGCGCCCCGCTGCATCGGATGCCACGCCGGAACGCCCGACGGGGACTACGTCGGGTTCAACGATTTTTGGCCCTGGTCCGTGGCGTTCGCCGGAGTGTCGACGAACGGCGGCGCCACGGTGGGCAGCGTGCTGCCCGGTTACGGCGGCGCGACATGCACGAACTGGAACACCTGCACGCCGACGTGCGCACAGGGGCAGGTCTGCACCAACGGCAAGACTTACACCCAGGAACCGTGGGGCGGGCCGGTGGCGTTCTCCCAGGCCCACTGGAACATCTCGGGCGGGGAGCGCATCGCGCTCATGACGACGCAGCTCGCTGACCCCACCAATCCCTGGAATTTCGACAGCAACAATCCTCCCGACAAGAGCCCGGCCAAGCTCATCTGGCTGGACACCACCATGACCACGTTTTCCATGATGAACGGCGTCCCCGTTCCCCAGCAGGGGGTCACCTGGGACTTCGTACAGCACACCGGCGATCTCGGGGGCGTGGCGTTCCCGGCCTGGAGCAACAACGGGAACACCATCGTCTATTCCTCCAGCGTGGGGGCCACCGCCGATCAGGACGGCCGTCTCAACGTCGGGATGACCGACCTCTACTCCGTCGAGTACAACAACAAGACCGGCGGCGCGGCGACGCCGGTGCCGGGCGCCTCGAGCAGTTCGCTCGAGGAGTACTATGCCTCCTTCGCTCCCGACGACTCGATGATCGCCTACACGGCCGTCCCCGCGGGTCAGGTCATGTACGCCAACGCGCAGGCGGAGCTGTACATGACTCCCTTCGGAAATCCGGCCGCCCAGCCGATTCGCCTCGCCGCCAACGATCCGCCGAAGTGCACCGGGCTCGTCAGCCCGGGCATCAACAACCACTGGCCCAAGTGGTCTCCCACGATTGGGAGCGCCAACGGGAAGAGCTACTACTGGGTGATCTTCTCGTCCAATCGGTACAACCCGAATTCGATGACCGTCACGAACGGGAGCAACACGGCGACGGTCTGGGTCTCGCAGCTCTACATCACCGCGATCGTCACCAACGAGGTCGGCTACAGCACCTATCCGTCGATCTACCTCTATAACCAGCCGGCCAATCGCCTGAACACCACGCCCGCGTGGCAAGACTTCAACATCCCGATCGTCATCGACAAGCCGTAGCGCTGGCGGTCTTCGTGACGCTCGCGTTGGTCGCGCGCTTGCCGGAGGCCGCGTCCGCGCCGGGCGGACCATCCGTGCCCACGGTCGACACCGGCCAGACGATCGCCTTCGGCCCCTGGACGGTCCGGGCGGTGAACGGGCCGGCCGGGTTTGGCGATCCGATCCCCGCCGCGGTGCCGGGCTGCGTGCACACAGATCTTCTGAACGCGGGCAAGATCCCCGATCCGTTCGTCGGCACCAACGAGAAGGCGCTGCAGTGGATCGAGAACACCGACTGGGAGTACCGGTCGACGTTCACCGCCGACGCCGCGCTGCTCGGCCGCGAGAGGATCGAGCTCGCCTTCCAGGGGCTCGACACCTACGCCGAGGTGTCGGTCAACGGCGCCCACGTGCTGTCGGCCGACAACATGTTCCGCAGCTGGCGGGTGGAGATAAAGCCGCGCGTTCACGCCGGCAGCAACACGGTCGTGGTGCGCTTCCGCTCGCCGATCGCGGTGGCCAAACCGATCTACGATCGGCTGGGCTACACGCTGCCGGCCACGAACGATCAGGCCAAGGAGATGGTCTCGATGTTCACGCGGAAGGCCCCTTACCACTACGGGTGGGACTGGGGGCCGCGCTTCGTGACGAGCGGGATCTGGCGGCCGGCCACGATCGAGGCCTGGGACGTGGCGCGGCTCGACGACGTGCAGGTCTACCAGCGGGCGCTCGACGACTCCCGCGCGCGGCTGGAGGTGGCGGCGGTGGTGGTGGCGGCGCATGCCGGGCGGGCTCAGGTGACGGTGGGGCTCGCGGGGGGCGCGGCGCTCGGTACGGTCGACAAGCCGCTGGTGCGCGGGCGTAACGAGATCCGCCTGGAGGTGGTCATCGACCATCCGGAGCGCTGGTGGCCGAACGGCCTCGGCGCGCAGAAGCTCTACACGCTGGAGACGTCGCTGGCGGTGAGCGGCGTCGTGCGCGGACGGCGGCAGAGGCGGGTCGGTCTGCGCACGCTGGAGGTGGTGAACCGGCACGACGCCGGCGGCAAGAGCTTCACCGTGGTGGTCAACGGCGCGCCGGTCTTCATGAAGGGGGCCAACTGGATCCCGGCCGACAGCTTCGTCACCCGCGTGGGCGAGGAAAAATACCGCGCCTTGCTGCAGTCGGCGGCGAGCGCCAACATGAACATGCTCCGCGTCTGGGGCGGCGGGATCTACGAGGACGATCGCTTTTATGAGCTGTGCGACGAGCTGGGCCTGCTGGTCTGGCAGGACTTCATGTTCGCCTGCTCGATGTACCCCGGTGACGCGCCGTTCGTGGAGAACGTCCGCCAGGAGGCGACGGAGAACGTCCGGCGGCTGCGCAACCACCCGTCGCTGGCGCTGTGGGCCGGCAACAACGAGATCGAGGCGGCCTGGCAGCAGTGGGGGTGGCCGTTCAAGTTCCACCTCGACAAGGCGGCGCAGACCACGATCTGGAACGACTACAAGCGCGTCTTCCACGAGGTGCTGCCGCGGGTGGTGGCCGCCGAAGATCCGGGGCGCTTCTACACGCGGTCGACGCCGAGCGCCAACGAGGACGGCGTGGCGCCCGGCAAGATGGGCTGGGGGGACATGCACTACTGGGGCGTCTGGCACGCCGAGGCGCCCTACGAGGCCTACGCCGCCAACGTCTCGCGCTTCATGAGCGAGTACGGCTTTCAATCGTTCCCCACGCTCCCCAGCGTGGCCCGCTACGCGCCGCCGTCGGAGTGGCGGATCGACTCGCCGGTGATGCTGTCGCACCAGCGACACCCGCGGGGCAACGCGCTGGTCCGCACCTACATGGACCGCGACTTCCGCGTCCCCCAGGACTTCGCCGGGTTTCTCTATCTGTCGCAGGTCCTGCAGGCCAACGTCATCCAGTTCGGCGCCGAGGCGCACCGCCGCCGCATGCCATACAACATGGGGAGCCTCTACTGGCAGCTGGACGACTGCTGGCCGGTCGCCTCCTGGTCCAGCATCGACTACTACGGGCAGTGGAAGGCGCTGCAGTTCGCGGCCCGGCGCTTTTTTGCGCCGGTGCTGGTCAGCCCGGTCGACGACAACGGGACCTTGCGTGTCTATCTCGTCTCCGATCGCCGCAGCGATCTGGCGGCCCACCTGGTCTTGCGGCTGGTCGATCTCGACGGCGGCGGCGAACGCTGGCGCTTCGAGCGCGACGTCACGGTGAAGGCGCTCACCAGCGAGCCGCAGTTCTCGGCCTGGAAGCGCGACATCCTCAAGGGGGTCGACCCGAGTCACGTCGTGCTCGTCGCCGAGCTGACCGCGGGTGGGGCGACGGTGAGCCGCAACCTGTTCTATTTCCTGAAGACCCGCGATCTGGCGCTCCCGTCGCCGGAGCTCAGGTTCGCGGTGACGCCGCACCGGATCGGCGCCACCGTCACGGTGACGGCGCGGCGGTTCGCGCGCGCGGTCTGGCTGTCGACAACCGTCGACGACGGATCGTTCTCCGACAACTTCTTCGATCTCCTGCCGGGGGAGACGGCGACGGTCGAATGGACACCGGGACGGCAGGCGCGGCCGGGTGCGGCGGAGCGGCTCTCATCGGAGCTGCACGCGACGACAGTCCGCGATACATATTGAAGCGTGGGTTACCGAATCAAGCAAAAGGAAGAGGTCGGCAAGGCGGTGCGCCGCATCGTGCGCGAGCAGCTGCGCTGCGCGATCCGCGTGGCGCGCGATCGCAAGGTCGATCAGGAGGAGCGGGTGCACGAGGTGCGAACGCGGCTCAAGCGCTCGCGCGCGGCCCTGGCGCTCATCCGGCGGCAGGTCGGTGACGGGGCCAGGCGCGACGATCGCCGGCTGCGCGACGCCGGCCGCATGCTGGCGAAGCCGCGCGATCTGGCGGTGCAGGCGCACACTTTTCGCGTGCTCGGGACACGCCTGCAGGCGGAGCTTCCGCCTCGGCTGCTGGCCCGGTTGGCGGCGGCCGAGCGTCAGATCCGGCGCGCCCTCGAGCCCGAGGAGGTGGAGCGCGATCTCAAACAGGCGGCGCGCGCGCTGCGCCGGCTGCGGCGCGATCTCTCCAAGTGGGGCGTGGACGGCGGCCGCCGGGCGATCGGCCAGAGCGTGACCCGGACCTACCGCAGCGGTCTCGCCACGCTGGAGGCGGCGCGCGAGCGCCCGACGCCCGAGCGCTTTCATGACTGGCGCAAGCAGGTCAAGGCGCTCTCCTACGAGCTGCGCATCATCGCCGCCGCCGTGCCCGAGCTGACGACCACCTTGATGCCGAAGGTCGACCGGCTGGGGGAGATCCTGGGGCAGGTTCACGATCTCGACTGCGTCAAGGCGACCGCCGAGCTGCACCCGCGCTGGTTCGGCCGGGCCGCCGACGGCGAGGCGGTCCAGGCCGCGGTCGACGAGCGGCGGGCGGAGTTGGAGAACGAGGCGCTGGTGCTGGCGGAGAGCGTCTTCGCCGGGCGGGCGCGTGACGTCCGTTCGCTGGTCAAGACCGGCTGGAAGCTGTGGCGCAAAGGTCCCCTTCCGGAGACGCCTGCCGAGCTGCCGCTCAGGGGGTAGGTCGGACGGTGCGGGCGCGCGGACCAAGGGCCGTCTTCGCCGCGTCGTTGGCCGCGTGGCTGGCCGGTCGCTGGCCGCGCCGTCGATTGCCGCGGTCGTCGTGCCGGGCGCGCCGGGTCCGAGGGGGACCGCGCTCGACTTTCAGCCGAACGGCTATCGCGACGGTCACGCCCGCCCACGCGCGCTGGCGTTCAACCCCGCCGACGGTTTGCTGTACGTCGCGCTATCGACCGCCGACCAGGTGGCGGTGATCGACCCCGCGTCGCCGCCGCGGATTGTGGCCGAGGTCGACGCCTGCCGGTTCCCCGACGCGATCGCCGCGCTGCCGAAAGGTGGCGCGCTCCTGGCCTGCCGCTTCGATCGTGGGCTGCGGCGGGTCTCGCCCGACGGGACCGGCGGTTTTCGCCTGGCCACGGTCGCTCCCGATCTGCTCGCCGGCGCGCGCGGCCTGACGGTGTCGGGCGACGGAGAGATTGGCTTACGTCGCTTCGCCACCCCTCCGTGGCGTCGTCGTGGTGGCGCTCGGCGACGGCCAAGTCATCCAGACGCTGCCGACCGGGATCTCGCCGCGCGTATCGCGCCTGGTGCCCTCTCGGACCTGGCCCAATCAGGTGGGCCCGCTCTTGCTCGTGAGCAACTTCATCGATCACAGCGTCACCGTCCACGCGGTCGCCAGCGACGGGCGGCTGGCCCCGGCGATGCAGACCATCCGGACGGCGGCGCCGGTGCTCGATGTGGCCGTCACCGGCGGTGACTCGCCCGCGCTCAGGCTGCTCACGCACGAGGATCGGCCCGTCTCTCGCGCGCGCGGTCCGGTCGAGGGGCTCGACAGCGGCGTCATCACCCTGGCGGTGGGCGGCCCCGAGGGGAGCGAGGCCGCCCATCGAAGATCCCGGGGCCCGGCGGCGCGCCCATTCCTGAATCTGGGCGAGCGGCGGGAGCCGGTCATCGAGCTCGAGGGCGGCGGCGATCGACGGCCACGGCCTCCTGGCGATTGCCGGGGCCGGAAGCGACAACCTGCTTCTTCTGGCGACCTCCCGGAGCGCGGGCGGACGGCTCGGGACCATGAGCGTCGCCCCGGTCGGAGCGAATCCTTCAGCGGTGGCGGCGCTGGCCGGAGATCGCTTCGTGACCGCCGATCGTCTGAGCGACACGCTCACGTTCGTGGCGACTGCCGGCGGCCAGACGCGGGTCGAGGCGACGCTGGTGGTGGGGAGGCCCGCGCGCCCGACGGCAACGGAAGAGGGTGAGCTGCTGTTCTACAGCCGCGCTCTCGTCCGCAACAACGTGGCCACCGGGCCGCTGTCGCTCTACACCTGCGCCGCCTGCCACGCCGACGGGCACATCGACGGCCGGCTGCACCCGGCCAAACAGAACAAATTCTTCTCCACCACGTCGACCTGCCGGGGGCTCGGCACCACGGCCCCCTTCCTGCGGCTCGGCAACCAGGCGACCGTCGACATCTTCGCCGACAACATCGTCGCCACGCACGCGCAGGGAGCGGAGCGCGATCCGGCGCATTTCGCCGACTATCCGGTGACGCTGCGGCTCCACGACGCGCCGAGGAGGGGCGACGTCACGACCGACGTCACGTTGCAGCCGCCCCAGGTGCGCGCGGCGCTGGCGCGCTACCTGGAGACGATCCCGCCTGAGCCGTCGCCGTTCGTGGCGGTCAATGCCCGCGCGCTCGGCGCGCAGGCGCGGCGCGGCCTCACGCTGTTCCGCGATCGCTGCGCCGGTTGCCACCAGCTGGTCGGCAACAGCGCGCTCGGCAACCGCGTCCCTGCGGCGGCGCAGGAGGCCCGCCTCTTGGCCGGTCAGGTGGCGCTCACCTCGCCCGGGCGTTACGCGGTCGGGACGCCGCTGCTTGGCGAGGGGGGCAACAACCCGCCGTCGCTGCGCGGCGTGTGGGACGCAGCGCCCTACTTCAGCGACGGGAGCGCGCGGACGCTGGAAGAGGTCCTTCGCCGCACCGATCCCGACACTGACGCCGTGCACGCGCCGGCGAACGCCGCCCGGCCGCCGGCCTTCTCGGCCGACGCGCAGGCGGCGCTGCTGGCGTTTCTGCGCGCGCTGTGAGCGCGCGGGGGCGGGCTACCAGCCGCCGCCGGAAGGCTTGGACGCGCTGTCGTCGTCGCCCTTCTTGTCGCCGCTCTTGTCCGACTTCTTGTGCTTCTTGCCGGACTTGCCTCCGGTGGCGCTGTCGCCGGCCGGCGCCTTGTCGTCGGCCTTGACGGGGAGGGAAACCAGGAACGAACCAGCGAGGACTGCCGCGAGGATCAACTTCATGGAAATCTCCTTTGGGTTGGGGAACTGACGAGCGGCGGTTGTAGATCATTTCGCACCCGTCGGCGAGAAGCCCTTGGCGCATTCGGCGCGGGGCGCGCGACTCTCACCAGGAGAGGCCGAAGCCGTATTCGAACAGCGGCGCGTAGGCTGGATCGCCGACGTTGATCGGGATCTGCGCCATCTCGCGCGGCCAGCTGCAGGGAAGCTTGCCGGTCGGTTTCACTGCGCCCGACAGAACGTCGGCGATCCCCGTCCCCTCGGTCCCCGGCAGCCAGGCCGCCACCAGCGCGGTCGCGCTGTCGACAACGTCGCCCAGGATGAGCGGCCGGCCGGAGAGGAGAACGATCACCAGCGGCTTGCCGCTCCGCCGGGCGGCGTCGATCAGCGCGCGGTCCTCGGCGCCGAGCTCCAGCTGGGCGCGGTCGCCGCTTCCTTCGGCGTAGGGATCCTCGCCGACCACGACCACCACCACGTCGGCGCGCTCGGCGCCCAGGGCGTCCTTGGAGAAGGTGACGCGCCCGGCGCCCAGCGCTTGCTCCAATCCCCGGCGGATCGTGGTCCCCGGCGTCACCGCGCCACGCCGGCCGCGCCAGCCGACCGACCAGCCGCCGCACTGCACGCCCATGTCGTCGGCGCGAAAACCGCACAGGTGAATGCGCGCGCCGCTCGCCAGCGGCAAGACGTTCTTCTCGTTCTTGAGCACCACCAGGCTCTGCTGCACCGCTTGGCGCGCGACCGCGCGGTGCTCGGTGGAGCCGATCTGCGCCGTCAGCGCCGGATCGGCGAAGGGCCGCTCCCACAGCTTGAAGCGTACCTTCTGCCTCAGGATCCGCCGGACGGCATCGTCGACGCGCGCCAGCGGGATGCGGCCGGCGGCCACCAGCTCTTTCATGTCGGCGACGAACTCCCGGTAGTGGATCGGCACCATCACCATGTCGATGCCGGCGTTGATCGCCACCTCGACGTCCTGCTTGTAGTCCTTCGACATCTTGTCGATGGCGGCCCAGTCGGTGACGACGAAGCCGCTGAACCCCAGCTCTCCTTTGAGGAGGTCGGTCAGCATCGCCTTGTTGCCGTGCATGGGCGTCCCGTTGAAGCTCGAGTAGGAGACCATCACGCTGCCGACGCCGGCCTTGATGCAGGCGATGTAGCCCGGGAGGTGGATCCTTCGCAGCTCCTCTTCGCTGATCCGGGCGTCCCCCTGGTCCTTCCCTCCGAACGTGCCGCCGTCGCCGAGGAAGTGCTTGGCGCAGGCGAGGACGGCGCTTCCGTCGTCGGCGTCCTGAAAGCCGCGGATCGCCGCCGGACCCAGCAGCTCGGCCAGCTCGGGCGACTCGCCGTAGCTCTCGTAGGTGCGCCCCCAACGCTCGTCGCGCGCGACCGCGATGCAGGGCGCGAACGTCCAGCGCGCGCCACTGCCGGCGACCTCCCGCGCCGTCACGCGCGCCGCCCTCTGGACGATGTCGGGGTTGCGGGTGGCCCCCATGCCGATGTGGTGCGGGAAGAGCACGGCTCCCTTGACGTCGCCGTCGCCGTGAACGGCGTCTACGCCGTAGAGGATCGGAATGCCGAGCCGGGTCGAGAGCGCCTGGCTCTGGAAGCGGTCGGTCAGCTCGGCCCAGGTCGCGGGATCGTTCGGCGTGGGGAGTGAGTTGCCGCCCGAGAGGACCGAGCCCAGGAACAGGTCGTGGACATCGCGTCCCTCATTGAGCGCCGTCTTGTCGGCCTGGGTCATCTGGCCGATTTTTTCGTCGAGCGTCATCCGGGCCAGCAGCGCCTCGATGTCGGGCGCCGGCATCCCGGCCTTGCGCGCCGCCGGGACATCGGCGGCGCCCGGCTGCGGCGCGGCGCCACGGCGCGGGCCAAGGCAAGCAACGGGCCCGAGGGCCGTTGCCATCCCGGCGGCCAAGAATGTCCGGCGGGTCGGCATCAGGGGAGCCTTGGGAGGGTTCTCAACTTTCCCCGCCAGGGGATTCGGCGAGCGAAGCCCGGCTTCGCCCGCGCCCGCGCGGAAAGCCTGGTCTCGCGAGATCCGAGAGGGGTCAGTGGACACGCGGGCTGTGTAGCACAGGTCCCGGCGGGCTGAAATCGGGCCAGCGCAATGCTGTAACTCCGATTTGACGGAGACGAAACCGCCCCCTGGCCGAACCGCGGGGAGACTGGCGGCACATCGGAGGGGACATCATGACGCCAACAGAGAAGTCGCTCGTGCAGCAAACGTTCCCGCTCGTCATCCCGATCGCCGAGCAGGCGGCCGCCCTGTTCTACGGTCGCCTGTTCGAGCTCGATCCGTCACTGAAGCCGCTGTTCAAGATCGACATGCGCGAGCAAGGGAAGAAGCTGATGCAAATGATCGGCTACAGCGTGAGCAAGCTGGACGCCCTCGACGAGCTGGTCCCCGCTGTCGCGGCGCTCGGGCGCAAGCACGCTGGTTACGGCGTCAAGGAGCGGGACTACCAGACGGTCGGGGCCGCGCTGCTCTGGACGCTGGAGCAGGGGTTGGGACCGGCGTTCACCCCCGAGGTAAAGGCGGCCTGGACCACGGTCTATCAGGTGCTCGCGGAGACGATGAAGGCGGGCGCGAAGTCAGTCGCCGCTTGAGGCGGGGCGGCCGTCGGCGCGCACGCCGCCGCTGCCGCCCGCCGCTCACTGTCCGCCGTCGGGCCGCCGGCCGCCCTCGGCAGGGCTCGGCGCTGTCGGCGCTGTTGGCGCGATGGGATTGATTGGCTCGACGGGGCCCGTTCCCTCGAACGTCGTCGGCTGATCCTGATCGTCGGCGCCGGCGTCGGCCTCCTCGTTCTTGCCGATCTCCTCCGGCGTGGCGCGGGTGTGCGCCACGTGACCGGTGTAGATCATCCCCTGCTCGCTCGGTCGCATTGGCTTCTTCGGGACGTCGTACAGAAGATCCCCGCCCATGCGGCAGGCCTCGCTGCGCAGCTTTCGCAGGCACTGAACCGCGCCGACGTCCAGGGGGCAGTCGACGCGCGCGATGCCAAGATCGTCCCACTCCTTGACCTCCGGCACGGAGGTATGGAAGACGCGGATCTTGCAGTTTCCCCCGTGTGGCGGGTACTTGGCGGCGTTGGGATTGGCCGGCGCGGTCGCGCAGGTCAGCGAGAGCACCAACGGCAACGCGAGGATCGGGAGCGGGAGAAAGCGGAGCGCCATCGACCTATTGGGTGACGACCTGGTCGACCAAGAAGGTGGACGTGCCGCCCGCGAACGTGCCGCCGTCGGCGGGCGTGCCTGAGGAGTAGATGTGGATGCCGATCTCCTCGACCATCGTGGGATCAAAAGCGGTGTCGCCCGATGCCGCGGTGGTGGTCGACAGGTCGAGGGTGAGAGGCACCCAGGTGCCCGCGGTCAACGCCACTCCGGTGGCCGAGCCGTACACGTAGGTCGGTCCGGTCTTGGCATAGAGAAAAGCGCCTCCGTCGAACGAAGAGGTCACTTGAACGAGCGCGGTCAGTGTGAGGCCGGCCAAATTGCGCGGTGGCGAAAGACCAAGCAGGATTTCGACGTACTGATTGTAGTTGGTGAAATCAGCCGTCACCTGGAGGCTTCCGGGGCTCGGTGAGCCGGCGGTGCTGTTGAAGGTCAGCGTCGGGTAGCTCCCGCCATCGGGGATTCCGGCGTCGGCGGCCAGCGCGCCGAGATCGGTGTAGCTGCCGGTGTCGACGTAAGTCTGAAGCACGAACCCGTCGACCGAGGAATCGAAGGTGAAGGACAACCCGGCGGCGGCCGCGTCGGCGCTGCCAGCGGAGCCAGCGTTGCCACCGGAACCGGCGTTGCCACCGGAACCGGCGTTACCAGCGGAGCCGGCGTTGCCACTGGCTCCGGCGTTGCCACTGGCTCCGGCGTTGCCACTGGCGCCGGCGTTGCCAGCGGAGCCGGCGTTGCCGCTGGCGCCGGCGTTGCCACCCGAACCGTTGCCGGCGGAACCAGCGCCGCCACTCGAGCCGCTGGCGCCACCGGCGCCCGCGCCGCCGGTGCTGCCTGCAGTCCCGGCGGTCCCAGCGCCGCCGTTGCCACCTTTCGCGTTGCCGCCGCTGCCGCCGCCGCCGGTTCCGCTGGTGCCGCTGCTGCAGGCGAAACCGGTCAGCGCCAGCGCAGCGCCACAGAGGATGATTGAGGCCGACGATCGATGGCCGTAGATTTTCATGGGTTGTCTCCGCCGAGATTCCGAGTACACCGCCTGCGACATCGCGTCAAACGCTTTGTCCGCTCGGGCACCGACCGCTTTTTTGTATGGCCGTTTCACCGGGGCCTCTCACCGGGCCCTCGGTTCGGCGCGTCCGGGCTCGCAGCAGAGCTGGATCGGTGCGGGTGGCCGAACGCGGTCAAGGAGGCGAGGGCGTACGAACGCGAGCTGGATGGCGGCCGCTGCACGTACCAGCAGGTTGCCGACCGCTTCGGGGTTACGGGCTGTTCGCGGTGAGCGGTTGGCGATTCGGGGCGTGGCGCGGACTTCTCGATTTCCGGGAGCCACCTCTCGGAACCTGCTGACCTGCGGGGGGCAGTCGCGCGGGGCGCTCACCCGCCTGTGCACATCGCGGGCGGGGTCGCACATGTCTGGTTGGTGCCGCCCGTCGGATCGGGCGGACAGTAGCCGCTGGCGCACTCGGTGTTGCCGGCGCAGGCCGCGCCGAGGTCCTTCGGCTGAATACAGACGAATTGGGTCAGGTCGCAGACCAGCCCGTCGCCGCAGGACCAGCTGGAGCAGGCGGCGCCCAGCGCCAGCGGGGCGTGGCAGGCGCCCGCGTCGCTGTCGCCCTCGAACACGCAGATAAGGCCGGCCTGACACCAAGAATCGTTGAAGCAGATCTGTCCGGCGGCCGACTGACCGAGGTAGGTCCCGGCGCAGGCCGAGGCGAGCGAGCCGTTCGAGAGATCGGCGCACGTTGCCTTCCCCGCCGCGTCGAGGCAGGCCTGCGCTGCCTTGGCGTCGTACGCGTAGCCGCTCTGGCCCTGCGCGGTCAGCATGGCGGTTTGGTCCAGGTTCCCCTGCATGTCCGACTGGCAGGCAGCGAGATCGGTCGCGTTGCCGTCGATAGAGAGGATCTCCGTTGAGGTGCAGCACTGGAAGATCAGCGCGCAGTAATCGCTGGCGAAGCTGCCGGCGAACTGCTGTGCCGAGGGGCCGTCGTTGCCGCAACCGGGCGCGCTCAGCGCCGTCACCAAGCCAACGATCGCCCCGACGCCCCGGAGGATCTGCACGATCGCTCGATGTTAACACCATTCTGCGAGCGAGCCGCGCCCCTGACCGGCCGCGGCCTCGGGAAAGCTGAGTACCCGAGGTGTTGACGGGGACACTCTCGAGGAATTCCCTCAGCGGCTGACTCCGCACCGGGTCCCGGCCCTCGATGCGGAAGGTGCCACGGTGCTCGGACGGTCTGGCGAACCCCCGTCCGAGGCCGTTAACCGGCCTGCTGGGTGTTCGTCCAGCCGTCAAGACTGGCTCCGGAGGAGGGTTTCGAACCCCCGACCCGGCGGTTAACAGCCGCCTGCTCTGCCCCTGAGCTACTCCGGAATGTGAGAGGCGCTCATTATGGGGAGCGCCCCTCGTCAGTCAAGCGCCGGGTGGATGCCAGCGCAGGATCCGGGCGGCGTTGTCGAAGTAGACCTTCTGCAGCACCGCCTCGGGCAGCCCGATCCCGTCGATCTTCCAGCGCCCCTGGATTGGGGTCGGGCTATCGATCTGGCGGTCCAGCGTCTGGAAGTAGCGCCAGGTCTCGGTGAAGAAGCGGACCTCGTCGTCGCGCGTGGGCGGCTCGGCGCCGTTCGAGCCGTACATCATGTTGTCCTGGTCGGCGCCGATCCCGGTGTCGGTCCCGAACAGGATGCGATCCTGGTACTTGATGAAGAAGCGCCGCATCTTCTCCTGCGGCTGGCGGCCGATCTCGGGGACGCGCGCCGCCGTGTCGACGTACATGTTGGGGTAGCGGTCGAGCATCCGCCCGACGTTGTCGGGGTCTTCCGGATCGTCGCCGAAGTGCACGGCGATGAAGGTGGTCTTGGGGTGACGTGCGATCCGCCGCTCCAGCGCGTCGTAGAGCTCCTGCCACGACGGCACGCCGCTGCCGTAGAACGACCACTCGGGGTGGGCCTGCAGCTCGTCCCAGCGCTCGTTGTCCGGGGCGGCCGGTTTCCAGAACGCCTTCGGATCGCCGCAGTGGATGGCGACCGGCATCCCGAGCTCGCCGGCGCGCTCGAACAGCGGGTCGAGGCCGGGATCGTCGACGGCCAGGAGGTGACGCCCGTCGCTCGCCGGGTAGCCGAGGCCGAGCCCCTTGGTGATCTTGAGACCGATGGCGCCGAGCCGGTGCGCCTCGGTGAGCTGGTCGGCCATCGCGGCGCCGTAGTCGGTGGGACGGCGGAGGACCAGCTTGAAGTCGGGCGTGCTGAAGACGGCGATCCGGCCGCCACTCTGCGCGGCGGCGGCCAGCTGGCGCTCGAGCGCGTTACGCGGCGGCCCGGGGGCCATCCCCGACAGATTCACGGCGCCGTCGATCCCCCACTCGTTCATCAGACGCACCGCGCGCTCGACGCCGTCGGGCGAGATGTGCATGTGGACGTCGATGCGGTGAAAGCGGTGCCCAGGCGGCGGCGGGCCGTCGGCCGCGCGGTGGCATCCGAGCAGGAGAACCACCAGCGCGCCGAGACGCACGCCGAGCCCCGGCGTTGGCCGCGCGGCGCTCCTCACGGCGAGTCCGGCTTGATTTCCTTGATGTACGGACCGCCCGTGTCTTGCGGCTCGGCGCTCTCCTTGGGCGCGGCGGGAGCGGCCTCCGCGGGCGCTGCCGGAGCGGCGGCCAGGCGATGGAGCTTGGCGCTGACCTTCAGCGTCTGCGGGTTGTTGCCATGCGGGCGCGACCAGTCGAGGCCGCTCACCATCCGCTCGTTCGCCTCGTAGCCGTCCTTCTTGATCGTGATCGTGTGCGGCGAGGCTGGGTCGATCTCCTTGCTCAAGAACGGCGTCGTCCCCAGGTCTCTGCCGTCGATCAGCACCTGGGCGCCCGACGGCGTCGACGTGATCTTGATGATTGGGGCCGCCGGCGCCGGCGCGGCGGCCACCGGCTTCTGGTCCGTCGCCGCCCCTTCGGCGGGCTTCTCGGGCATCGCCTGGTCGCCGGCCGGTTTCTCGGCGGCGGGCTTTTCTGCAGCGGCGGTCGGCGGGGCTTTCTCCGGCGCCGGCGCGGCGGACGCGGCCTCCGCGTGTCGGCGGAGCGGGTGGCGCTTGCCGTGCTCCTCGCCTTCCTGACCTGTGGCCTGGGGAGCCGGCGCGACGGCGGCGCCCGCCGGCTTGCTCTCGATCGCGGCGGCGGTTTTTTCGGGAGCGGTCTTCTCGGGCACGGCGGGCTGCGGGGGCGCCGCCGCGACCGCCGCCGCGCCCCCGGCACCCTCGGGCGCCGCAGAGGGAGCTGGCGGTGTGGTCGCCGCCGGGGGCTGGGCAGCGGGCGCCGGCGCGGGAAGCTGCGCTTCGGTGATCGGCGGTGGCGCGATGAGGCGCGGGAAGAAGCGATCCTTGAGGTGCAGCTTGACCGCCGCGCCGGCCGCCCCGGCGAGGACGACGGCGAGGACGAGGAAGCCGGTGAGGCCTCGCCGGCGGCTCCTCAGCGTGGGATAGGCGCGCGAGGCGGCGCGGAATCGTTTGCTGGGGTCGGGCGCCACCGGCGCCTGGACGGCGGCCTGCTTCTCGGGGACGGCCGGTTGAACCTCGACGTCCAGGATGTCGAGGGGCGCGTCGAGCGCCGCGACCGAGCCGCCGGACTCTTCGCCGACGGCGGGCTCCTCGCGCCGGCCGCTCGCACCGCTGGCCGCGGCGGAGAGCCGTTCGGTCATCGGTGCCGGCGTCCCGCCGAGGCTGCCGGGGATGGGACCGCGTCCACCGCTTCCGCCGACGAGCTCCTCGACCACGTCTGCCACGCGCGTCGGCTCGTTCGAGGCGTCATCGGCGACGTAGCGCGGGGCTGCGGGGGTCGGTCGCGGCGCCGGGGCCGGTCCGGGCGCCTCCGCCAGCGCCTCGAGCGCTTTGTCGATGTCGGCCGCGGTCGGCGGCTCGAACAGCGCCGACGGGACGGGCACCGGGCGCGAGGTGGTGGTGCGCGCCCGGGTGAACGGGCCCGACGGCGCCGGAGAGGCCGGCGCCGCAGGTACCCCCGAGCGCGATCCGAGGAAGCTGGTCTTGGGGATCGGCGGGACCGCCGAAGGGGGCGGGGGGGAGGCGATGGGCGTCGACTCCGGGCCAGCGGCGGCGGTCTCGAGCGCGGCCGGATGGGTGGCGCCGAGGACCGCGCGCGCGTTGGCGTCGAGGCTGGCGAAGACGCCCGACGGGCGGCGCACCGCCATCCCGCCCCCTCCACCCTTGGACTGCCCGACCGCGGCGACCCCCGCCTGCTCGAGGCGCGTTTTCTCGGCCAGGATTTTCTCCAGCGTCGGCTGGCTCTCCGGCGTGAGCTTGTCGAAGCGGACGCCCATCCCCGGGGTCACGTTCTCGCGGGTCTGATCGTGCTCGCGGATCCAGACGACGGTCCCCTCGCCGGCCAGCAGCGGCGCGGCGTCCTGCAGCTGGAACTCCAGCTTCAGCCGCGTTCCGACCGCCAGCGGCTCGCGCGTTCTGATGAAGATCCCGCCGCGGCTCACGTCGACCGCGTACCGCTCGATGAACTGCTCGAGGCCGGCGCTGCGGAATTTGATGCGGAGGTTGGTGGGTCCGCGCGGCGGAATCTTTCGGGGTGGGCTCGCTCATGGTTGGGGACTGGTCCGGCGCCGACGAGACTATAAGTCCGATCGGCCTTTGCAAAGCGGTGATTATCCCTGATATTCATCGGAAATCACGCGACAGCCTCCCCGTCCTCCACGCCTCGTCATTCGCCCCCTCGGGCGCGCATCGGCATGGGCGCTGGCGGGGGCTGCGGTCGGGCTGTTCTGCGCCGTGGAACTGGCGGGGGCGGCCACGCCGCCGCCGTTCCGTGCGGCGCACGCCGCGGTCGCTTCGGACCACCCGCTGGCCTCGGCGGCCGGTCTGGCGGCGCTCAAGGGGGGCGGCAACGCCATCGACGCTGCCTGCGCGACCGCGCTCGCGCTGGGGGTGGTGCACCCTGACTCGTCGGGGATCGGCGGCGGTGGCTTCGCGCTCGTCTACCTGGTGAAGGAGAAGAAGAGCTACGCGCTCGACTTCCGCGAGCGCGCGCCCGCTGCGATCACGCCGGCTTCATTTTTCCAAGCCGGGACCAAAGACGGCAAGGTCGACCCCGAGCTCTCCAAGCATGGCGGGTTGGCGGTCGCGGTTCCCGGCGAGGTGCGCGGCTTGAGTGAGATGGTGCGCCGCTGGGGCAAGCTGCCGTTCTCCCGCTGTGTCGACGGCGCGCAGCGTTTGGCCGCGCGCGGGTTTCCGGTGTCGTGGCGGCTGGCGCAGAACCTGGGCGCCATCGATCGGAAGCAGGCGGCGGGCGGCGACAAGAAGTTCCTCGAGATCTTCGCCACCAAGCCGCTCGGCGAGGGGACGATTTTTCGGCGTCCCGATCTGGCCTGGACCCTGGGCAAGCTGCGCGCGGGCGGCGCCGACGCGTTCTACAAAGGGGAGATCGCCAAGGAGATCGTCACGGCGGTGAAGAACGCGGGCGGCGTGCTCAGCGCCGAGGATCTGGCCGGCTACACCGCCACCGATCGCACGCCCCTCGCCGCCGACTACCGCGGGCTGCGCGTCTATTCGATGCCTCCCTCGTCCTCGGGTGGCGTCGTCCTGATGGAGACGCTGGGGATCCTGGCGACGCACTACCCGACCGCCGCCGACCTGCAGCGCGACGGGCGCGGATCGTCGGCCTACCTGCACGTTCTCTCCGAGGCGCTCAAGCACGGGTTCGCCGATCGCGCGCGCTTCATGGGTGACACCGACTTCGTCAGCGTCGACCTGCCGCACCTGACGAGCCCGGCGTACCACGCGGAGCTGGCGCGCCGGATCAAGCCCGACGCCGTCCTGCCGCGCGACGCCTACGGGACGCTCGGCGCGCCGCCGGCGCAGCACAGGGACGGTGGGACGACGCATCTTTCAATCATCGACGCGGAGGGGAACGCGGTGGCGCTGACCACGACGGTGAACCTCGGCTTCGGCGCCCACCTGGTGGCGGGGAAGACCGGCATCGTGCTCAACGATCAGATGGACGACTTCTCGCTGACGCCCGGGATCCCCAACGCCTTCGGCCTGATCGGCAACGAGGCGAACGCCGTCGCTCCGCACAAGCGGCCGCTGTCGTCTATGACGCCGACCATCGCCGTCGACGGCGCGGGACAGGTGAAGGTGGTGGTCGGCGCGGCGGGCGGTCCGACCATCATCTCGGCGACGGCCGAGGTGCTGCTCAACGTCGTCGACTGGAAGCTGGACGCGCAGGCGGCGGTGGCGGCCCCGCGCATCCACGACCAATGGTTCCCCGATCTGCTGATGGTGGAGGGGGAGATCCCGCGCGACGTGACCGAGGGGCTCGAACGGCGCGGCCACAAGATCAAGGAGATGCCGCACATCGGGACGGTCAACGTCCTCGTCCGCACCGACAAGGGGATCGAGGCCGGCGCCGAGCCGCGCAGCCCGAGCGCGCCGGCGGGCTACTGATGCCGGCGCGCAAGATCACCAAGGTGCTCGTCGCCAACCGCGGCGAGATCGCCTGCCGCGTGATCCGCGCCTGCCGGGAGCTCGACCTCCGCACGGTGGCCGTCTACTCCGAGGCCGACGCGGCGGCGCTGCACGTGCGCCTGGCCGACGAGGCGATCGCCATCGGCCCGCCCCCCGCGCGCGAGAGCTACCTCCGCATCGACAAGCTCGTCGACGCCATCCGGAAGAGCGGCGCCGACGGCGTCCATCCCGGCTACGGGTTCCTGTCCGAGAACGCGGACTTTGCGGAGGCGGTGCACGCCGCCGGCGCCACCTTCATCGGCCCGCCGCCGTCGGCGATGCGGGCGATGGGGATCAAGACCGCCGCCCGCGCGCGCATGCAAGCGGCCGGCGTGCCGGTCGTCCCCGGCGACGGCGGTCCCGATGGGCGCGGCTTCCCGGACGCCGCGCTGGCCAAGGCCGCCGCGGCGCGCATCGGCTACCCGGTCATGCTGAAGGCGGCCGCCGGCGGCGGTGGGCGCGGGATGCGGCTCGTCGACAGCGAGGAGAAGCTGGAGACGGCGCTGGCCGGCGCGCAGCGCGAGGCGAAGTCGGCGTTCGGCGACGACACCGTCTATCTGGAAAAGGCGATCGTCCGCCCGCGCCACGTCGAGATCCAGGTGTTCGGCGACGAGCATGGCGGCGCGGTCCACCTCTACGAGCGCGACTGTTCGATCCAGCGCCGCAACCAGAAGGTGATCGAAGAGTCGCCGTCGCCGGTGATCGACGACGAGACGCGCGCGAAGATGGGCGAGGTGGCGGTGCGCGCCGCGCGCTCGGTCGGCTACGTCGGCGCCGGCACGATCGAGATGCTGTACGACGCGCCGGCGCGCAGCTTCTATTTTTTGGAGATGAACACCCGCCTCCAGGTCGAGCACCCGGTCACCGAGCTCGTGACCGGCGTCGATCTGGTCCGCTGGCAGCTGGCCGTCGCTCAGGGAGGGCGGATCCCGCTCGCGCAGGAGGCGATTCCGCGTCGCGGCGCGGCCATCGAGTGCCGCGTCTACGCCGAGGATTCGGTGAAGTTTCTGCCCTCGCCGGGGACCATCACCTCGCTGCGCGTGCCGGCCGGGCCGGGGATCCGCGACGACGCGGGCGTGGTCGCCGGCAGCGTCGTCTCCGTCCACTACGACCCGATGATCTCCAAGCTGTGCGCCTGGGCCGACACCCGCGGGGCGGCCATCGATCGCATGCGGCGCGCGCTCGGCGAGTACCACGTGGGCGGCATCAAGACGAACCTGGCGTTTCACCGGCGCGTGATGCGCCACCCGTCGTTCATCAGCGGCGACTACGACACCGGGTTCATCGAGCGCCACAAGGCCGCGCTCGCCCAGCCGGCGCCCGACGACGAGACCGCGGCGCTGGCGGCGCTCGCCGCGGCGCTCGCGGCGTCCAAGGTCGGTGGCGGGGGCGGCGGCACGAGCAATCTCGATCTGTCGCAGACGCAACCGTCATCGTGGAGGCGCCGGCACGACGATTGACCGCACCATCCGTGCCCCCTGTGCCTTGGCGCCCGCCGTCTACGACGCCCTCGACGCCCTCCAGAGCTGCGCTGCTGGTCGCCTTCGCCACGCTGTATGTGGTGTGGGGCTCGACCTACCTGGCGATCCGGATCGCCGTGATGACCATGCCGCCGTTCGTGATGGGCGCGATGCGCTTCACCGCCGCCGGCGGCGGGCTCTACCTCTTCCTGCGGCTCCGCGGCGCGCCGCGGCCGTCGCTCCGCAACTGGGGCGCGGCCTTCGTGGTGGGCGTCCTCTTGCTGGGGGTCAGCAATGGGATGGTCTGCTGGTGTGAGCAATGGGTGCCGTCCGCCGAGACGGCGCTCATCGTCGCCACGGTGCCACTCTGGATGACGGCGCTGCCGTGGCTCGGCCGCTGTGGCCGCGCCCCGCACCCGGCGGCGCTGCTGGGGGTGGCGATCGGTCTCCTCGGCGTGGCCACGCTGGTCGGTGGCGCGCCGTCGGGCGGGCGGTCGGCGGCCGCGGGCGCGGCGCTCATGACCGCCCGGATCGGATTGCTGGTGGCGAGCCTGACCTGGGCAATCGGCTCGCTCTGGTCACGCCGCCTGCCGCTGCCGTCCGAGGCGGCGCTGGCGACGGCGATGGAGATGCTGACTGCAGGCCCGGTGCTGGCCGTGGTGGCGGCGGTCAGCGGCGAGTGGGGACACTTTCGCGTCGCCGCCGTCGCGCCCGCGGCCTGGGTCGCGCTCGCCTACCTGGGCGTGTTCGGCAGCCTGGCGGGGTTCGGGTCCTACGTCTTCCTGCTCAAACACGTCAGCGCCGCGCGCGCGTCGACTTACGCGTTCGTGAATCCGCTGGTGGCGGTGCTGCTCGGCAGCCTGGTCGCGGGCGAGGCCCTCACCCGGCGAACGGGCCTGGCGGCGCTTCTGATCGTCGGCGCCGTGGGCGCGGTCATTTGGGGCAGCGGGGCGCGCCGAAGCGAGGGCTGAGGGTTATGTTACGAAGATGCAGACCTTGCGGACCGCTCCGGTAGGCCTGCGTCTGATCGTCGGCTACAAGTCCACCAAGGCGGTGCTGCAGGTGGCGGCGGCGATCTTTCTGCTTTACGGGGCCGCCCACGGCCTCGGCGCCCAGCTGGCCGTCTTCGCGGAGAGGCTGCGCGAGCACGCGGTGCACGCCTGGAGCAATGTCTTCGCCGCCACGCTGCTGCGCTTCACGCAGTCGCGGCATGGCCTGCACTGGACGGCCTACGCGCTGCTCGCCGACGCGGTCCTGAGCGCCATCGAAGCGTGGGCCATCCTGCGCGGCCACACCTGGGGCGAGTGGCTGGTGGTCGGGACCACCTCTTGCCTGATCCCCTTCGAGATCCGCGCACTGCTTCATCACGTGCATGTCGGCCGGGTCATCCTGCTGGTCCTCAACGTCGTGATCGTGGCGTACCTCATCGTGAACATTCGCCGCCGGACGGCCAATCGCCTGGTCGCCGTTTCCGGATGACACGCGCAGGCCGAGGCAGCCTCGGCATGACCGTCATGTGACACGACGGGGGCCAGCCGGTCCTATGCGAAGAGCCGCCCCTGCCGAGGATCCCGCTTTTCCGGAAGCGCTTGCGATTTGGGCGGTCCGGGCGGGCGCGGCGCGCCGATGAGGGCGCGGAGGCGCTGCAGGTTGCGGGCGAACGACGACGTGCCGTCGGGCCCGGACGGCGTCTCCAGCACGGCGGGAGTCGTCGCGAAGCGCCCGTCGTTCACCAGCCGCCAGAAGGGCAAGAGCCCCAGATACCCGTCGCCGATCTCCGCGTGGCGGTCGACGTGGCTCCCGGTCGGCGTCTTCGAGTCGTTGAGGTGAAAAGCGCGCAGCCGGTCGAGCCCGATGACGCGGGCGAAGGCCTCGAACGTTCGCTCGTAGCCCTCTTCGGTGCTGAGGTCATAGCCGGAGGCGTGGGCGTGGCAGGTGTCGAAGCAGATGCCGACGTCCGCGCCGCCGCGGGCGCGCGCCAGCATGGCCTCCATGTCCTCGAAGCGGCAGCCGAGGCAGCTCCCCTGGCCCGCGGTGATCTCCAGCAAGAGGCGCACCCGCATCCCGCCGGTGCGGGCATGGAGGTCGGAGAGCGAGTCGGCCGCCGCGTCGATGCCCCCCTCGACACCGGCGCCGAGGTGCGCGCCGGGGTGCAGCACCACGAAATCGAGCCCCAGCTCTTCGGCGCGGAACATCTCGTCCGCCAGCGCGTCGCGGCTCTTGGCCAGGATGTCCGGATCGGCCGCCGAC
This sequence comes from uncultured Pseudomonadota bacterium, assembly GCA_963723305.1. Classification (GTDB taxonomy): domain Bacteria; phylum Myxococcota_A; class Polyangia; order Fen-1088; family Fen-1088; genus JADGRB01. Next base: position 43,292 of record CAVRRT010000152.1, read on the forward strand.
AGGTTGATGAGGTACGAGGCGTGCGACAGGGTCGGCCACCCGACGGTGGCGTGCTCGCTGCGGAACAGCGAGATCTCCTCGGGCAGCAGCGGTTTGGCGCGCCATTGGGCCGACGGGCGGGCGAAGATCTGGACCGCTTCGCAGCCGTCGGCCTTGCCACGGGCGATAGCGGTGTGTGGTCCGCCGGCGACCGATTCGTGGGCTCCCAGTAACATCGCGGTCAGCATACGAGTTTCCCCTGACGTTTCCATTGACGAAGCCCGCCCGATTCGGTAAACGAGCCGCGGCATCGCCTTATGAATTCCGCACTGATTTTCCTGCTTTCAGCCGCGCCGACGTCGCCTGAGCCGCAGCTCATCGACTTCGACCAGACGGTGTTCATCCAGCTGGGGATCTTCCTGTTGGTGTCGCTGGCCCTTCGGCAGCTGCTCTGGCGCCCCTACCTGCGCGTCCGCGCCGAGCGGGTGACCCGCGTCGACGGCTACCGGCAGGACGCCGCCCGCATGGACGCCGACGCGAACGAGCGGCTGACGAGGGCGGAGCTGAAGCTGGCGGAAGCGCGGCGGCAGGGCTCGGGCGAGCGTGCCACCGCCCGCGCCGAGGCGCAGGTGCGCGAGCAGGCGGTGCTGGCCGAGGCGAACGCCGCGGCGCAGAAGACGCTGGCCGCCGCGCGGGCGCGCCTCGACGCCACGCTGGTCACCGAGCGGGCCAAGCTGGAGGTCGAGACGCGTCAGGTGGCCGCCACGGCCGCCCGGCGCATTCTCGGGCGGGAGGCGGTCTCGTGAGCGTCCGCAATATCGAGATGAAGAGCGCGCTCCGGCGGTGGGCCATGGTGGCAGCGCTGGCCGTGCTGGCGGTGGGCGGTCTGGCGCTCTTCTCGCCGGCGCGGGCGCGTGCCGGGGAGAGCGCCAGCGCGAGCGGCGCGCCCGCGACCTCGGAGTTCGGCTATCAGCCGGGCGCCGAGTCGGCGGTCGAGCGGCCGCCCTCGCTCAACCCCAAGAAGTTCGCGCTCCAGCTGCTCAACTTCAGCGCTCTTCTGTTCATCCTGATCAGGTTCGGCGGGCCGGCGATCGGCAAGGCGCTGGCGGCCCGGCACCAGCAGATGAAGGCCGACCTGGCGTCGGCGTCGGCGGCGCGCGCCGAGGCGGAGGCGCGCCTCGCGCAGCAGGAGAAACGCCTGGGGGCGCTGGAGCAGGAGATCGAGTCGATTCGCGCCGGCGTGAAGGTGGAGGCCGAGGCCGAGAAGGCGCGCCTCATCGCGCTGGCCGAGGAGCGGGCCAAGCGGATCAAGGAAGAGACCAGCTTCGCCCTCGACCAGCAGGTCAAGGAGGCCGAGGAGCGGCTGCGGCGCGAGGTGGCGATGGCCGCCGTCGATCTGGCCGAGCAGATGGTGAAGAAGGCGCTGGGCGCGGCCGATCAGCAGCGGCTGCTCGATACCTTCGTCGCCGACGTCGCCAGCGGCCAGACCGGCACGCCGCGGCCGCGGGGAGACGCCTGATGGCGGTCATGGGCGGCAGCGTCGCGCGCCGCTACGCGCGCGCTCTCTTCGGGATTGGCGTCGACAGCGGGACGTTCGAGGCCCTGGGGCAGGAGATCGGCGATCTGGCGGCGCTCTGGACCGGTTCGCCCGAGCTGCGGCAGGCGCTGGAGAACCCGGTGTTCCGACCGTCGGAGAAGCGCGCCGTGCTGGAGCAGATCCTCCCGCGCGTGGCGCCCACCGCCGAGGTGCGCCGGCTGGCCCTCCTGCTGCTCGAGCGCCGCCGCATCCTGCTCTTGCCGGCCATCGCCAACGCCTACCGGGCCTTCGCCGACGCGCACAGCGGGCGAGTCCGGGCCCGGGTGACCTCGGCCGAGCCGCTGGCGCCGGCGGCGCTCGATCGCGTGCGCCGCTCGCTGGAGGAGCGGACGGGCAAGAAGGTGATCGTGGAGACCGCCGTCGACGCCGACCTCATCGGCGGCGTGGTGGCCCAGGTCGGCGATCTGGTGCTCGACGGCAGCATCCGCACCCAGCTGGCCGACCTGCGGCAGAAGCTTCTCAACTAGGCCAAACGGAACAAGAAGAGCAAGAGAAGAAAGACCCAGCCATGCAAATCCGCGCCGAAGAAATCAGCCAGATCATCCGCAAGGAGATCGAGAGCTTCGATCAGAAGGTCTCCGTCATGGAGACTGGCACCGTGCTCGAGGCCGGCGACGGCATCGCCCGCGTTTACGGCCTGGAGGCGGCGATGGCGGGCGAGCTGCTCGACTTCGGCCACGGCGGCGTCGTGGGGCTGGTGTTGAACCTGGAAGAGGACAACGTCGGCGTGGCACTCCTGGGCAACTTCGAGGAGGTGCGCGAAGGGGACACCGTCAAGCGGACCGGCAAGATCGCGCAGGTTCCGGTGGGCGACGCGCTCACCGGCCGGGTGGTGAACGCGCTGGGGGTGCCGATCGACGGCAAGGGGCCGATCACCGTCGGCCCCAACGAGACCCGCAAGATCGAGGTGAAGGCGCCCGGCATCATCGCCCGCAAGTCGGTGCACGAGCCGATGCAGACCGGCATCAAGGCCATCGACTCGATGATCCCCATCGGCCGCGGCCAGCGCGAGCTCATCATCGGCGACCGCCAGACCGGCAAGACGGCCGTGGCCATCGACGCCATCATCAACCAGAAGGGGCAGGACGTGCACTGCTTCTACGTCGCCATCGGCCAGAAGCAGTCGACGGTGGCGGCGGTGGTCGAGAAGCTGCGCGAGACGGGTGCGCTGGCCTACACGACCATCATCGCGGCCACCGCCTCCGAGCCGGCGCCGCTGCAGTTCCTGGCGCCCTACACCGGGGTCACGATGGCCGAGTACTACCGCGACAGCGGCCGGCACGCGCTCATCGTCTATGACGATCTGTCGAAGCAGGCGGTCGCCTACCGGCAGCTGTCGCTGTTGCTGCGCCGCCCGCCGGGACGCGAGGCCTATCCGGGCGACGTCTTCTATCTCCACTCGCGTCTGCTCGAGCGGGCCGCCAAGCTGTCGGACAAGGAGGGGGCCGGATCGCTCACCGCGCTGCCCATCATTGAAACGCAGGCGGGCGACGTGTCGGCCTACATCCCGACCAACGTCATCTCCATCACCGACGGGCAGATCTTCCTGGAGAGCGATCTCTTCTTCTCGGGGCAGCGCCCGGCGGTGAACGCCGGCATCTCGGTCAGCCGCGTCGGCGGCGCCGCGCAGATCGTGGCGATGAAGAAGGTCGCCGGTAAGCTGAGGCTCGAGCTGGCGCAGTACCGGGAGCTGGCGGCGTTCTCGCAGTTCGGCTCGGACCTCGACAAGTCGACGCAGCAGCAGCTGGCGCGCGGCGCGCGGATGACCGAGCTGCTCAAGCAGGGGCAGTACCAGCCGCTGCCGGTGGAGAACCAGGTGCTGATCCTGTTCGCGGTGACGAGCGGCTTCGCCGACGCGCTGCCGATCGATTCGCTTGGGCGTTACGAGCGCGAGCTCTACGCCTTCGTCGGCGCGCGCCACGGCGAGCTCTGGACGGAGCTCAAGACCAAGGGGAACGACAGCAAGTCCTGGGATGCGCTGCAGACCCGGATGAAGGCGACGCTGACCGAGTTCGGCAAGGAGTTCTCGCCGGAGGCCCCGGCCGCCTAGCGCCAGGTATCAAGATGCCTTCCCTCAAGAACATCCGGACGCAGATCGCGTCGAAGAAATCGACGCAGAAGATCACCCGCGCCATGAAGCTGGTGGCGGCGTCCCGGCTGCGGCGCGCGCAGGAGGCCATCGTGGCGGCGCGCCCCTACGCCAACGCGCTCAGCGAGGCGGTCGCCGAGGTCGCGCTGCGCGCCGGGAGCGAGGCGCACCCGCTGCTCGACCGGCGCACGCCCGAGCGCATCACGCTGGTGCTGCTCACCTCCGACCGGGGCCTGGCGGGTGGGTTCAACGCCAACGTCTTCCGCGTCGTGCAGCGCTTCATCGCCGAGCGCAAGCAGGCCACGCCGCCGGCGCGCGAGATCGTGCTGGAGATCGTGGGCAAGAAGGGGCGCGACTACTACCGGCGCCGCAAGCAGGAGGCGGCGCGCGAGCTGGCCGCCCCGACGGCCGAGACCGCCACCCACCTGGCGCGGGAGCTGGCGCAGATCGTGGCCCAGGAGTTTCACGACTCTCGCACCGACGCGGTCTATCTGGTCTACAACGAGTTCAAGTCGGCGGTGCAGCAGCGCGTGGTGGTCGAGCCGCTCCTGCCGGTGAGCACCGATCTGGCAGGCGGCGAAAAGGCCGTGGCCGCCGGTGCGCTCGACTTCCTCTACGAACCGTCGAAGCAGAAGCTGCTCGACTCTCTCTTGCCGCTCTACGTCGAGTCGCAGATCTACCGCGGGATGTTGGAGTCGATCGCCTCCGAGCTGGGCGCGCGCATGACGGCCATGGACAGCGCCACCAACAACGCCAAGGAGATGATCGCCAACCTCACGCTTCAGTACAACCGCGCCCGCCAGGCCGCCATCACCAAGGAGCTGATGGAGATCGTGAGCGGCGCCGAGGCCCTCAAGGGTTAGGTTCGACAGGTTTTGATTCGACAAGGTCAGCTTCGAAAGGACAGGCAAGAGTCATGAGCAGCGTTCAAGCCACCACCCAGGGGAAGGTCGTCCAGGTCATCGGGCCGGTCGTCGACGTCGAGTTCGCCGGCGGCGATCTGCCGGAGATCAACACCGCGCTGCGGATCTCGAACCCGTCGATCAGCGACAAGCCCGGCAACCTGGTGGTCGAGGTGGCGCAGCACCTGGGCGAGCGCAACGTCCGTTGCATCGCCATGGACACCACCGACGGTCTCGTGCGCGGGATGCCGGTGGAGAACACCGGCGCGTCGATCCAGGTCCCGGTCGGCCGCGAGGTGCTGGGGCGGATCATGAACGTCATCGGCCAGCCGGTCGATGAGCGCGGGCCGATCAACGCCAGCAAGTCGCTCCCCATCCACCGCGCGGCCGCCCAAGTTCGTCGAGCAGTCGGTGCGCGTCGAGATGTTCGAGACCGGCATCAAGGTCATCGACCTGCTGGCCCCCTATCGGCGCGGCGGCAAGGTCGGCCTCTTCGGCGGCGCGGGCGTCGGCAAGACCGTCACCATGCTCGAGCTCATCAACAACGTCGCCAAGAAGCACGGCGGCTTCTCGGTGTTCGGCGGCGTGGGCGAGCGGACCCGCGAGGGGCAGCGACCTCTACAACGAGATGGCGGAGTCCAAGCTCTCCGACGGCTCGTCGGTGCTCTCCAAGACCGCGCTCGTCTACGGGCAGATGAACGAGCCGCCGGGCGCCCGCGCCCGGGTGGCGCTCTCGGCGCTCACCGTGGCCGAGTTCTTCCGCGACGAAGAGGGACAGGACGTGCTGCTCTTCATCGACAACATCTTCCGCTTCACCCAGGCCGGCTCCGAGGTCTCGGCGCTCCTCGGCCGCATCCCCTCGGCCGTCGGCTACCAGCCGACGTTGGCCACGGACATGGGTGAGCTGCAGGAGCGGATCACCTCCACCAGCAAGGGGTCCATCACCTCGGTGCAGGCGATCTACGTGCCGGCCGACGACTTGACCGATCCCGCGCCGGCCACCGCCTTCGCCCACCTGGACGCCACGACCGTCCTGTCGCGCGCCATCTCGGAGCTGGGGATCTATCCGGCGGTCGATCCGCTCGATTCGACCTCCACCATGCTCTCGGCGGAGATCGTCGGCGCCGAGCACTACCAGGTCGCGCGCGCGGTCCAGAAGATCTTGCAGAAGTACAAGGAGCTGGTCGACATCATCGCCATCCTCGGGATGGACGAGCTCTCCGAGGACGACAAGTTGACGGTGTCGCGCGCGCGCAAGATCCAGAAGTTCCTCTCCCAGCCCTTCTTCGTGGCCGAGACCTTCACCGGCTCGCCGGGCAAGTACGTCGAGGTCAAGGACACGGTGCGCAGCTTCAAGGAGATCGTCGATGGCAAGTGCGACGATCTCCCCGAGCAGGCGTTCTACATGCAGGGCGGCCTCGACGACGTGCGCGCCAAGGCCGAGCAGCTCAAAAAAGAAGCGGCCTAGCCTCCATGAAGCTCTCGCTCACCACGCCCAAGGGTGCTCTCGTCGACACCGACGTCGAAGAGGTGACGGCGCCAGGCGATCTCGGCGAGCTGGGCGTCCTGCCCGGCCACGTCCCGCTCATGACGGCGCTGCGCCCGGGCGTGCTGTCGTACAAGGCCAAGGACCACGACGGCGTCGTGGCGGTGGGGCAGGGGTTCCTGCAGGTGGCGCCGCTGCCGCGCGCCGCCGACGCTCCCGGCCGCGACCGCGTCCTGGTCCTCGTCGATCAGGCGCTGGCGGCGGCGGACATCGACCGCGACGCCGCCGCGCGCGAGCTGGCGCAGGCCGACAAAGAGCTCGCCGCGTGGAAAGGCGAGCTCGACGGCGCCTACCAGGCGCTGGTTCTCCGCCGCGGCTGGGCCCAGGCCCGTCTCGACGCCGCGGCCCGCGCTCCCGGCGCCAAGCACTGAGCGGCCGCCACGCTGAGGGCGCGGCGCGGTCAGGTCGCGGCGCCCAGGTCGAAGGCGCTCGAGCCCCCCGAGTTTCGTGGAAATGATGGCACCGCCGCTCGCCGCTGGCCCCCCGGCGCTGTAGATTGCGCGCCGTGCATCACTTCTTCGTCACCTGTGCGCGTGGAACCGAGGGCGCTCTGCGGCGCGAGCTGGCCGACATGCGCATCGCCGGCGCCAAGGGTGAGCGCGGCGGCGTCTCGTTCGAAGGGCCGCTGGAGATGGGGATGCGCGTCTGTCTTCACTCGCGCGTCGCCGTCCGGGTGCTCGCCGAGCTGGGGTCATTCGACGCGCCCGACGCGGACAGCCTCTACGCGGGGACGCGCGCGCTCCCCTGGCGGGACTGGCTGACGGCGAAGAGCACGTTCGCCATCCACGCCAGCGTGCGCGACACGCCGGCGTTCACGCACTCGGGGTTCGTGGCGCTCAAGACCAAGGACGCGGTGGCCGACGCGCTTCGCGACGCGTACGGCGCGCGCCCCGACGTCGACACCAAGTCCCCCGACGTCAGCATCATGGTGCACCTGTCGGCCGCCAAGGCCCTCGTCTACCTGAACCTGGCGGGCGAGGCCCTGCACCGGCGCGGCTACCGCGTGGCGATGGTCGATGCGCCGCTCAAGGAGACGCTGGCGGCGTCCGTTCTTCTGCTGGGTGGCGCGCGCGGTGACGGGCCGTTCATCGATCCGATGGGGGGCTCGGGGACGCTGGCGATCGAGCATGCGCTGGCGGCGCGCGGGATCGCGCCCGGGCTGCGTCGCCGGTTCGGGTTCGAGACCTGGCCGACGCTGGCGCCCGAGGCGTTGACGGCCTGGAAGCGGCTGCGCGACGAAGCGGAGCAGGTGGCGGAGGACGCGCTCCGCCAGACCTTCCCGCAGCCGATCGTCTGCGCCGACACCGACGAGAAGGCGCTCACCGCCGCGCGCCAGAACGCCGCCGCCGCCTTCGTCGACGACGCGATCGCCTTCGAGCGCGCCGACGTCGCCACCCTCGAACGACGCTGGCCGGTCGCCACGCTGGCCACCAACCCGCCTTACGGCGAGCGGCTGAAGCCGGCCGATCTGGAGGCGACCTACCGGGCGATGGGGCGCGCGTTCGAACGGCTCGCCGGCTGGCGGGTGATCGTCCTCAGCGGCAATCGGGCGACCGAGCGCGCCATCCGGCGCAAGCCCGCCGTCTCGCACCGGCTCTGGAACGGGGCGATCGAGGCGCGGCTCCTGCGCTACGATATCTAAGTCACGGCGGCTGAGGTGCGCGCACCCGGGCAGCTGCGCTATGACAGTGGGCCTCGATGCGCCTGGTAGGTCTACGGCTCGGACTCTCGCTGCTGGCGGGCGTCCTGCTTTTTCTGGCGGTCCCGAGCTACGGCCTCTGGCCGCTGATGTGGATCGCCGCGGTGCCGGAGATCTACGTCGCGCGCGTCGCCGCCACGCCCAAGCGCGCCTTTCTCTACGGCTGGCTCACGGGAGCCGTCGCCCACACGGGCGGCTTCTACTGGATGGAGGGGCTGCTCGAGCGGTTCGGCCACATGGCGCCGATCGAGGCGCTGCCGATCATGGCGCTGCTCATCGCCTATCAGGGGCTGGCGTTCGGATTCTTCTCCTGGGGCCTGCGGCGGGCCTGGGATCGGACCGGCGCGCCGCTGCTCCTCCTCGCGCCGCTGGTGATGGTCACCGTCGAGCTCCTGATGCCGCAGATCTTCCCCTATTACCTGGCCATCTCGCAGGCCTTCGTTCCGCCGGTCATCCAGATCGCCGACCTCACCGGACCGCTCGGCGTCACCGCGCTGATGCTGGCCATGAGCGGCGCGCTCGCCGATCTGATCTTCGTCCCGCCGGCGCGTCGCCGGGCCCTCGTCTCCTGGCGGGGGATGGCGATCGTCGCTGCGCTCATCGTCGCAGACCTGGGGTACGGCGCGCTGCGCATGCATCAGGTCGATGCCCGGCGCGCCGCCGCCCCCAAGGTCCGGACCGGTCTCGTGCAGGCCAACGTCGGCATCCTCGAGAAGTGGGATCCGGTGGAGTTCGCGCGCCTCCTGGCGCTTCACCAGCGCGCCTCGGCCGAGCTGCAGCGGGCCGGCGCCGAGCTGGTGGTCTGGCCCGAGTCGTCGTACCCCTACGCGCTGCCGCGGACGTTCCGGCACGACTTCGCGCGCGACGACGCCCGGATGGTGCGGCGCGGGTTCGACACGTCGCTGATGTTCGGTGCCGTCACGCGCACGGAGGGCCCGCCGCGCACGCGCGCCGACCGCTACCCCTACAACACGGCGCTCATGATGGACGCCGCCGGCAACGCCACCGGCAGCTACGACAAGGTCTTCTTGATGATGTTCGGCGAGTACGTCCCGTTCTACGACCAGATCCCCTGGTTCACGCAGATCTTCCCGGAGGCCTCCAACTTCAGCCGCGGCAGCGAACCGGCGTCGTTCCCTCTCCATTCTGCGGCGGGCGACTTCAAGCTCGGCCCGCTCATCTGCTACGAGGACATCCTGCCGTCGTTCGCGCGCCGGGTCGCCAAGCTCGGCCCGAACGCCTTCGTCAACATCACCAACGACGCCTGGTTTGGCCGCACCGCCGAGCCCTACCAGCACCTGGCGCTGGCGGTCTTCCGCTCCGTCGAGCACCGGCTGGAGATGGTGCGCGCCGTGAACACCGGCGTCAGCGCCCACGTCGACGCCGCCGGACGCGTCCTCGAGGAAACCGACTCCGTCGATCCGGGCGACCAGCCGCCGGCGCCCCCCAGGACGCTGTTGGTCGATCTGGCGATGTTGCCGGGCGGCGGGCTCTACCGCACCGTCGGCGATCTGTTCGGGTTCCTCTGCCTGCTGACGCTGGTCGGCCTCCTGGCGCGACCGGGCCGTACAGCTACGAGCGGCCAACCGCGAGTGGCGCAGCTATGAGCGGCGAAGAAAGAACAGGTACTTGAACTGCTGCCGTTCGTGCCTGAAGGAGGGGAAGCGCATCTCCTTGGCCACCTGCATGGCGCAGGTGCCGGTCGGCGTTCCGGCGAAGGTCGACCCGATCTGGATCGACTGCACGGTGCCGTTGCCGCCGACGACGTAGCTCAGCACGAGCGCGCCCGGGCTGTGGAACTGCTGGTAGCAGTCGTAGAACTTCGGGCGGATCTTCTCCATCACCTCGTTGATGACGGCCTTGCTCAGCTCCTCGGGGCGCTTGTCGGCGGCCAGCTCGTCGTCGCTCATCGGCTGGGGCTTTCCCGCGTTGCTGCAGGCCGGATCCTCGTGCCCCGGCGGCGGCCGATCGGCGAACCCGGTCGACGGCGGCTTCGAGACCAGAATCTCGCCGGTGCAGCGGTTGTAGACGCGCGCCCCGATCAACTTGAGCGCGATCCCCGGCGCCATTCCCACGGTGAAGTCCGACCCCTCGGCCTGCGGCTGGAAGAGGAACTCGGCGCGCAGGAAGGGGCGCTCGACCTCGGCCCAGTGCTTGGCGGCGCCGAAGTCGTCGAAGGCGACGGTGCTCTTCGAGACCGGCACGCCCGCCGCCAGCGAGGCGGCGCCCTTGTCGGGCGTCGCCAGCGTGACGAAGCGCGGCTCGCGGCGGCTGCCGATCACCATCGGCTCGGTGCAGGCGATGCAGCCCGCCAGCGCCAGGTGATACCCCTTGGCCGCCCCGTCGTAGCCCGACACCTCGATGGCCGCCGGATCGTTCGACTCGGCGATGAACTTCTGCTGGGGCAGTCTCTTCCGCAGGTAGGTGGTCGTCGATCGGCAGCGCGCGCGATCGAGCTCGCGCATGTCGGCGCCGCACGAGTCGATGAACGGCGCCAGCAGGCTGCCGACGTCGTTGGTCCTCACCGCCCCGCGGGCCAGCGTCTCGAAGGAGTCCGGCGCCTCCTCGGCGCGCAGCGTGGCCGAGCCCAGCGCCAGCAGCGCCAGCGGCAGGAGCCCCCCGGCGAGACCTTTTCGACCCATCGGGCGCGACTATAGATGAGGCCGAGGCCCGACTGCCAGCCCGCTGTGCGGGCGCGCCTCGTCGCGGACCAGGTCGGCGGCCCCGGGGGCGTCCGGGATGCTCGGGTCGAGCAGCAGGATGCGGTTCTCGAACCAGCTCCCGGTGATGGCCCGCGGCATCGCCCCGAGGAGGGCTTTTTCCCGCCCGATCGCCGCCTGGAGCTGCTGCCGGCGCTGGAGGTAGTAGCTCTCCAGCGAGGCCGGATCGAGGCCGGAGAGCGCCGGATCATACCCGCCGAGCTGCCGCTGGTGATCGGCCAGGATCGCCTCCAGCTCGGCGCGCTCGCCCCGGTCGATGAACGTCAGCCCGCCGTTCACGATGTGCAGATCGAGGCGCCCCAGGCACTTCCCCTCGGACATCGCTTCGAGGAGACGCGCGCTGCCGGCCTGTTCGGGGGTCTCGAGGTTGAGCGCGCTGTGCCCGAGGACGGCCCAGTCGATCCCCGCGACCGCGGCGACCAACCGTCGGTTCTCGGCGGGCAGGCCGACGTGAACGAGCGCGATCACCAGGCCCGCCCCCCGCGCGCGCAACGACTGCACCGCCTCGCGCGCGGCGTCGACCGGATCTCGCGCCTCGATCCCGGCGGCGCGCCAGCGATTGGCGTCGGCGGCGGTTGGCGGCGCGCTGACGCCGAAGATGCCGATCCGCACCCCGGCGCGCTCGAGCAGCCGATCGGCGGCAAACAGCCGCTGGCCGTCCGGGCCGTAGAGGTTCGCCGAGATGATCGGGAACCTGGCGAGGGCCGCCATGGCCCTCAGCAGCGGCAGCCCGATGCCGAGATCGCGCTCGCCCGGTGAAAAGGCGTCGAGCCCGGCCCCGACCGTGCGCGCCAGCAGCCGTGCCCGGCGTTGGGTCTCCGCCGGCGTCCCCGCGGCGTCAAACAGATCGCCGGCGTCGACGACGAGCGTGTCGTCGGCCTCTCTCTTGGAGCGCCCGATCATCGTCGCCCGGCGCGCCACGCCCCCCGCCGGCTGGACGCAGTCACAGGGGGCGTACTGGCCGTCGAGGTTCGACGAATAGAGCAGCGTCAGCTGGCGACCGCGGGGCGGTGGGGCGGCGGGCGCGTCCGTCGTGGCGGCAGAGGCGGCCGAGGCGGCGGAGGCGGCGGAGGCGGCCGCTGACACGGGCGCGGTTTTCCGGCATCCAAGCGGCGTGGCCGCCAGCATGGCCAGAACCAGGCACGACCGAACCGTCAATCCCCTAGTTTCCACAGTTCTGGCGAGACCCGAAGCATCTCGTCGCAAGAGGATCATAATATCCCCTCTCCAATCGATGGCAGCCGAGCAAGAGGACCTGGAGACCGATCTTCCGGATGAGGAGGGTGCCCTCGCCGACGCGGGCGAGGCTGCGTCCGCCGACGCGCGCGCCGCGATCGACGTGGACGAGGTGGTGCCGCCGGCGAGCGCGGGGGTGCTGGCCCCTCAGCGCGACGCGGTTGGGCGGTTCCTGGCCGAGGCCCGGCGCTACCGCCGCCTCACCGACCAGGAAGAGCGCGAGCTCGGCAAGGCGGTGCGCGAGCGCGGCGACGTGAACGCGGCCCGCAAGCTGGTGGTTCACAACCTGCGGCTGGTCATCTCCATCGCCTACCAATACCGCCGCGCCTGGGCCAGCATCCTCGATCTCGTCCAGGAGGGGAGCGTCGGGCTGATGGAGGCGGTCAAACGCTGGGAGCCCTCGCTTGGCCCGCGCTTCGGCACCTACGCCGCCTACTGGATCCGCGCCTATGTCCTGAAGTACCTGATGACGAACTCGCGCCTCATCCACGTCGGCAACACGCGCGCCGGGCGGAAGCTGTTCTTTCGGCTGGAGAAGGAGCGGCAGAAGCTGCTGGCTGCCGGCTTCGAGGTGACACCCAAGCTGCTGGCCGCCAAGCTGGACGTCGACGAGCAGGAGCTGGACGAGGTCCGCCAGCACCTCGAGTCACGCGAGGTGTCGATCGATCCGGGCGGCGCCAAGGAGAGCGGCGGCGAAGAGACGTTCCCGCTCGCCGAACGGATCGCCGCCGGCGGCCGCTCGCCCGAGTCCGAGGCGGCCCACGCCGAGCTGGCCGACGCCGTGCGCGACTTCGTCGGCGAGTTCCGCGACGGCCTCAAGGACGCACGCGAGCGGGCCGTCTGGCACGAGCACCTGGCCACCGAAGAGCCGGTCGCGCTGGGCGAGCTGGGGGCGCGCTTCGGCGTCTCCAAGCAGCGGATGGGGCAGATCGCCGATCAGCTCAAGAAGCGCTTCCGCGCCGAGATCATCGACAAGCTCGGCCCCGACGTCCGCACCGACTGGCTGGGCGCCGAAGACTGACCGTCGATTGACCGGCGGCTCGCCGACCGGCGTGCACCGGCGCGGCGGCGCCCGCTGCCGCCGGTCTCAGTGCGGGCCGGCGCCGCTCTCTACATCAGCCTCCACGCTGTTGGCGGATTCCAGCGTGTAGGAATAGGGCGGGGTGAAGACGGCGGAGCCCTTGTTGGCGGTCTGACCGCTGGTGCCGCTGTAGACGTTTCCCTTCGAGACCACGATGCTCGCCGAGTTCGAGTAGTCGGTGCTGTCGATGGGGTCCTTCACGCCGAGTAAGAAGTTGTTCTCCATCAGGATGTTGGCGCTGTCGCCCACCTCGACGCAGTGGTCGTCGCCGCTGGCGGTGTAGAGGCTGTTGAAGACGTGCACGTCGCCGAAGCGGACGCGCGGCATCCGCTCGACCACGTTGGTCGCCCACCAGTCGTGATGCCAGGTGACGCGCAGGTGGCCCGCGTCGTCGGTGTCGCTGTCGGAGGCGCCGATCAGGTCCGAGAAGTGGTGCACCTCGCCGGTGTAGCCGGAGACGCGGTTGGCCGAATAGTGGAGCTTGGTCCAGGAGACCGTCACGCAGTCGGAGAGGTCGGTGATGTCCAGGTTGCCGTCCGACCCGTCGGAGATGTCCAGGTGATCGATCCAGATGTGGTGCGCGCTGTGCTCGATCGTGATGGCGTCGGCGCCGTCCTGGCAGTCGCCGTTCGACGGCACGTCGGAGCAGTTGAGACCGACGATGGTGAGGTTCTGCAGGATGTCGTTGGAGGCGCCGTTGAAGGTGAGGTTGCCGGTGATCTTGGCGCCCGAGAGGCCGATGATCGTCTTGTTCGAGCCGATGTTGAAGGTGCCGCTGATCGATCCGGAGACCTGAATGACCTTGGCCGAGGTGCCGCTGACCGCCGAGGTGAACGCGCTGGCGGAGGTGACCGTCGTCGCCGTGGCGCTGCCGCCGCCGGTCGTCGTGCTGATGCCCCCCACCGAGCAGCCGCTGGCCGCCCAACCGATGAGCGCGTCGGAGGTCGTCGTGCCGCCTGTGCCTGTCGTGCCGCCGGTGGCCTTGGTGCCGCCGGTGCCGGTGGTGCCTCCGGTGGCGGGCGTGCCGCCTGTGCCGGTCGTGCCGCCGGTGGCCTTGGTACCGCCGGTGCCGGTGGTGCCTCCGGTGGCAGGCGTGCCGCCTGTGCCGGTCGTGCCACCGGTGGCCTTGGTGCCGCCGGTGCCTGTGGTACCGCCGGTGGCGGGCGTGCCGCCCGTGCCCGTACTGCCTCCGGTGGCGGTCGAGCCGCCGGTGCCGGTGGTACCGCCCGTGCCGGTGGCGCCGCCGCTGGCCGTCGAGCCGCCGGTGCCGATGAGGCCGCCCGTGCCGGTCAGGCCGCCCGTGCCCTTGGCGCCACCCGTCGCCGTATTGCCGCCGGTGATGGTGGCGCCGCCGGAGCCGCCCCCTTCACCGGTTTGGCCCGTGCCGCCCGTTCCCTCGGTGTTGCTTTCGGGCTGCGCGCACGACGCGAACGCGACGGCGAGCCCGAGAATCAGGGAACCGAAAATGGACCGAGAGAACGCGGTCGTCGCAGACAGGGAACGGAGAGTCATCGGACGCCTCCTTGGGGGGTTCCCCAACCAGTGTTCGCTGCCCGGTGGCGCGGCTCGCCACGGCTCTCTAGTGGCCGGTCTTCTGGGCGATCACGAAGCGCGCCAGGTCCTCGATCTCGATCGGCGCCAGCTTGCCCACGAACTTCGGCATCTTGTTCTTTTCCCCGAACAGCCGCCCTTGCCCGGCGTCGGCGATGACCGCCTCGACCCAGGCCAGCGTCCCGCGACCGTAGAGGTTGGGACCGGCGTTTTCCCCCTCGCCGTCGAGCTCGTGGCAGCTGTCGCAGTCCTTCTGGGCCAGGAGCCCGCGCCCGTGCGCCGCGCGCGCGGTGTCGGCGTCGGGCGCGCCGGTCTGCGCGTAGACCATCTCCACCAGCGCCTCGAGCTCGTCGGGCGTCCCCGCCACCGGCTTCATCCCCTGGTCGATCTTGGCCGTCCCCATGAAGAGGGGGCCCTCCGGGTCGGCGAGAAAGGCGCGGATCCAGGCGCGCGAGTTGTAGTCCTTGAAGTCGGGTCCCTTGTCCCCGCCGGTGCCGGCGAGCGCGTGGCAGCCGGAGCAGCGCTCGTCCCAGAGGTCGCGGGCGTGATTGAGCGGATCGTTGCGGAAGACCGCCAGGCCCCCCTCGGCCGGCGATCCCTTTCAGCGCCAGCGTGCGGGCCTGGCGCGCCCGCGCCTCCTCGGCGGCGCGCCCCTTGGCGAAGAGCGGATCGCGCGCGTCCTTGCCGATGGCGATCGCCGACAGCGCGCCCAGCGCGAGGAGGCTGACGCCGACCGCCGCCATGATTCGCTTGCGGTCCGACGGCCGATTGGTCGCCGCGCGATCGAGAAAGGGCAGCGCCAGCAGGAGCGCGGTGACGATGCCGGGGATGATCATGGTGGCCACGATCTCGAGCGGCCCTTCGAAGTACATGCGGAGTTGAAACAGCGGCAGCGCGTACCACTCGGGGCGCGCCAGATAGCTGGAGGTCGGATCGGCGGGCGATTCGAGCGCCGCCCCGTGGTGAGCCACCACCGCCGCCGCCACGATGGCCAGCGCGAAGAGGCCGGCGGCGGCGTTGCGCACCGACTGGTACGGCCAGGCAGGCTCGCTGCGCGCCGCGATCTCCGCCGCGCCGAGCGACCACCTCGGCGTCGGCCCGTGCTTCCGATGAAGATAGACGTGCAGCACCACCAGCGTGATGTACGCGGCCGGCAGCAGGCATGCGCGTGCGCCGCGAAGGCGTGCGTGACGGTGAGGTTCCCGAACGCCGTGCCGCCCTGGACCAGTCTGCTGGGCAGCGCCGCCGACGATGGGCGCGCTGCCGGTGATCGTCGCCTCGACCAGCTTGGCCCAGTAGCCCTTCTGGTCCCAGGGCAAGAGGTAGCCCGACAGCGCACCGAGCGCGGTCAGGCCGAAGAGGCCGAGTCCGATCATCCAGTTGAGCTCGCGCGGACGCCGGTAGGCGCCGAAGATCAGGACCTGGAGCAGGTGAAGGCCGGCGACGATGATCAGCGCCGAGGAGCCGAAGCTGTGCAGACCCGCGCACGAACCATCCGAGCGGGAGCTGGTCTTGAACGTAGGCGACCGAGGCCCAGGCGGTCTGCACCGAAGGGGCGTAGAAGAAGGAGAGGAAGATCCCGGTCACCGCCTCGAAGACGAACAGCCCGGCGGCGACCGAGCCGAGCGCGTGCCAGAGGCTGGCGCCGCCCGGGATCTGGCCGCCCAGGATGGCGTTCTCCAGGCCGCCCAGGCCGAGCCGCTCGTCGAGCCAGGTTCGCCACGCTGGCTGGTGGGGCCGCGCCGGCTGGGCGGGCGAGGCGCGCTCGTCGCCGGGCGGTCGCGGCGGCAGCAGCAGCGGCACCGGGCCGCGTTCACCAATCGGTTCCTTCTTCGCGCCGCCGGTCCGGAATCGCCGGTAGCGGACCAGGAGCTCGTGCCCGTCGGCGCTGACCTCCAGCTCGTCGAGGCCGCGCGGCGAGGGGCCGGACAGGCAGCGTCCGTCGAGATCGAACGAAGAGGCGTGGCAGGGGCAGTCGAACCTGCTTCGTCTTGTCGTTGAAGTCGACGCCGCAGCCGAGATGCGGGCAGACGGTGGAGAAGGCGCGGATGGGCGCGCCCTCGGTGGCGCGCACCAGCCAGCAGGAGCCGACGGTGACGTGGTCGAGGCGCAGCCAGGCGTCTTGCCGCTCGCCAAGGGCGATGACGCGAATCGGCTTCGCCGGCTTGACGTCGTGGTCGACGGCCACCCGCAGCGGCTCTCCGGCGCCGCGGATGATCGCCCGCCGCAGCGGCGCCGCCAGCAGCCCAGGCCGGGGACGACCGCGATGGCGGCCGCCAGCGCGCCCAGGCCCTTGGTCACCATCGCGAAGAACGCGCGCCGCGTGTCGGAGGGATGCTCTGGCATCGTCGGGAAGGGGGAAAAGTCTGCGCGCCGGCGGGCGAAGGGGTCAAGACAGGTTAACCGCCGGGCCCCCATGCTAATTATCGGCCATGCCGGACGAAACATATGTCGAAGCAGCGAGAATTCACGCTGCGCATCGAGGTGCGTTGCACGTTTCCCGCCGACTACGACGGCGAGGCCGATGGATACGCCTGGTGGTCCGGCGTCGAGCCGGCCACCGCCGAGATCGTCCGCGCCGCGGTGGCGATCCTGGCGCGCCAGCAACCCGGCGGGCGCATCCGCCCCGCCAACCGCGGCCGCCCCGCAACCGAAGAGGTCACCCTGGTCGTCGAACGCGAGCCAAAAAAAAACGGCCGACCCGTGAGGGGCGGCCGTTCTTTGGAACGAATCGAAGATGCTTACGCTGACTTGCGAACGTTCGCAGCCTGCAGGCCTTTCGGACCCTCCGTGATGTCGAACTCGACCTCCTGACCCTCACTCAACGAGCGGAAGCCCTCTGACACGATCGCCGTGTGATGGACGAAAACATCCGGTCCATCCTCGCGGGCGATGAACCCGAATCCCTTCGCATCGTTGAACCATTTCACCTTGCCGGTTGCCATTTACTACCCTCCTACGAACGTTCGAACGTTGACATTGTCCAATTTTCCCGGCTCTGCCGGGGAAATTGGGGTCTGAGAGTACGGGCGTCAAAAAAAGTGTCAAGTCAGATACGGCTGGCTCACGGAAGGCGCGCCAGGGCCTGACAGAGCCTGGCCACGGCCGCCGCCGGATCGGGTGCCGCCATGACCGGCCGGATGCAAGCGATGCCGCGCGCGCCCGCCGCGGCGACCTCCGGGACGTCGGCGACGTCGATCCCACCGATGGCCAGCAGCGGCAGATCGAGGCGCGCGGCCTCGGCCAGGGCGGCGAGGCCGACGGGCGGACCGTAGGCGCGCTTGGACGGCGTGTCGCGGAGCGGACCGAAGACGGCGAACGTCGCCGTGGCGGCGGCCGCGCGCACGTCGGCGAGCCCGTGCGCCGAGACGGCGATCGCCAGCCTGGGCCCGAGCGCGCGCGCCTCGGCGGGCGACAGCGAGGTTCCTCCCAGGTGGACACCGTCGGCGCCGACCGCCAGCGCGACGTCGATCCGATCGTTCACGTAGAGGGACACGCCGGCCGCGGCCGTCACGGCGCGAAGATCCCGCGCCAGCTCGGCGAGCGCGCGCGCCTCCAGATCCTTCTCCCGCAGCTGCAGGGCGACGTCGCGCGGCGGCAGACCACTTCCCGCGATCCCGGCCAGCGCCGCCGCGACCACCTCGACGAGCGGCCGCCCGCCCGTCGCCCGTCGATCGGTGACGATGTAGAGGCGCGGGGCAGGCGCGCGGTCAGTCAATCAGGCCGTCGAGAGGCGACGACGCGGTCGCGTAGAGCTTGCGCGGGATGCGGCCGGCCCGGAAGGCGCGCCGTCCCGCGATGACGGCGTCGCGCATCGCTTCCGCCATCATCAAAGGATCGCGCGCGCCGGCGATGGCGGTGTTGAGGAGGACGCCCGCGCAGCCGAGCTCCATCGCCACCGCCGCGTCCGACGCCGTCCCCACGCCGGCGTCGACGATGATCGGCACCTTGGCCTGCTCGATGATGATACGGAGGTTGTAGGGGTTGCGGATGCCGAGCCCCGAGCCGATGGGCGCCGCCAGCGGCATCACCGCCGCGCAGCCGGCGTCCTCGAGCTTCCTGGCCAGGATCGGATCGTCCATGCAGTAAGGGAGCACGGTGAACCCTTCTTTGACCAGGATGCGCGCCGCCTCCAGCGTCGCGGCGCCATCGGGGAAGAGCGTCCGCTCGTCGCCGATCACCTCCAGCTTGACCATGTCGGCGATCCCCAGCTCGCGCGCCAGGCGGCAGGTGCGGATCGCCTCCTCGGCGGTGTAACAGCCGGCGGTGTTGGGGAGGATCGTCTGCCGCGTGCGATCGATGGTGTCGAGGACGTTGGGCTTGCCGGGCGTCAGGTCGACGCGGCGGAGGGCGACGGTGACGATCTCGGCGCCCGACAGGCGGATCGCCTCGCGCCCCTCTTCCAGCGTCCGGTACTTGCCGGTGCCGACCAGCAGCCGGGAGTGGAACTTGCGTCCGCCCAGAACCAGCACGTCGTCGCCGGTGCTCGAGCCACCTGCCGCGCCGGCTGGCGAGCTGGCTCCCGAGTCACTTCCCGAGCCACCGCCAATAAAGGCCACGATCTCGATCTGATCGCCGTCGGCCAGCGTCGCCTCGCTCCAGGTCTTTCGGGGGACGACGTCCTGGTTGCGCTCCACCGCGACGCGCGCCGGATCGACGCCCATCGTGGCCAGCAG
Organism: uncultured Pseudomonadota bacterium; assembly: GCA_963723305.1. Taxonomy (GTDB): domain Bacteria; phylum Myxococcota_A; class Polyangia; order Fen-1088; family Fen-1088; genus JADGRB01. The sequence goes on from CAVRRT010000152.1 coordinate 62,368, forward strand.
GCCCGAAACCGTGGTCCCCGACGCTGCGGCGCGCGTCTCCCCGTTGACCGTCAAGCGCAGCTCGTTCATCTGTGGTAGCGAAAGCATAACCCGAAGCCGCCCATGCGTTGCCCCTTCTGCGCCGCGATCGAAGACAAGGTGGTCGACACCCGTCCGTCCGACGGCGACCAGGTGATTCGCCGCCGCCGCGAGTGCATCACCTGCGGCCGCCGCTTCACCACCTACGAGCGCGTGGACGAGGTGCTGCCGCTGGTGATCAAGAAGGACGGCCGGCGCGAGCCGTTCGACCGGGCCAAGATCCTGAGCGGCTTCAAGAAGGCCTGCTCGAAGCGTCCGGTTCCCGTCGAGGTGCTGGAGAGCGCGGCCGACAAGATCGAGCGCTCGCTGGAGGCGGGGGACAAGGAGATCCCCTCGTCGCGGATCGGCGACGCGGTGATGGACGCGCTGCGCGACATCGACGAGGTTGCCTACGTGCGGTTCGCCTCGGTCTACCGGTCGTTCCGCGACGTGAACGAGCTGATGAACGAGCTCAAGAGCCTGGTCGACAACAAAGGGCGCAAGTGAGCCGGGGCGCGCCGGCGAGCCGGAGCGCGACCGCGAGCGCGACCGCGAGATCGAAGGCCAGCTCCCAGCGCTTCTCCCCCGCCGACGCGCGGTTCATGCGGCGGGCGCTGGCGCTGGCCGAGCGCGGCCGTGGGACGACCCAGCCCAACCCGGTCGTCGGGGCGGTCATCGTGCGCGGCGGCAAGATCGTCGCCGAGGGCTATCACCGCAAGGCTGGCGAGGCGCACGCCGAGGTGAACGCGCTGGCCGCGCTCGAGGGTGGCGCGCGCGGGACGACGATGTACGTGACGCTCGAGCCCTGCTGCCACACCGGGCGCACGGGTCCCTGCACCGAGGTGATCATCGGCGCGCGGCCGGCGCGCCTGGTGGTCGGCTGCAGCGATCCGAATCCCATCGTCGACGGCAAGGGGATCGCGCGGCTGCGCCGGGCCGGAATCCGCGTCGACGTCGGTTGTCTGGAAGAGGCGAGCAAGAGCGCGATTCGCGCCTATTCCGTCTCGGTGCGCGAGCGCCGGCCGCTGGTGACGCTGAAGGCGGCCGCCACGCTGGACGGGTTCATCGCCCAGGCGGCGCCGCCTGGCCAAACCGCAAAGGGGAGGGCGTCGCGGGCGAAGCGGGCGCCCGTCTGGATCACCGGCCCGAAGGCGCGCGCGGCGGCGCACGAGCTGCGCGCGGCGCACGACGCGGTCTTGGTTGGCGCGGGGACGATGCGCGCCGACGATCCGCAGCTGACCGTCCGGGACGCCAAGCGGCGGGTCGTGCGGCAGCCGCTGCGCGTGGTGCTGGTCGGGCGGCGCCCGCTGCCGCCGGAGGCGCGGGTCTTCGACGACGCGGCGGCGACGTTGGTCATCGACGGTCCGGGCGGGCGGGTGGCGCCGGCGCGCGCGCTCGCGCTCCTGGCCGCGCGCGGGGTCCAGTCGGTGCTGGTCGAGGGGGGAGCGACGATCGCCGGGGCCTTCATCGCGGCCGGGCTGGTCGACCGGATCGCGCTCTTCGTCGCGCCGAAGCTCCTGGGCGGCGGCCTCTCCGTCGCGGCCGGCGCGGGCCTGCCAGTGGCGCGGGCGCTGCGCTTGGGGCCGATTTCGGTCCAGACGGTCGGGCCGGATCTGCTGCTCACCGCCGATGTCGATCGAGGCTGATCCCGTCGCCGATGCTATAATCCGCCCCGTTTTCATGTTCACCGGCATCGTCGAATCCACAGGAACGGTCGAGTCGATCGCGCGCGCGCAGCCGGACCACCCGGCGGCGCGCCTGACCGTCGCCACCTCGCTCGATCTCTCGGCGGTCACCATCGGCGCCAGCATCGCGGTCGACGGTGTCTGCCTGACGATGATCGATCTGGACCTGGCGCGCGGGCGGTTCGCCGCCGATCTGGGCCCCGAGACGCTGATGCTCACCACGCTGGGGGCGCTCGAGCCGGGCGCGCGCGTCCACCTCGAACGGCCGCTGCGGCTGGGCGATCCGCTGGGGGGGCACCTGGTCGCCGGACACGTCGACGCCGTGGGGCTCGTGGTGGCGCGCCGCGAGAACGGCTCGGCGCTCGATCTCGGAGATCTCCGTCCCTGAAGGCGTCGCCCGCGCCATCGCCCCCAAGGGCTCGATCGCCGTCGACGGCGTCAGCCTCACGATCAACGCGCTGGCCGACATGGCCGGCGCGGCGATCTTCGGCGTCACGCTGATCCCGCACACGCTCGCCGCGACCAAGCTGGGCGGCAAGGCGATCGGCGCCGCGGTCAACATCGAGACCGACCTCATCGCCAAGCACGTCGAGCGGCTGGTCGGCCCCTACGCCGCGCGCGACGGCGCGGCGGCGCAGACGCCGGCGCGGCCGCTCTCGATCGAAACCTTGCGGAGGTACGGCGTTGTCCGCTGAGCAGAAGGGCTCCCAAAGCTCTCGGGATCGCCACGCCGCCGTCGAGCGTGCCATCGAGGCGATCCGCGCCGGCCGAATGGTGATCCTGGTCGACGACGAGGATCGCGAGAACGAGGGCGATCTGGCGATGGCCGCCGATCTGGTGACGCCCGAGGCGATCAACTTCATGGCCCGCGAGGGGCGAGGGCTCATCTGCCTGTCGATCACCGAGGAGCGGGTGGCCCAGCTCGGCCTGCCGATGATGACCGCCGACAACCAGGCCCGCCACCACACGGCGTTCACCGTCAGCGTCGACGCGCGCCACGGGACGACCACCGGCATCTCGGCGCGCGAGCGGTCCGAGACGATCCGCGTCGCGGTCGGGCGCAGCGCCGGCCCCGACGATCTGGTGATCCCCGGCCACATGTTTCCCCTGCGCGCGCGCCGCGGCGGCGTGCTGGTCCGCTCGGGGCAGACGGAGGGCTCGGTCGATCTGGCGCGCCTGGCCGGCCGCGAGCCGGCCGGCGTCATCTGCGAGATCATGCGCGACGACGGCGAGATGGCGCGGATGCCCGAGCTGCTCGAATTTTCAGGCAAGTTCGACCTGCCGATCGTGAAGATCGCCGAGCTCATCGAGTACCGCCTGGCGCAGGAGATGCTGGTCCGTCCGGTCGCCGAGGCGAAGATCCGGCCGCGGCTGGGCGGCATCACCAGCGAGTTCCGGGCCGCGGTCTACACCACCGACGTCGAGGACACTGAATACCTGGCGCTGGTGCTGGGCGAGGTCTCGCCCGATAGGCCCATCCTGGTGCGGGTGCAATCGGCCAGCGTGCTGCGCGACGTGCTCGGCGCGTCGCCGTTCGAAGAGGATCACCCGGCGACGGTGCCGCTGCGGATGATCGAGGAGGCGGGGGCCGGTATCCTGCTCTATGTCTTTCCGCGCGGGCGCGCCAGCATGGTGGCCGACTTCAAGGGGTTCGCCGGCGCGACGTCGACCCCGGCGGCGGACGCGCCGACCGCGCGCGCGCCCCTCACCGACATCGGGCTCGGCGCGCAGGTGCTGGCGCACCTCGGCGCCCGAACGGTTCGACTGCTCACCAACCACCCGCGCCGCATCGTCGGTCTGGGCGGCTACGGCATCGAGGTGGTCGAGTGCGTGCCGATCCGGCCGTCGTCGCGGGTCATCGCGCTGCGCGACGGCGACGAGGGCAAGAGGTCCAAGAGGTCGACGTGAGCCAGACCGAGAGCAAGGCCTCCTCCTACCGAACCTCGTCGCCCGGCCCTTCCCGTGAGGGGGCGCTCCAGACCAAGGGCCGCCGCTTCGCGCTGGTGGCGGCGCGGTTCAACGACGCCATCGTCGGACGGCTGATCGCGGGCGCGCGCGCGGCGCTCGGCGAGGCGGGCGCCGCCGACGGCGAGATCGAGGTCTTCCGCTGCCCGGGCGCCATGGAGCTGGCTGGCCTCGCCCGGCGACTGGCCGACAGCGGCCGCTTCGAGGGCATCGTCTGTCTGGGCGCCGTGATCCGCGGCGGCACGCCCCACTTCGATCTGGTCGCCGGCGCGGCGGCGCGGGGGATCGGCGCGCTGGCCGCCGAGGGGCGCATCCCGGTGGCGTTCGGCGTGCTCGCCTGCGACACGATGGAACAGGCGCTCGAGCGCTCGGGCGCCGACACCAAAGAGAACCGGGGCTACGACGCCGGTCTGGTGGCGATCGAGATGGCCGACCTTTACGCCCAGCTCGCACGAAGTGAAGGAACGGACCAAGTGAAGGACGGCACCAAGTGAAGGACCGCGAGCTGACGGTTGGTCCCCGCCGGAGAGCGCGTGAGATCGCGCTGCAGATCCTGCACCAGATGGACGTGGGGGGCGATCCGCAGCTCGAGGCGCAGCAGATGATCGCCCGCTACTTCGCGCACCTGGCGCCGGAGACGGCGCCGGTCTCCGACGTCGAAGAGGGCGGCGGCGGCGGCGATTCGGCGGCGCGGGTCGACCGCGCGCTGGTCGACGAGCTGGTGGGCGGCGTCGCCAACCACCGCGCCGAGATCGACAGTCAGCTCACCACGCTGTCGCGCAACTGGCGCCTCGAGCGGATGGGGATCGTCGAACGCAACGTCATCCGCATCGCCCTCTACGAGCTGGGCCACGCTCCGAACGTCCCGGTCCCGGTGATCATCAACGAGGCGGTCGAGCTGACCAAGCGCTACGGCACGGCTGAGGGGGTTGCCTTCGTCAACGGCCTGCTCGATCGCGCGGCCACCGAGATGGGACGAACCTGAGCCGCAGGTGAGCCGTGCCCGGGGCCGCGGCGCCCGGCGCGTTGCGGCGGGCGATGTTGTCCCTGTCACAGGGCGCTGATAACTTTGCGGGTCCTTAGATGAGTGAATTTACCCTTCTCGCGGATCTGGCCGAGCTCGAGCCCCACGGCCAGTTCTCGAAATGGATCGAGGGGCACGACGTGTTGGTCTACCGCTTCGACGGCGAGATCAAGGCGATGAGCAACATCTGCCGCCACTTCGGCGGGCCGATCGGTTACCACAAGATGAAAGACGGCGTCTTCACCTGCCTTTGGCACTGCTACCGGTTCTCGGCCAAGGACGGGGCCTGCCTGACGAACGCCAAGCTCGCCAGCCGCCCCTACAAGGTGGAAGTCAGAGACGGCGCCATCTGGGTGCAGCTGGTCGAGAACCCCACGCCCGGAGGAACCTGAGCCATGGCCGTTCTGTTTTCGCGTTGTGAGAAGGAGATGGACTGCTCGAAGGAGGTGGTGATCTGGAACTACTTCGATCACGAGCACGTCGTCGGCACGCACTACAAGTACTACGACAAGTTCAACATCGTCGCCGAGAAGGACGACTGGACGCTGGTGGAGCGATCGTACCGGCTGCCGATCATCGGCTACCGGACCTCGTCGTTCGGGTTCATGTACCTCGAGAACCCCAACCTCATTCGCTCGATCCAGTTCGGCAAGCTGGGGTTCACGATGGACCAGCTGATCCACCTGACCGACCTCGGCCCCCATCGCTGCCTCGTCGCCACCGAGTACCGGCTGAACGTCCCCTTCTTTCTCAAACCGTTCGAGGGGCTCTGGCGCAGGATCACCGAGCGCTGGTTCATCAACACCTGGGACGAGGACGCGCCGATGCGCCTCCGCCGGCAGCAGGTCTGGCAGCTCGGCTTCCGCAACTTCGTGGGGATCGACTACATCAATCAAAAGACCGCCAAGCCGGCCGAGCTGCCGTCGGAGCGGCCCTACCCCGTCGAGCTGCCGGTCCCCAAGACGAAGGGGCGCAAGGACGGCGAGTACGAGCGTCCGTTCGCGACCAGCGTGGAGGTCGGCTACCCGAAGCCCGAACAGGCGTAGTGATCGATTCCTGTCCGCTCTGTCAGGGGAAGATCTTCACGCCGCTGCACGGGCGCGTCCACGACTTCGAGCACGGGCTGCCGAACGAGACCGACTTCTCCGTGTGCGGCGGCTGTGGCCTGGTGATGCAGGATCCCCAGCCGACGTTGGCGGCCCTGCAGTCATTCTATCCCGACGACTACCGCCCCCACGTCTCGGGGACGGCCGGCGGCGGCGGCGGCGCGCTCGGGTGGCTGAAGGGGATTCAATCGCGCCTGCTGGTGTCGCGCTACGCGCGCTGGCTCCCGGCCGACCGCGAGGCGAGCATCGCCGACGTCGGCTGCGGCGGCGGGCAATTCCTGCGCGCGCTCCGCCGGGCCGGCTACAGCAACCTGACCGGGATCGATCGCAACGCGCGCCTGGCGGCGGGCTTCGAGGGGACGCCCATTCGCTTCGTCGCCCGCGAGCTCGAGCCCAACTTCGATCTCGGCGGGCGCTATCAGACTGTGGTCATGAACTATGTCCTCGAGCATTTCCTCGATCCGCTGGGCGCCCTGGCCGGCGCCGGCGCGGCGCTCGAGCCCGGCGGTCGACTGCTGGTGATGACCCCCAACGTCGAGGCCTGGGCGCACCGGCTGTGGGGGCACACCTGGTCGGGGCTGCACGCCCCCCGCCACACGCACCTCTTCGATCCGCGCACGCTGGCGCGCGCCGCCCGAAAGGTCGGCTTCACCCGGGTGGAGACCGCCCTCCTGACCGATCCAGCCGGCTGGGCCTTCTCCATGCAAAATCGCCTGCGGGCGCCGGCCGCCACGCCCGCCGGCCTGGCGCGCGGCACGGCCTGGTATGCGCTGGCCTCGCTGCCTCTGTGGGCACCGCTGGCGCTCGGCGAGCGGCTCGCCGGTCGCGGCGGATCGATCGTCATGGTCGCGTCGGTCTGAGCGGCCGAGCTCGCCGGCTGGCGCCCGCCGTCGCGCTTGCCTCGCCGTCGCACGGCGCCAGCTTCGAGAGTGGGGGTGTGACATGATGGGTCTCAAGCGTTTGGGGATGGCAGGGGCACTGGCGAGCACGCTGGCGTTCGGTGGCGCGTGCGGCACCACCAACGAGATGCTGGGCCGCAATCAACAGACCTGGACGATGCAGTCCGACTCCAGGATCCAGGCGGCGCAAGGCAAGGTGAAGGTAGCGACGGGGGACAAGGGGAACCGCGACCTCAGGGTCGAGGTGAAGCACATCGCGCCACCCGACGCGGTGTTCACCGGGGCCTCGACCTACGTCGTGTGGCTGAAGCCCGACAACGGGCCACCGCAGAACATCGGGGTGCTGCCGGTCGACAAGAACTTGAACGCCGAGCTGGAGACGACGACGTCCTTCACCACGTTCCAGGTCATGGTGACCGCCGAGGCGACCGCCCAGCCCACCGGGCCGAGCGGGAACGAGGTCCTGGTCGCCAACATTCAAGTCGCGACCTGACCGTTCGGTCCGAGGCGGCGCGCGCGGCCCAGCGCTTCAGCCGGGCCCCGACGCGTCGCCGGCGGCCGGAGTCGTGCCGCCGTCTCGGCCCTCGGTCGTGCCGGCGTCGCCCGCGTCGTGGGGCCGCCGTGTCGGTGAAAAATTTGCCTCGTCCACCGGGTGAGCGGACCATGGGAGCGTGGCGCCCAGCCTGGACCTTGGGATCCAGCAGTTTCTCGACCACCTGCGGGTCGAGCGGGAGCTGACGCCCGCCACCGTGGAGGCCTACGGCCGCGATCTGGCCCGCTTCGCGCACTTCGCCGCCGGCCGGACCATCACCCTGGCCGATACCGTCGGCCCCATCGACGTGCTCGACTTTCTGGTGCACCTGAACGAGCGGAAGCTGTCGGCGCGCTCGCAGGCGCGGCGGCTGGTGGCGTTGCGCCAGCTCTTCAAGTTCTTCAAGGGCGAGCGGATCATCGCCGCCGATCCGACCGAGGACATCGACCTGCCGCGCTTCGGCCGCAAGCTCCCCGACTTCCTCTCGGTCTCCGAGATCGATCGGCTGCTGGCGTCACCCGACCGGCGCACGCCGCGCGGCGGGCGCGACGCCGCGATGATCGAGACGCTGTACGCGACCGGGCTGCGCGTCTCGGAGCTGGTCAAGCTGCGCCTGCGCGACCTGAACTTCGACGCCGGCTATCTGATGGCGCTGGGCAAGGGGCGCAAGGAGCGGCTGGTCCCCGTCGGTGAGGCGGCCCTGGATGCCATCCGCGGTTACCTGGAGACGATCCGCGCGGGCTTCGCCGGCGGGCGCACGGTCGACGCGCTCTTTCTCACGCACCACGGGCGGGCGATGACGCGGCAGGGATTCTGGAAGCTGCTCGGGCGCTACGCGGTGGCGGCCGGGATCCGCAAGCGGATCTCGCCGCACAAGCTGCGCCACTCCTTCGCCACGCACCTCGTGGAGCGGGGGGCGGATCTCCGGGCGGTGCAGGCGATGCTGGGGCACGCCGACATCGGCACGACCGAGATCTACACCCACGTCTCGCGCGGCCACCTGCGCGCCGTCTACGACCGCTTCCACCCGCGCGCCTGATCCGCGCGCGGCGCGCCGGCGCGCACGGTCGAAGCTGGGGCGGGTCAGGTGTGGCAGAGCGAGGCGGTCACCGTCTTGTTGGGGTCGGGACGGGCGCGCTCGCTGCGCCGGGCAGGTCCCGTCAAGGGTGCGCTTTGCGCTATCCTGGCGCCTCATGATCGTCTTCGTCACCGGCGCGACCTCCGGCTTTGGCGCCGCCATCTGCCGGCGCTTTGCCCGCGAGGGTCACCGCCTGATCGCTGTCGGCCGCCGCACCGAGCGGCTGCAGGCGCTCGCCGCCGAGCTCGGGGCGGAGATCGTCCACGCCCTGCCGCTCGACGTGCGCGACGGTGAAGCGGTCGCCCGCGCGGTCGCCGCGCTGCCGCCCGCGCTCGCCGCCGTCGATCTGCTGGTCAACAACGCCGGCCTGGCGCGCGGGCTCGAGCCGGCGCAGCGCGCCTCGCTCGACGACTGGAACGAGATGGTCGACACCAACGTCAAAGGTCTCCTGGCGGTCACCCGGGCCCTCTTGCCGGGGATGGTGGCGCGCGATCGCGGCCACATCATCAACCTCGGCTCCACCGCCGCGCACTGGCCTTACCTGGGCGCCAACGTCTACGGCGCGACGAAGGCGTTCGTGCACCAGCTCTCGCTCAACCTGCGCGCCGATCTGGCGGGCACGCGGGTTCGCGTGACGGTCATCCACCCCGGCATGGTCGGCGGCACGGAGTTCTCGAACGTCCGCTTCCACGGCGACGACGCCCGCGCCGCGGAGGTCTACGCCCGCGCCGAGCCGCTCCAGCCCGACGACGTCGCCGAGACCGTCCACTGGGTGGCGACGCTCCCCCCGCGCGTCAACATCAACGCCATCGAGTTGATGCCGGTGAGCCAGTCGTTCGCCGGGCTGGCGGTGTCGCGCACGCGCGGGTAGCGCGCCTGACGCGCGGACGGTCGATTGCCGCGCCGGGCGAACGGCGCAATTGACAGCGCGGGGGGCGCTGCCCAGACTCACGCGGCGGAGGGACATGGACGAGCGAGTCACGCGGGTACGGGAGATACTGGGGCTCCGCCGGCTGCCGATCAAAATCGGCTTCCTGGATGCGCTGCCGGCGCAGCTGCAGCGGTGGGCGGGCGGCCCGGTCGCCGCGGGCTGCGTCTTCTGGGACGCGGCGATGGACGGCAAGAGTTTCTACACCATCGCCGCCGACCACTGGAACTGCGCGGTCGGCAGCTACATCCACAAGATTGGGTTGCCGGCCGATCGCGCGCGCGAGGTCGACGAGACGATGGCGTTCATGATCGAGACGCGCTACGTGGACGCCGCCGAGGTGGCGGCGCTCCCCACGCTGGCGCGCGAGCCGGGGGCGATCGCCTACGCGCCCGCGTCGAGCGAGGCGTTTGCCGCCGACGTCATCCTGCTGGCCGCGATGCCGGGCCCGCTGGCCCTGGTCCACGACGCCGCGCGGAGGGCCGGCATCGCCGTCAACGGGACCGAGCTCGTCGCCGGTCCGAGCTGCGCCGCCCTCCCGGCCGCGCTGAAGGGTGGCTCGCTCTCGCTCGCCTTTGGCTGCCGGAGCAACCGCATCTTCACCAAGATCGGCGAAGGCGAGGCCTACGCGGCCATCCCGGCCGGCAAGTGGGACGACTTCGTCGCCCGCCTGCTCGAGGTCCAGCGCGCCAACCTGACGATGGGGACCTACTACCAGGTCCACGCCGCCAAGTTCTCCGGTCGCTGACCGCACCGGCAAGCCAGGTCAGCGCGACGCCGGCGCCCCGGCGGCAAGCGCGAACATGAACCGCGGAACAAGGGGTAGCGCGTAGCCCCCGTTCAGATGAAACGCGCTTAGCTTACGTCGATGACGGCGCAAGTCGGCCGGCTCTCATTGGCGGAGGTTTCCGGTGATTCGACGACCATCATCGTGGATGTGGGTGGCCTCGCGGCGCAGCCTGGTGCTGATCGGCGCCTGCACGGCGTTCGCCACGACGGCGGCCGTGGTGGGCGCCGGGTACGTCTACGCGGTCGGGGCCGGCATCGCGACCGTCCGCCGCGGCGAAGCTTCGTAGCGGGTCCCACGCCGCTCGATCCGATGCGCGACCATCATCGGCCGGTCGTCGGACGGGCGTGCCCGGCTCCTCGGCTTGGAGACGGTCAACGGCAGGTCAAGGCGGCGCCGCCGTCGGGGACTCCACAGGTGAGGCCGGTGTCGCATGTGCCGGCCAACCCGTCGCCGCAGCACGCTTGCCCCGACCCGCCGCAGGCCGCGCAGGTCCCGCCCATCCCCATCGTCGCGCCGCTGCAGCGGCCGCCCGTCTGACAGAATCTCGCCCGGGCAGCAGGCGCCGTTGAGCGCGCCGCAGTTCATGCACGTGCGCGCCGCGCCGCCACCGGCGCCCGCGCAGGCGAGCCCGCTGCCGCAGGCATCGCCGGTGCAGCAGGGCTGGCCGCTGGCGCCGCAGGGCTGGCACGAGGTGGTGGCCACGCCGCCGTCGGTGCGGGCCATGGCCTGGCAAGCGAGGCCGGTGTCGCAGGTGACGCCCAGGCCCGCCCCGCCGCCGCAGCACGCCTGCCCCGATCCGCCACACGCCGCGCAGGTCCCGCCCGTCCCCATGGTCGCGCCGGTGCACTGGCCGCCCGTCTGGCAGACCTCGCCCGGACAGCAGGCGCCGTTGAGCGCGCCGCAGTCCATGCAGGTGCGCGCCACGCCGCCGCCGGGATCCGCGCAGCCGAGCCCGCTGCCGCAGGTGTCGCCCGCGCAGCAGGCCTGGCCGCTGGCGCCGCAGGCTTCGCAGGCCGTCCCGCCATCGTCGCCCTGGCACGACAGGTTCGCGCCGCAGGTGTTGTCGGCGCCGCCTCCGCAGCAGGCCTGGCCGTGGCCGCCGCAGGCGGCACAGGTCCCGCCGGTGCAGTGCGTGCCGGAAGCGGTGCAGGTCATTGGGGTCGTCAGCCCACCACCGCCGCGTCCGCCCGCGCCCCCGGCGGCGCCACCGCAACAGGTCTGACCGACGGCGCCGCAGGCGGTGCCGGTGGCGGTCTGGCACGAGCCGCTCTTGCACGTCCCGCTGGTTCCGTCACCCGTGCAGGCCGCGCCGCCGGCGACGCACATCCCGGCCACACAGCATCCATCCGCGTTGCAGGCGTTGGCGGCACAACAGATCTGCCCCGAGCCGCCACAGGTCACGGTGGTCCCACCGGGACCGACCACCTTCGTTGCGCTGCTGCCGCCGCAAGCACCGGCGATGCCCAGCAACGCCCCGAGACCGACAATCAATGAGCAGTAACCGCGACGTACGTCACGCAATGCAGATGGCTTCACGTTAGGTGCTCCCTTTAGGACCGTTGGTGCGCGCGTCGAATCGCGCGTCATCACCTTTTCTGCGCGCCAGCAAGCGTGGCGTGACGCGCGCCACAGGAGATCGTGCGTCGAGCCGTCGAGCCGTCGAGCCGTGGCGCGCGTCGCGGTCTGTCGCGCCACGCGAGAGCGTGCGTCGAGCCGCTCAGGGGCGCGGCGCGGGATCTGTCTGGTGACGGCCCGGCGATCGGAGCGGCGGATCATCCAACGTCCCGTCGCCGACGTCGAGCGTCGGCGGCAGCGTTGCGTCCTCGTCCTCGGGCGACGACGATCGGTGGTGGTGCCGGTGCGCGCGCGGCGCCTCACGCGCCACGGTTCCCTCGGCGACCACCGCCCCAGCCGTCCCGGCAGCCGCGACGGCCGCCGCAACCGGCCGCGCCGATGCTGGTGCCGGCGCGTCGTCCGGCGCATTGACCGCGCCGGACGGGCGCGGGGCAGGGGGCGACGCGCCCTGCGCGGTCAGCGAGAAGGCCGCGGGCGTCTCCCCCACGATCGGCCGCGGACGCGCCCCCTCGGCCCGCAGCAGGAGCGCCACGACGGCCGCCATTCCGACCGCCGCCACCATCCGCCGCGGCCAGACCCACCGCAGCGGCGCGGGCGACGGCACCGGCACGGGGATCGGCGCGGTCACCGCCGCCGACACGGTCAGCGGCACCCCCAGATCCGAAACGTTCACCTCGATCGACGGCGTCGAGTCGGGATCGTTCGGCGCGCGGACGATCGGCAGCTCGGCTGCCGTCGTCCGCCGCGCGCCGCTCTCGATCAGCGCCTGCCGCTCGGCGCGCTCGGCGGCGAAGGCCAGCGACACGACCTTCCCCAGATCGCGCGCGTGCGAATCGGCGGCGCCGACCGACACGCGATCGAGCTCGATCTCCATCTCGGCGGCGGTCTGGTAGCGGCGCTCGGGATCGGGCTGGAGAGCCCGCTCGCAGATGGCGTCCAGCCCCGCGGGGAGGCTGCCGTCAGCCGGCAGCGACGGAAACGGCAGGCCCAGGGAGAGGTGGGTGACGATCTGCACCTCGCTCATCCCCTGCCACATCCGCTTTTCGGCCAGCATCTCCCAGAGCATGATGCCGACCGCGAACAGATCGGCGCGCCGATCGATCGGCGCCGGCTGCATCTGCTCGGGCGCCATGTACGCCAGCTTGCCCTTGAGCGCGCCGGGCCGCGTGTGGTGCGACGCCGCCAGCGTCTTGGCGACGCCGAAGTCGACCAGCTTGACCTGCCCGTCGTAGGTGACGAAGACGTTCTGCGGGCTCACGTCCCGGTGCACGACCCCCAGCGACGCACCCTCGAGGTCGGCGAGGCCGTGCGCGTGCTCGAGGCCGGCCAGCACGTTGCTGAGGATGCGGAGCCGCAGCGGGACGCTCAGCTCGCCCGAGCCGCGCAGCCGGTTCAGCACGCGCGTCAGCGGCTGGCCGTCGAGATACTCCATGGCGATCGCCACGCCGTCGGCGTCGTCCACCACCTCGAAGGTCCGCACCAGGTTGGGGTGCTCGAGCCGCACCGACAGGCGCGCCTCGTCCATGAACATGGTCATGAACTCCGGATCGCTCGCCAGCTCCGGCCAGATCCGCTTCAGCACCACCAGCCGGCGCGCCCCGCAGCCGGCGTCCATCATCGCCAGCAGCGCCTCCGCCATCCCGCCGCGCCCGATCTGGGCGATCGCCCGGTAGCGCGCGCCGGTCGATCCGGTGGCGCGAGCAATGGGGTCTAGCGACGGCACAACCGTCGTGGTGTATCACGGGTTGTTGTTAACACCCGGTTACAAAATGGCACAGAACGTCAACAAATCCGTGAGCAATTTCCGGAGGTTTTGCGACGGGCTATCTGGTCTCCAGCTTGCCGACCCGGCTCTCGAGCGCGCTGACGCGCGGCTCGACCTCGGCGTGACGCTCGGCGATCGCGCGCAGGTAGCGGACCACGAAACGCTGCTGCTCGGACAGATCGAGGAGAGCGGTCTCGACCACCCCGAAGCGCTGGTTGGTGTCATTCCGCAGTCCGTGGATCTCGTCCCGGAGGTCCGTGCGTAGACTCTCGAAACGCTGGTTGGCGTCCGTCCGCAGGTCGTGAACCTCGGTCCTCACGCCACGGAGCTCGCTCCGGATGTCCTTGAGGATTTCGACCGTGATATCAGAGTCGGCCATCGACATCTCCCTTCCTAAGGTAGCAGAGGGGCGATGCGATTTTTGGGCCAAGCGCGAGCGGGTGTTTCCCGAGGTTTCGGAGCAATCGAGCGGACGGGGTTCGGCGCACTGTCCGGTGGGCGGACAGTTCCGGTGTTGGCGTGGGGATGCGTGGAGATGTTATTGTAGCTCTGCGTGAAGGCCGGGCGGAGGTCAGTCGCGTCGGGGGTGGGCGTCCTCGCGGGCTTCGTGTTCGTGACCTGGGCGCTCTCGAACGGGCAGCTGTCGCTGGGGCGGGCGGGTGGTGAGCTGTTCTGGTTTCTGGTCGTCTTCCTGATCGTCATCCCGATCCACGAGTTCGGGCACGCGCTGGCGGGCTTCCTGGTCGGGCACCGGATTCGGTCGGTGGTCGTCGGCGTCGGGCGGCCGCTGGTGGCCTTCGATCTGGCGGGGGTCGCGATTCGAATCAACCTGCTGCCGTTCGGCGGCCTCACGATGGGGACGCCGCGCGCGGGCGGCTGGCTGCGCCTGCGCATCTGGATCTTTGCCGCCGGAGGTCCCGCCGCCAACGTGGCCCTCTGCTACGTCCTTCACCGCCTCTACGGCCATGCGGGGCCAGCGATGGCCGAGCAACATCGCCTGGCGAGCGTCGCCGCCAGCGCGAGCTGGACGATCCTGCTGCTCAACCTGATTCCGTTCAAAACCGCGGAGGGCGCGAACTCTGACGGCTACTCGCTGCTGACCGTCCCGTTCTGGAAGGGCCCCCAGCTCGAAGAGGCGCGCCTGGTGGTGGAGGTTCTTCCCTTGATGGAGGCACTGGGCCGCGACGACATCGGTACGGCGGCGCCGCTGGCGGAGGCGCTGCTGGCGCGCTTTCCGGGACATCGCCTGGTGGCGAGCTTGCTGGGCTCGGTGCGGCACCGGCAGGGACGGTCGCAAGAAGCGATCGCCTGGTGGCACCAAGCGCTGGCGAAGACCGTGCATCCGCGGCAGATCGCGTTCCTGAAGAACAACATCGCCTTCGCGGAGGTGGTGGTGGGCGATCCGGCGAGCCTCGCCGAGGCCGACGCCTTCTCGGCCGCGGCGTTCGCCGCCCATCCCGAGCTGACCCCCTTCGTGGGGACGCGCGGCGCCGTGCTGGTGCGCCTCGGCCGCGCCGCCGAGGCGTTGCCGCTGCTCCAGCGCGCGGCGGCGGCCCCCACGCCCAACCGCAGCCAGGCCTACAACCGCGCCTCGCTGGCCAGCGCGCTCGCGATGTTGGGGCGGACGGCGGAGGCCCGCCGAGAGCTGGACGAGGCGCGGCGGATGAATCCGGCGTGCGAGCTGCTCGACGCCGCCGAGGCCGATCTGCGCGCGGCACCCGCCGTGGCCATCGAGCTGCCGGCCGCGACGGGAGCCCTGCCGGTGCTCGCCTGGGAGCGCTGGGGCGGCCTCGTGCGCTGGCGTCAGATCGCGCGCGTGCTGGCGTTCGCCTACACGCTGGCGCCGCTTCACTGGGGGTCGCTCGGGATCGCGCCGCTCACCATCGCCGTCGTCATCATGCTCAACCCCGAGATCACGGGCCTGCTGGCGTTCGCCGCCTGCAATCTCTGGATCGCGGCCATCGACCGCTCGGGCGTCACGGTGACGCTGGTGACCTCGCTGGCCGGCCTCCTGGCGCTCGCCCTCGCTGCGGTGCGCCCGCGCCTGGGCCCGAGCGCACCGTCGAAGGTCCCGCTGGTGCTGGCCTGGATCCTCGGCGCGCTCGCCACGCTCATGACGGCGACGGTCCCGCTCGGCCTCGCCCTTCGGCACCACGGCCACGCGCTCCCGTCCCCGCTGAAGCTCGGCCTGCATTCGTTTCGCCCCTCGCCCTCCGACGCGGTCCTGTTCGTCGGCTGGGCGACGGTGCTGCTGCTCGGCCGCCGTCGCCGGACGCGGCTCTTCGCGATCGTCCCGCTGGGGCTCGCGCTCGTTCTCCCTCTCGGGACACCGCTCGGGCGCCGACGCGGAGCCCCACTTCGACAAGATCCCCTTCGACGGCGCCGCGGTCGTCTGGGGCGCGCCGCGCCCGGCGACGCCGCTGCGAACGGCGCGCTTTCCGAAGACGGAGAGGGGCGACGAGCGCGATCTCTCGCCCGGGCGGGCGCGCGTTTCTCACGCGGTTCGTCGATCGGACGCCGCCGCAGAAGCCGCGCCTGCGGACGCTGGTGCGCGACTTCGAGGGGCACGTGGTCGAGGTGGCCGGCTACTCCGCGATCTTCGTCGACGACCAGCGGATGCTGGTGGTGAAGGTCCCCTCGGGGACCGAGCCGGGGATCGAGCTCTCCGAGATCCACCCGTTCTCCTCGCCGGCGCCGGTGTGGTCGCGGCGGATCTCCGGGCTCGGCGACGCGTCCGATCGAGGTCGAGCCCGACGGAGAAACAATCACGCTCTCGGGCCCGGAGCCCGGCACGGGGAAGAACGTCGTCGTCCGCACCGGTTTCGGGCCCGACGCGCCGCTGCGGGTGCTGGACATTCCATCGCGCCACCCGGACGCCGAACTGAGCGTCGGCTTCTTCGTCACGCCGGACGGAGAGCTCGGGAGCGTGGTCTCGCGCGAGCGCGCCGCGGCGAGCGGCGGCGGGGCGCAGTTCGTCGCCAATGACAAGCGCGACTGGGAGACGAACGATCAGGAGATCTGGGCGCTGCGGCCGGCCGGCGAAACGCTGCTCGCCGCCCATGTCCCGAACCTCAACTGCAATGGCGCGACGCTCGGGGGCGCGGTGCTGTGGTGCACTGCGGGCTGGAGCGAGAACCGCGCGCTCCTGAAGATCGACGCCGCGGCTGGAAGTCTGAGTCGGGTGGCGGACGCGCTCCCGAAGTGGGGGAGGATCGCCAGCGATCGGCCCGGCGAAGCTGGCCGTCGTCTCGGGCCGCCGGCCGATGGGCGTCGTCGACCTCGACACGCGCCGCGGAACCTGGCTGATCTTGCCCGCGGCCGGCGGTTCAACGGCCGAGGCGTCCGACGAGGGCCCGTCTCGCGCGGACGCCGAGCCGGTGCAAGGCGGGCTGGCGACGATCGTCGACGCGGGCGAGGGTCAGGACGCGACGTTGACGGTCTACGCGCTGCCGTGACGACCGAAACGGCTACTTCGACTCGAGCTTGT
Source organism: uncultured Pseudomonadota bacterium (assembly GCA_963723305.1). Lineage (GTDB taxonomy): Bacteria > Myxococcota_A > Polyangia > Fen-1088 > Fen-1088 > JADGRB01. The sequence continues at coordinate 79,259 of CAVRRT010000152.1, forward strand.
CGACGCGGCTCTCGAGCGCGCTGACGCGCGGCTCGACGTCGTCGTGGCGCTCGGACATCGCGCGCAGGTAGCGGACGACAAAGCGGTTCTGCTGGGCCAGATCGAGAAGCGTCGTCTCCACCATATCCAGCCGTTGGGTGGCGACGTCGACGCGCGCGGCGACGATGTCCAGCCGCTCGGCGACCACGTCGAGGCGCCCGGTGACGCCGTCCAGGGGCTTTGCACGAGAATCCCATGATCCGACCTAATTCCCGTTCAGCGGCGGGAATTGCCGTGCAGCGATACCGGGTCGCTGCTGCCCTAGTTTTGCCGATTGAAGCCGGGGCAGTCGGCTGTGCGAGACAGGGCGGGAAGGATATAGACACAGAAGTCCGTCCGGTGATGACGGCGGAATACGTCATCGTAGGTCACAAATCCGAACTGGTAGAGGATGACGGATCCGGATCGAATCTGGTTAACGCCCTCGGGAGTGAGAGCCACGGGGGGCACAAAAATCTGCCTCACGTTCCCGGACGGCATCGTCGAAGCACTTTCTTCGCCTCCTCCGAACTGCCATCGAGTTTTGTAGTCGGGCTGACTGACCTCATCGCCACGGGGGATGAGTTTTCCCTGACTCTTCATCCGCACGTTAAATGCGGGAGTCTTACCTGTGTTCTGGACCACGACGGCTTGGTCGATCTCGTTGACATTGACGGTTACGTTGTCAGCGACGAAACCGACCCAGGCCCTCTGATCCATTTGCGCCTGGTGAGTATCTGCCTGAAGTGCGGCTCTACTCTGGCTAGCGCTTTCACGCAGAGACGAATTAATTTGCCCTTCGCTGATCCCGAGCGCCTCGCGGTTCTCCTGCAGGATGTCCCTAATAGCCGATCGGTCCTCCGCCAGGGATTGACTGAACGAGGTGACCATGTCCCCGGCCTTAGTGGTCAACTCCCTGATGTCTCGGGCGGAGCCTTCGGACTCTCGGTAGAAAATCCATACGTTCACACCGGTGAGCACCACGATTGCTGCCGTGAGGGAGATCATCCAAAGGTCCGACCTCTTGATGCGGTCCGCAAGCTCGGCTTCTGTCTGGCTCAGATCATCTTGGCCACTCCCTCGATGATCGGCGCCTCCGCCTTGTACAGCGGACGCCCCGAGATGATCGGTCTTGCGGGGCTCGAGTTGAGATGGAGGGTCCTTATCGGCCTGTCCCTCTTTGCGCTCTTCATCCTTCTGATCATTCATGGCGTGGACAGCCTATCAGCGACCCGGACTGAAAGCGGTACGACGGGATCCGCGGGGGGAATTGCCGTACAGGGGAAGCGCCTCGGTTTACGGGATCCGGGACTGGGGGTAGGGTTCATAGCCATGCAGCCAGGAACTCAGATCGCGATCCTGTTGTCGGCGTCGGCGCTAGGAATCAATGCGGTGGCGTCCCACATGTTCCCTAAGCAGCGCGGATTATTCTTGGCGCCGGGGCTGCGCTGGCTGTCGGGATCGTATGCGGTTCACTTCGATTGGTAGCCGGGGAGACCGTAGGGGATGCATTCCTTATCCCTGACTCCCGTCGGCGCGGTCTATCTATGGCTCGGGATAGCGCATCGTGTTCGCGGGAAGATAGCCGAACGGCTGACATCGCTTGAGAACACGATCCGAGCTTATGACGGTCGGTTTTCTGAGTACTTTGGTCAACACACGACGTTCGAGGCGAAGTTCAGGGACGTCGATGGGCGGCTGGATCGCGCTACAGATGAAT
>CAVRRT010000153.1:0-19130 GCA_963723305.1 uncultured Pseudomonadota bacterium
ATCATTGCGGCGACTCACCGCGATCTGGCGGAGGCCGTGCGCGGGCAGAGGTTTCGCGAGGATCTCCTGTACCGACTGGACGTGGTCGGCATCGTGATCCCGCCGTTGCGCGATCGCGCGGAGGACATCCCGGAGCTGGTCGACCACTTTCTGGCGGAGGTTCGGGGGAGATATCCCCATTCCCCAATCCGGCGTTTCTCCGCCGATGCCCTGGCCGTTCTGCGCCGGTACCGCTGGCCGGGGAACGTCCGCGAGTTGGCGCACGTGGTGGAAAAGGTCGCATTGCTGGGCCAGAACGCCGAAGTGGTGGCCGCGGATCTGCCCGAGGGGCTCGGACGGCCCGAGGCCCCCCGGCCGCTCGAGTTCGACGGCGATATCTTGCCCATGCGCGAGCTGGAGCGGCGGTATGCGGTCTGGGCGGTGGGGCAGACCGGCGGGCACCGCGGGAAGGCAGCTGAGCGGTTGGGTGTCGATCCCAAGACCCTCCGCAAGTGGCTGGGAGAGCCCGATCCCGTCGGAGATTGAACCTGCGGAGAATCTCCCATCGGATCGGGAAATTCTCTCGATGCTCTCCTGCGGGTTCCGCGCGACGCCTCAGATTCTTGGCGGAAACACGCCGCCTTCCGCGAACGAGCAGGTTTGGCCCGGTCCTTGCTCATTGAGAAACCATGGGCTTCCAAAGTCGTTGTCTCGATCGAATTGGTCGCCGAATTGCCAGAGGTGTCATTGGCCTTTTCGCGCTATCCGCTCTGGCGACCGCGGCAGGTGGATGTGTTCCCCAAGCGTTCGTGCGGACGGATGGTCCGGTCCAGGTCGGCGGGGTCTCTGTCGCTCTGGTCGGTCAGAGCTGCGACCGTGAGATCGATCCGAACTGGTCATCTGCGGATCTCCTGGGGTTGGACCTCCGCATCCGGGTCATCAATTCCGGACCATCCCGCCTGACCTTCGATCCGTTCGCGACCAGGTTGCTCGCCGACGGCGATACCTTCTCACCCCATCGCGCCGATGGTCCGATGGCGATCGGGGCGGGCGAATCCAGGACCGTCACCGTTCACTTCTTGGAACGGGACGACAACCTGGCCTGCAACGTCCCCATGGCCCTCACCCTCGGGCGGGCCGTATCGGTCGGAGGCGTCTCGGTCACCCTCCGATCGATTTCCTTCCTGGTCAGCAACCGCGACGTCTGATGGGTGCCGGCCTGTCATGCACCGACGCGCGCTGACCGGCGAGCAATGGGAGCGCCGAAGGTCAGGGGAGCCCGGGCATCGGCACGCGCACCTGATAGAGGGAGTGCAGCGTCGTGACATAGAGGGTCCGCCGGTCGGGGCCGCCGAAGCTACAGTTCGAGGGGGCGACCGGGAAGGAGATTCGCCCCAGCGGATGCCCGGCGGCGTCGAACACCTGGATGGCCCTGATCTCGTCGCTGTTGTTGGCGACGTAGAGATTTCCCGCGTCGTCGACGCAGATGCCGTCGGGGACCTTGAATCCGCCCGGGACGCGCGCGCCGTCGACGAGCACGGTCGGCTTCCCCGGCGCGCCGGCGGCGTCGACGGGGAGCTGCCAGAGCTTCCCCTGCACGTCGCTGCCGATGTAGAGCGTCGCGCCGTCGGGGGAGAGCGCGATGCCGTTCGGCTTCTCCATCTGGAGGACGATATCGAGCGCGCCGGCCGGCGAGACGCGGTAGACGGCCATCGGCGCGTGCGGCCCGCCGGGGCGCGCGCCCCAATCGGTGTCGGTGAAGTAGACGTTGCCGTCGCCGCGCAAGACGACGTCGTTGGGTGCGTTGAGCGGGTTCCCGGGGTGGCCGGGGGCCGAGGGAGGCCAGGCGTCGGCCAGCACCGTCTCCTTTCCCTCGGGCGTGACGCGCACGAGGCGCGCGTTGTAGCGCTCGCAGGCCAGCAGATCGCCCGCCGCGTCGACGGCCAGGCCGTTGGTGCTGGTCGCGCCCTGCGATTCGGAGGCGGGGTAGGGGAAGATCGAGTAACGGCGGTAGAGAGGATCGTAACGGTAGATGACCGCGCCAGGCGCGTTCTTCTCGACCACGTCGGAGAAGAGCAGGTAGGGACCCGCCGCGATCCACAGTGGCCCCTCGAGCGAGACGAAGGGGATCGGGCTGGGGATCGCCACCGGGGTTCCAGCCCCGGGCAGGAGCGCGGGCGCCGCCGAGGCGAAGGTGGCGTCGGAGCCGAGCGGCGCGCTCGCCTCGGTCGACGCGCAAGCACCGACGGCCGCGAGCAGGAGCGGAGCCAGCCGGGTCGCGCGGAGCATCGGGCGCATCAAAGCACGCGCCGACATTTCTTGCGACGGTGACGGCGCGGCCCCAGATCGTTCAGGAGAGGGTTCCGAGCTCGCGGCGCTCCGTGGCTGCCAAGCAGGCGGGCACGCGCTCGGCCCGGTGGACCAGGCGCTCGCTCACGGGTTTTGGCTATTCACCGTGAGACGGCCCGCGCGAGCACGGGCACGCTCTCCGGCGGCGGCTCATTCAACTACCCGGAGAGGCGGACGTTCGTCGCCTGAAGGCCCTTCGGCCCTTCGGTGACGTCGAACTCGACTTGCTGACCCTCGGCCAGCGAGCGGAATCCCTCCGCCACGATGGCGGTGTGGTGCACGAACAGATCCGGGCCGTCCTCACGGACGATGAATCCGAAACCCTTCGCGTCGTTGAACCACTTGACCTTACCTGTTGCCATTTTCCGTCCTCCTGATGGGCGTTTGATTTCGTCACTCCAACGACCACACGCCGCAGAGGACCGGCCGACACACTACGGATCCGGCCGGCCGAGTCAAGCACCATACGTTGGCCCTCGGCGCCCGGGCAACGGGCATGCTAGGATGCGCTCGCCGGGCGCGTTCAGATGCCTGGCGGCTTCGGCGCCGTGGCGCGAGCGGAAGTCCCACCGACCCCCGTTTACGGGTAGACGCCGAGAGAGTCCGAGGAGGACCGAATGGCGCGAGTTACGGTGCAAGACTGCCTTGAACGCGTGGACAACCACTTCGCCCTGGTGATCCTGGCCGCGGCCCGCGCGCGTCAGATCGCCACCGGAGCGAAACCGCTCGTCGAGTGTTCGAACAAGTCGGCGGTCACCGCCCTGCGCGAGATCGGCGCGGGCAAGGTGCAGTTCAAGGAGGATGTTCCGAAGACGATTCGTGCCTTCATCGTCGAGCGCAAGCGCATCGACGGGGAGAATCGCCGCACAGGTAGGCGGAAGAGGGCTGGGGCCGACCCGACCGCCTAGTCGTTACGCCGCACTTGGTAGGTGCGGCGGAGGCTCAGATTGCGTCTTCGCCGCGCTCGCCGGTCCGGATACGGACCACCTCGTCGATGGTCGACACGAAAATATTTCCGTCGCCGATCTTGTCGGTCTTGGCGGTGCGTACGATGATCTCCACCGCCGTCGCCGCCAGCGCGTCAGGGACCACGACGTTGACCAGGATCTTGGGAACGAAATCGACGACGTACGCCGAGCCTCGGTAGACCTCGGTCTTGCCGCCGGTGCGTCCGAATCCCTTGACCTCCATGACGGTCATGCCGGTGACGCCGGCCTGCTTGAGTGCGTCCTTCACCTCGTCCAGCTTGTGCGGCCTGATGATAGCTTCGATTCTTTTCATGTTCTCCGAACCTTTCCGTCGCGCGTTGATTCGCGCCCTGTCCATGCTCCGCCCGCAACCGTCGTCGGCGCGCCTATTGCGCCATTGATGCGCGAGTCTTGGCAGTCAACAACAATTCGAGCGCTTTGAGGTGTTTTTTTGCGCTCACCACCCGAACCAGGAGCCCGAGAAGGCCGGGTGTCGCCATCATCCTTTGACGGCAGAGATCGGGCGCGGCGGCCACTGCGTCGTCGAGGGCGGCGCGCGCCGCCGCAAGATCGTGCCGCGCCAGGACGACATCCACGGCCGCGTCGGTCGACATGGGACTCATCATGGGGGTCGAGGTCGGGGGGCGCCATGGATTAGATGAACGAGGCCATGGATTAGATGAATTAGGTCGACGAGATGCTTTCTTTCGAAGGGCGGATTCGGCGGTGAATCTGACCGTGTCGTGACCAAGAGATGACCCCACCCTGACAGAGGGACATTCATAGTAGAGAGGTGTCTACACCCGACGTTGCCTGGTCAGACGCCCCTCTTTCCCCTGAAGGTTCGCCCGCTGGCGCGGATTCGCCGGCCGTCGATGCGCCGGCCGCCCCGGAATTGCCGGGACCGACGGGCTGGCGCGCTTACGTCCGCGTCACGAGCGTGCTGTTCGGGCTGGTGCACGTCGCCGCCATCGTGGGGGCCATCTGGTTCTGGTCCTGGCGCGGGCTGGCGCTCGCGCTCGGCTCTTACGTCGTGCGCATGGTGATCGTCACCGCGGCCTATCACCGCTACTTCTCCCATCGCGCGTTCAAGACCTCGCGCGCCTTCCAGTTTCTCCTGGCGCTCGGCGCCCAGACCGCCGGCCAGAAGGGGGTGATCTGGTGGGCCAGCCACCACCGCTGGCACCACAAGCACTCGGACACCCCGAAGGACGTTCACTCCGCGCGGCTGCGGGGGTTTTGGTACTCGCACATCGGCTGGGTGTTGAGCAGCAACTGGAACGAGACCGAGCCCGCGCTGGTGCAGGATCTCCTCCGCTATCCGGAGCTCCGCTTCCTCAACCAGGGAAGCATGGAGGTGGTGCCGATGGTGCTGTTCGGCGCCGCGTTCCTCTGGCTCGGGGGCGTGCATGCCTTCATCTGGGGCTTCCTGATCTCCTCGGTGCTGGTGTGGCATGGATCGTTCTCGGTCAACTCGCTGGCGCACCTCATCGGTCGCCGTCGCTACGCGACCTCCGATGACTCGCGGAACAGCTTCATGCTGGCGGTCGCCACGATGGGGGAGGGGTGGCACAACAATCATCACCACTACCCGAGCGCGGTCCGGCAGGGCTTCCGCTGGTGGGAGATCGACCTCACCTACTATGTGCTCTGGGTTCTCGCCCGCCTGGGGATCGTCTGGGATCTGCGCCAGCCATCGGCGACGGTCCTGGCTGGACCGCTGGCCGGGGGACCGTCGGCGCCGCCGGCCTTGCCGGGCGGGGCAGTCGACTCCGGGCCCGGGTCTGGCACACTACACGAAGCGTGAGACACCGGTCCCCGACCGCAATACTGCTCAACCGCGCGCGCCTGGCATTCATGCTGGCGGCGCTGATTCCCACCGTCCTCATCACGGCCATTGGGATCATCCTCGTCGCTTCGGGCGGCTCGAAGAACTTCACCGTGGTGGGCGGGATCCTGGTGCTGGCGTTTTGCGCCACCGCGCTTTCCGGCTACACGCTGGGGACCATCTTCGTCACGCGCGGCGCCAATCTGGCCGCCTTCCAGAACGAGTTCCTGTCGTCGGTGTCGCACGAGCTGCGGACGCCGCTCACCTCCATCCTGATGTTCATCGAGACGCTGCGGGAGGATCGCCTGCAGTCGGTCGAGGAGAAGCAGCGCTGCCTGGCCATCGTCCACCGGGAGTTGACGCGCCTCGACGGTCTGGTCGGGAAGCTCATCGAGCTCTCCAAGATCGAATCCCGTCACGTCGCCTTCGCGCGGAGTCCGGTGCGGGTCGACGATCTGGTGGGAGACGCGCTGTCCAACTTCGAGGCGATGAAGTTCGGAAGCAAGGCCGACGCTGAGATCGACGTCCGCTCCGACCTGGAACCGGATCTGCTGGTCTACGGCGATCGATCGGCGCTGGCGGGGGCGCTGGGCAATCTGCTCAGCAACGCCTGGAAGTACACCCGCCCGCTCGACAAGAAGATCGAGATCCGGGCCCGGGCCGACCTCAAGACCGTCTCCATCTCCGTCAGCGACAACGGCGTCGGCGTCCCGCGCCTGGAGCAGGCCGCGATCTTCGAGAAGTTCGAGCGCGGCTCGGCTTCCGGCGAGACCGGCAGCGGCGGCTCGGGGCTGGGCCTGGCCATCGTGCGCGCGGTGGTCGAGGCGCACCGGGGGCGGGTGGAGGTCAGGTCCCAGGTCGATCACGGCGCGCGCTTCAGGATCGTTCTTCCGCGCTACCGGGGCGCGGCGTGAACGGCGAAGCGGGCCCGGAGAGAGGGTCCCTGGTGACGATCGTCGAGGACGACGCCGCCATCGCCGAGGGCCTGGCGCTCAACCTGGAGTTGCTCGGCTATCTCTCGGAGACCGTCGGTGACGGCGAGGCCGCCCTGCGCCGCATCGAGGAGCGGCCGCCGGCCCTGGTCCTGCTCGACATCTCGCTGCCGGTGCAGAGCGGCCTTTGGGTTCTCGAGCGGCTCCGCGAACGCCAGAACCACGTCCCCATCATCGTGCTCTCGGCCAGGCAGGACGAGTTCGACAAGGTGGCGGCGCTCAGTCTGGGCGCCGACGACTACATCACCAAGCCCTTCGCCCTGGCCGAGCTCCTGGCCCGGGTGGCGGCCGTGCTGCGGCGCGCGCGCCTGAGCGAGGCGCCGCGCCCGCCGCAGGACGAGCTTGCTCCCTCCGGCCCGGCCGGCGGGGTGCTGCGCTTCGGAGAGGTGACCGTCAATCTCGGGGAGCGCACCGTGCTGCGCGGCGATGTTCCGGTGAAGCTGACGCACCTCGAGTTCGAGCTCCTGAGCTTCTTCTGTCACAACAGCGGCCGCGTGTTCTCGCGCGAGGAGCTGCTCCGACGCGTGTGGGGCTTCGGGCAGGGACAGGCGCGCACCGTCGACAACTTTGTGGCCCAGCTTCGTGCGAAGCTGGAGAAGGATTCCGAGCGCCCCCGCCACTTTCTGACGGTGCGCGGCAGCGGCTATCGGTTTACCGCCGGATAACAGAGAAGGACGGAGGCGACGGATCATGGGAAAAGCAGAGGACAAGCGGGCGGCCATCGTGGCAGCACAGGCCGAGCGCGAAGCGGCGGAGCGTGCGGCACGCGGGATCTCCCCGACGACGACCGCGCGCAAGCCGAAGCCCAAGTGGGCGGCCCGGCGCGGCCGTCCCCCGCGCCCCCAAGACTGACCGACGACGAGCCGCGAAAACCGCGATACTCTTGGCCGCCGAGGGAGCCGACGCATGCAAGAGCGGATCGCAGTGATTGGTCTTGGATACGTGGGCCTGCCCGTGGCGCTGGCCTTCGCGCGCAAGTATCCGGGCGCCATCGGGTTCGACGTGAACCGGGAGAAGGTCGAGGAGCTCCGTCGCGGGTTCGATCGCAACCAGGAGGTTCCCGAGTCCGTGCTCACGGGATCGTCCCTCAAGCTGACCTCCGACGTCGCCGACCTGAAGAGTGTCACCTTCTTCGTCGTCGCCGTGCCGACGCCGGTCGACAACAACAACGTCCCCGATCTGACGCCGGTGGTGAAGGCCTCGGAGACCGTCGGCAAGGGGCTGACCAAGGGCGCGGTCGTGGTGTTCGAGTCGACGGTCTATCCGGGCGTCACCGAAGAGATCTGCGGGCCGATCCTGGCCAGGATCTCCGGCCTGACACAGGGGAAGGACTTCAAGCTCGGCTACTCGCCCGAGCGCATCAACCCCGGCGACAAGGAGCACACGCTCGAGCGGATCGTGAAGGTCGTCTCCGGTGAGGACGCCGCCACGCTCGACCGGGTGGCCGAGGCGTACGGCGCGATCATCGAGGCGGGGGTGCACCGCGCGCTCGTCGATCAAGGTGGCCGAGGCCGCCAAGGTCATCGAGAACACGCAGCGCGATCTCAACATCGCGCTCATGAACGAGCTGGCGATCATCTTCGAGCGGCTCGACATCCGCACCGCCGACGTGCTGGAGGCCGCGGGCACGAAATGGAACTTCCTCAAGTTCCGGCCCGGCCTGGTGGGCGGCCACTGCATCGGCGTCGATCCCTATTACCTGACGATGAAGGCGCAGCAGCTCGGCTACCAGCCCGAGGTGATCCTCGCTGGCCGGCGCATCAACAACAATGTCGGGCCCTACCTCGCCCAGCGCCTCATCAAGATGCTCATCAACCAGGGCTTCCCGGTGAAAGGCGCCCGCATCGGCGTCTTGGGCCTGACGTTCAAAGAAGACTGCAACGACCTGCGCAACAGCAAGGTCCCCGACATTCTGGCCGAGCTGCGCGAGTTCGGGATCGTGCCCCTCATTCATGACAGCCGCGGCAATCCGGCCGAGGCCAAGCACGAGTACGGCCTCACGCTGAACCAGCTCGAGGACTACCAGAACCTCGACGGCCTCATCGTCGCGGTCAGCCACAAAGAGTACATCCAGCTCGGGCAGGCGAAGCTGCTCGGCATGGTCCGCGACAACGGCTGCTTCATCGACGTCAAGAGCGTCTTCTCGCCATCCAAGATGGATCGCGGAATCAAGTACTGGAGCCTGTAGGGGCGCCGCTCGACCTGAACGCTACTCGAGGGCGGGGAGCGGGCCGCGGCCCACCACCGAGACGACGGCGCTGGCGCGGCAGGCGGCGAGCGCGGTGGTCAGGTCCGCCGGGGTGAGGCCGGCCAGATCGTGCGGGAACTGGTCGAGGGACGCCGGTGGAAGGCCCATGTTCCAGCTGTTGAAGAGACCGCGCGCCAGGGTGTAGTTCGTGGCGTAGTCGAGGCCGCTCCGCCGGGCCAGGCGCCAGCGCGCTCTGCCGAAGGCCCGGGCGTCGGGGAGCGGACCGCTGGTGTCCAGCCAGCCGCGAAGGATCTTGAGCGCCCGGGGCAGCTCGCCCTCGCCCACGTCGAGGTGTCCGTCGATGACAAAGCTGCCGCCGCGCATGGATGTCGCGCGAACCCGAGGCGCGTAGCTGATTCCAAGCTCCAGTCGAAGGCGTCGAAACAGCTCGTCCCCCAGCATCTCCTGAAACACACGGCCGGCCACCGCGTCCTTCGAGGTCCGAACCGGAGGCAGGAAGCAACCGAAATGGACGTCGGCGGATTGCCGGTGCGGATCCTCGGTCAGGATGAGGGCGAGGTCCGGTCCTCGCGCGGCGGTGGGACTGGCCGGCGCCGCCGGCGAGGGGGCCGGATCCCCTCGCCAGTCCCCCAGCCTGTCCGCGGCCGTCCGCGCAACCAACTGGGGATCGATGTCTCCCACGATCACCAGGGCGCCGTTGGCCGGGCGCCGGATCCGATCGAGCCAGACGCGGATCTGATCGGCGGTCAGCCTATCGGCCGCCTGGCGGGTCAACCGCAAGGCGTAGACGTGGCTCCCCCAGAGCGCCGACACAAATGCGCTGTCGGCCCGCTCCGCCGGGGTGCCGACGGTCAGCGTCGCCGCCGCGATCCAGCGTTCGAACGCCTTGCTGGGCCAGCGCACCGACAAGCTTCGCGCCTCGTCCGCGAGCAGGTCGAAGGCCTGCTCGACGTTGGGGGCAAACATGGACAGCGTCTCTTGGTAGCTGTCGTGGTCGTGGAGGATGTTCTGGAGCAGGCCGCGTTGAAGGGCCCCGTCGATGAAGGGATGGGCGCGGGCGTAGAACGCGGCGTCACCGGCTGCGGGCGATTCGCCGGGTTGGGGTTCCGCGTGAAACCCCAGCACCATCGAGGCGAAGGGGAGGCCCGGACGCCGGAGCGCGATGACCGTCAAACCGTTCGGTAGCCGCGTGGTCTGCGCGGCGCCCACGCCGGGCGCGCGCGCCACCGCCAGCAGATCTCCCTGCTCGGCCCCGTCCTCTTCTTCGTCGGACGGATTGGCGCGCCCCTCGTCACCGTCGAGGGCGTCGGCCGTGTCATTCGATCGTGGCGCACGGCCCGCAAGGACCGACCTGCTGTGGGCGTTGACCCGGGGGCCGTCGGGAACCAAGAGAACTGCCCGGGCCTGCTCCTCCCGAAGATGACGGTTGGCCAGGTCGGCGACCACGCCCGGCGTGATGGCCTGGAGCGAGTCCATCTCCTCGGCCAGGGACGCACCGGCCTCGTCGTGGAGCAGGTTGGCCCGAACCAGCGTCCGTCGCGCGATGTTCTCCATCGCCAGCGCGGTCGGCAAGACGGTCGCCCGCAACGCGCTCTCGTAGGCGAGACGCCCGCTGGTCGGGAAGCGATCGTCGATTCCGGACAGCGAGGCGACGGTCTCGCCCACCCGCCTCTGAATCAAGCTGGCGTCCGCCGAAGGGCGAAGAACGAGACGGGCGGTCAGAGCGCCGCACAGCGTGGTGGTGGTGGTGCCGACGTCCACACTGAGGACATCGGGGAGATAGCCGTCGCTCACAAGGTTGGAGACGATCCGCGAGACGACACCGCCGAGGACCTCGAGGTTGATGGCGTCCACCCCCCGCGCGGGCGGGAGCAACCAGGCCATCCACAGCTCGGGCGCGGTGACGTTGGCGGCGTGCGACGACAGGCCACCCCCGGGGTTGGGCGCCAGGTCCGGGCTGGCCAAGGGACGTCGGACCGCGGCGTGTGGCTCGGCGGTGCGGCCGAGGAGCGCCGGAGGCAGCTCGCCGAGGAGCCGTTGGCCGAGCTCGGGCGAGATGGCGCCCGAGAATCACCAGGGTCATGCGCTCTGGGCGGTAGTGACGTGCCACGAACGCGCGAGCGATCTCCAACGAGGCGTGCGCCCGTGCGGCGGCCTCGACCTCGTCGCGGATGTGGGCGAGCGGATGCGTCGGCGGCACGAGCGCGGCCAACACCAGCCCGAGGCCGGTGATGGACGCGACGCCGCCCCGCATCTCGAGCTCCTCGCGGATGACCATCTGTTCCTTTGCCAGCAGCGCCTCGTCGGCACCACGTAAGGGATCCGCCAAACGTGTCGCCATGGCGGCGACCACCTCCTCCAGCGCGGACCGGGGCGCGAAGGCGCAGAAGGTCGTTCGATCGAGGGCGGTGATACCGTTGATCCCCGCGGCGCCCAGATTCGCCAGCAGGCTGGCCAGAGGCACACCGTCTTCGTCCGGGGACCGCAACGCCAAGTGTTCGACCAGGTGGGCGAGTCCCGGAGCGCCGGGTGGATCGTCCGCCGCGCCGGCGTCGATCACCCAGGCGACGCCGATCGTTCCCGCCGTGTCCGCCTGCTCGATCGCCACCCGAAGCCCGCTGGCCAGGTCGTACTCGTGGACCGGCAGGACGTAGGCCACCTCGGGTGAGCCGGCCGTTCCGCAATTGCCAGTGGCGATTCCGGCCAGGACCAGCGCGGCGATCCGCCAGGGGCGATGGTCGAGGCGCGCCGGCCTGGTCATCGTCCCCTTCATCATCTCCGTCCGCGCGCCGCCGGGCGAGAAAATTCCGTCGGTCTCGAAGACCGCCCACCGATTTGTAGGCGTTTGTCCGGTGGACTTCTCAGCCGTGCTTATGTTGTCCCGGCCGGCGAGCTAACCCCTGGATGGGAGCATCGCGGCAGAACCCCGGAGGATCCCTGTGCTCCTGATACTGGCAATCATCTTGGCGCTGGCGTGGATAATGGGCTTCACGGTCTTTCATGTCGCCGGCGCGGCAATTCACATTCTCATCGTCGTGGCTGTGATCAGCCTGGTGCTGCACCTGGTTCGCGGGCGTAAAGGCAGCTGACGTTGAGCTCTCTGGTCTGGATCGGGCTGGCCGTGCTGCTGGTCGTCGTCGCCGCTCTCACCGGCATCGCCCCCAAAGGAGGCAAACCGGTGGCCCGTACCCGTCTGATGGCGTCGGCTCGCTTCTTTCTGGTGTGTGGCGTCGTCGTGTGCGCCGTGCTCGGCCTCTCCGCCGTCGTCCGTCACTGACGCCGCGGAGCTCGGGGGCGTGTCGTTCCTGCACGCCGCCGGGGAGCGGGCGTCAACAGACGTCGAGCCTCGCGCGCCCTGACTCACCTCGGCGGCGGGCCGTAGAGGGTCTCTCTCCAATCCGCATACCCGTAGATCCCGGTGAGCGTCTGGACGGTGGCCCAAGACGCGTCGACCTCGAGAATCTCGCCGGCAGTGGAGTAGGTGATGAGCGTGTTGCCGTTGGGCAGTCTCTGCACGTCACCCAAAACGGCGCTGGACAGGCCGTCGGAGGTGAAATCTTCGACCGCGGTGGCAGACATGGTGCCCGCCGTGTTCAGCTTGAACTCCAGCGCATCAGAAGGAGCGCTGACGTTGTTGTTGAACACGAGCATCGTGCCATCGTCCAGCAGGTGATGGCCGTGGTTCACCTTCCAGCCCTCCGAGACACAATGCGCCGCGCCTGCCGGCGCATTGGCGCAACTGCCGCCAAATTGCCACTGGATGACCCCGGCATGTGAGACCTTGACGTAAAGGTTCGGGTAACGATCACCAATCGTGAAACTGTCGTCGACGGGGTGATACAGGATGGAATTGCAGTGGTACGACGTGGTGGACGGTTGCCCCGAGCTGGTGGCGCCGACATACAGGTTCGAGCCGATCTCGAAGGCGGTCGTCGGCGAGCCAGAGCCGTCGGAGCTCATTTCCACCAGGTTGCTCTCCGGATCGGTGCCATCGGTGGCCCAGACCATGGCGGCGATTTTCCCTGGCAGCACGGCAAAGTCGTGGTGAGCATTCGACAGCCCGCTGATGTTGATCATGCTGGTTTGTCCGTCCATCGAGACGAACCGCATCTCACCACCCGAAGCGTCCTCATTGACCGCCACCATCCACATGTTGACGCCCTCGTAGTCCATGCGGGCGCGGCTGCATTGAATCGGGGCGGCGGCGTACCAAACGACCGTGCCGTCAGCGTCAACGATGATTGCATAGTCACCGTAGGTAAGGCCGCTGCTGGTGACGATGAAGCCCTTGGCCTGGGCGGTCGCGTTGAGAGCCGTGCGCGCAATGGCGGGCGCTCCGGCCAGGATACCGGTCGTCGGCAAGGTGTAGTCTGGGCTCTTGCACGCCACGCCGCCCGCGTCCGTCGCTTCGATGTGAAAGCTGTAGTTGCTGGAGGGCTTCAGCCCGAGCAGCAGTGTTCTGTAGTTCGACTTCGTCAGGTCCGCCGGTGCGGTTCCACCATTGTTGAGCACGCTCGCGCTCGCGCCGTTCAGCGTATAGACGATGTTGGCGCTCGCCAGGTTCGACATGGTGGTTGACCATTCGACGATACCGACGGTCGCCATCTTCGAGCTGATCGCATTGGTGAGGATCGAAAATGAGCAACCGGCCGCGCCGCTGGTGCCACCCGCCCCCTTACCACCGCCGGCGTTGCCACTGCACGCCAAGGTCAAAAGGACGATACCGAGCTGAGTCCATACGAATCGAGCTCCGCGAAATGCCGGCATATCAGTCGCAGCCCATCGTACCAGAGCGCTCCCGCACGGCGATGGTGACCATGGACGGGCGGGCGGGTAACATCTAGAAGGCATTCCATGGGCAGCACCGATCCATCCGGCGTTTCCGGCCTGGCCGACCCAGGCGACGCTCCCGGCGACGAGATCGTGCGGTGCGTCCTCGAGGGGCTGCCGGTGCGCGTCGTCGCGGCGACCACCTCGGCCGCGGTGCGGGAGGCCGCGCGCCGGCACCAGGCGGGGCCGGTGGCGACGCTCGCGCTCTCCCGTGGGCTCACCGCGGATCTGTTGCTGGCGACGCTCACCAAGGACGACGAGCGGGTGACGTTGCAGGTACTGGGCGATGGGCCGCTGGGCGGTGTCACCGTCGACGCCACGGCCGCCGGCACGGCGCGGGCGTACGTCAAACATCCCGGCGTCGTGCTGCGGCTGCCGGCTGGCGGGCGCCCGAGCCTCGCCGAGGCCGTCGGCCGCAACGGCCTCGTCAGCGTGATTCGCGACCTCGGCCTGCGTACGACATTCAGCGGCCAGATCGCAATCGCCAGCGGCGAAATCGATGAGGACGTCGAGGCGTATCTTGAAAAAAGCGAGCAGGTGGTGAGCGCGCTGGCCTGCGACACGCTCCGGGCGCCGAACGGCACGCTCGACTTCGCCGCCGGCATCCTCATCCAGGCGCTCCCCGGCGGCGAAGGCGCGGCGCTGGTCGCCGAGGCGCGCGCGTTCATCGCCGGTGGCGAATTCCTGCGCAGGCTGGAAGGCGCCCGGCGCGACGGGGAGGGCGTCGTCGCCGCCGTGCTGGGCGATCGCTTCGGCAAGGTCCAGGTGCTCGACCGGCGCCCGGTCCGCTTCGACTGCCCCTGCTCGCGCGCCCGCGCCGGCAGCTCGCTGGCGCTGCTCGGCGAGGCGGAGCTGGCGGCGATGATCCTCGACGACGGCAAGGCCGAGGTCACCTGCAACTTCTGCCGCGCGCGGTACGAGTTCGACGAAGCCGAGATGGAAATCATCCGGCGCCAGACGTCCAACTCGACCGGTCCGCCCAGCTGATCGCCGACGTCAGAGGGGGTACGGCGGGTCAGTCGTTCTCGCCGGCTACGGCATCACAGTCTTCGCCCCCCTCAATTCTGTATCGCGCAATCCGAGACGACTCCCACGTCGATGTCCTGCGGATCTGTCCAGGTGCCTGTGGTCGACCAACGGGTGCGTACGCCCGGCAACTTGCCGAGAAGCCGGATATGGCAATCGGCGGTGAAGCGCTTGAGCTGCTCGCGGGGCTTGTTGGGTACCTCGGACAGGTAGCGGGCGGCGACCGCCGGTTCGACGAAAAGGCCCGGGACCAGGTAGAGACGATGACCCAGCGTATAGAAAGGCTGCAGCCGGTTGTGTTCTACGGGTTCCAAGGGGGTCGTCGCATCGGCGAATCCACAGCGGAATCCCTCGATGCTGGCTGGAGAGGCGCAGTCCAGATCACCACGATCCGCCGTCACCAGAGTGATGTCTGCACTGGACACCAGGCGATAGAGCTTCACTCTCTCGGGCGGAACGTCGACGAACGAAAAGGGCAATGGCCCCCATGACGAGACGTAGAAACCAGCGCCCACTTGGCCGTTCAACGTCGTCACCCACTCGGGCCCCTGGACCGACAATTCTTCCTCGGCGTTGAATTGTGAACTGGACGGTGCCTGTATGTTCGCGTTGTTCACCGGATTCGCCAGCAGGTCTCCGGGTCTGGCCTCCAACTGTCCGTTGACGACCGCCTTCGCGTTCGGCCCCATGCCCGCGAGGTAGTACTGAAAGCCCCAATGTCCGCCGAACCACAGCGTCCCCTCTTTTGTCCCTAACCTGGCGTAGGTTTGGCGGGCGCTCTCTCGAACAGCCTTGGCCAAGAGGAAGTCGCCGCGAGTCACACACAAGGCGATGACCGCGCCCGCCAGCAACGACACCGTCGTTCCCCAACGTCGCACAGGGCAGCTTGCCGGACCGGCCCGCTGGTCCAGGCGTCTCGCCAACAGGATCCCCACGGCGGGACCCATGGGCAGGAGCGTTCGCCCATTCACCGTCCAGTTCACGAAGACGGTGAAAGCGAATGTTCCGACTATCCACAGCAGGAGCAGGCCGGAGACGGCATCACGCTTGCGCCAGGCGTCCCCGGCGGCCATCGCCAGAACGCTCGTCCCGCCGAGGGCCCAAAAAAAGAGTTGAACCTGAAGCCACCGGCCCGCGGCTCCCCCCGGTGGGGAGATCGCCTGGTCCCTGAAGACGAAAAAGACGCCCAGAGATGCCACGACGACGAATGCGGCCAGTGCGGCAGGCCGCCACATCCAGCACATCAGAAAGGTGGCGACCGCAAAGCAGCCGCCGGTGAACACCAACCCATTCAGGACGGTGGGAATCATGTCGTTCCAGCTCAGCCCACGCTCCGTGAGGGCATATGCGCCGGCGTCGAAGACGAGCCCCTTGCCATAGAGCATATGGGTGGCCCATTGATAGGCTGCCAGGACCGCAAGCGGGATGAGGAGGAATCGAGCCCAGGGTCCCAATCGCCGGCGAACGATCAGGCCGTGGACGAATAGCAGCGGAACCAGACACATTCCAAAGTACTTCGACAATGCAGCCAGCCCGATCAGGACCGCCGAACCCGCGAGACGCCAGGAACGCTCGTCTTCCAGGCCCTCTACCCAGAGCACGACCGCCCACACCATGAATGCGAGCATCAACACGTCGCACATGACGGTGGCGGCGGAGACCAAGAAGACCGGCGTCAAGAGCGTCAGGCACGCGGCCAAAACTGGCTGCCGACACCAGCGAAGGGCAAGTCGATGGGTCCCCAGAATCACCGCCACGGCGGGCAGCAAGAAAGCGGCGTGCAGGGCCACCTCGCTCCACCCGAAGATGGCCGCGGTGATGGCAAGGAAGTAGCACGCAAGCGGGGGGTTCTTGGTCACCTCCCACATGCGCATCGGAAAGCCATACCAATTCACCTCGAATCCGTACGGATCGAACGGGTGGCTCTGGATCTGTCGGGCAGCCCATAAAAACAGCGGGTCGTCGATGTTGAAGGGTTTGGTGAGGAAGGGCCCGAGCGCTGCCAACACCGCCAGCGTCAGGACGAGTCGTGGCCTGGCAACGAGCCAAGCAAGCGCTTTGCTCGTTGTTTCACCACCGATCGACCGTTGTCCCGCCACGGGCCTCGTATATCACAGGGTCCCCGCGCGCCCGGCAGACGGCCGTGGGGCCCGGGAGATTGAGGCGAGAACCAGCGGAGGGGGCTCGTTTACGGAGACGAACGACGCCCGAGACCGAGACGTCCGAGACAGGCGCAGGAGAGCAATAACGGCAGGTCTCCGCGTTGGGCGGAATGTCTCCGTTTTTTTACTCAGCTCATGGCAGCAGCATCGCGGTCCAGACCCATTCCCCGCGGCGCTCGAACCGGCCTTCGAACCGCGTCCCCGCGGCGAGGCGGGACGTCAATGGAACAGCGAGGTGGGCGGAGAACGTTCCGTCGCTCGGATCGATCGCCCGGACCACCACGTCACGAAAATCGACGTAGCGACCGACCTCGGACGACAGGCACTTGAACAGGGTCTCCTTCGCCGAGAACACCACCCCGACGACCGAGGCGGCGGTCCATCCGGTGAAGTCGACCAGGGCAGCCAGCTCCTCGGGTGCGGCGACCTGCGCGCTGATCTCGCCGCCGTCGTGGTCGGTGAACCGCTCGGCGTCGAGCCCGATCGCGCGGGCGTCACGTGTGAGCGCGACCGCCGCGGAGGCGAAACCGTGCGTGTGGGTGATGGCGCCGACGATTCCGGGCGGCCACAGCGGCTCGCCGCGCGGGCCGATCGGGATCTCGGCCATCGCCAGCCGGGGTGCGCACGCGCCCAGGGCCATCCGCGCGCAAAATCGCCCGGCGCGGTATTCGGTGCGCCGTTTCCGCACGGCGTTTGTCAGCGCCACGGGAAGCTCGATCTCGATGAGGTCGGCGTCGTCGTCGGGATCGAAGGTGATGCTGTGCTGGGCGACGAAGGAGGGAAACAGGAATGGGGCGGCCGCAGGCTGCACGGTTCAGGCCGTCGGGTGTGAGGTCCTCAGACAGGCAAGACGTCGGCCGGGATCGCGGACAACGGTGGATTCTGCCGATCGCGCTCCGAAAGATTCGCCTTGCTGACGCGCCAATCGATCCCCAGAGCCGGGTCGTCCCACTGCACGCCGCGTTCGTCGCTGTTGTCGTAGTACTCGTCGACCAGGTACGTCATCATCGAGTCGACGAGAGCGCAGAATCCGTGCGCCACGCCCTTCGGAATGTAGAGGCCGAGCGGATGACCGTCACCGAGCTCGATGACCTCTGAGCGACCGCGCGTCGGCGACGAGGCGCGCATGTCATAGAGCGCCGCCCGCACCAGGCCGGAGGGAACGAGCCAGAAGTCGGCCTGCTTCAGATGGTAGTGCAATCCGCGCAGGACGCCTGCCTTGGAGAACGAGACGTTCCCCTGCACCATGTCGCGCGAGCCCGGAACCCAGGAGCGGCGGAAGCTCTCGAAGAAGTAGCCGCGATCGTCGGCGAACGCGCGCAACGGAACCGTGAAAACGCCGCCGATGACCTTTGATTCGAGAGCCGGGGTGGTTGCCATGTCGTCGCCTAGCCTAGCTGGATCTCCTCGGCGATGAAAGCGTCGAGGGCGCCTTCCCAGCTCGAGAGCCCGTCGAGCCCGCGCTCACGGAGCATCCGGTTATCGAGCACCGACCGAAAGGGCCGGGGAGCCTTCATGGGAAGAGAGGCTGTCGGAACCCCCTCGACCCGGCTCTCCGGAACTCCCAACGTCGCGGCGGCGCGGCGGGCGAAGTCGGCCCAGCTCGTCTCCCCCTGTGTCGTGCAGTGGTAAAGACCGTAAAACGACGTGCCGGCCAGCGCCGCCGAGACACGCGCCACCTGGCGGACCCAGGTCGGCGAACCGAGCCGTTCGCGATCGGCACGAACGGTCTCACCGGCGCGCAGACGCCGAACGATGGTGGACGGGAAATTTCGCCCGCCCCGTCCATAGAGACAGCCGACGCGCAGGATGAAATGGCGCTCGGTCGCGGCAGCCACCAGCGCGTCGCCGGCGACCTTGGACTTGGCGTAGAGTCCCTGCGGCGTGGGGAGATCGCCTTCGTCGTAGGGGCGGCCGAGCGTCCCGTCGAACACGAAGTCCGTCGAATAGTGAACCACGACCGCGCCCACGGCGGCGGCGCCGCGCGCCACCACCTCGGCGCCGGTGGCGTTGACGGCGAAGGCCAGCTCCGGCTCTGATTCGGCGCGATCGACGTCGGTGTAGGCGGCGGCGTTGAACACCGCCGTCGGCCGCACGCGATCGAAGAGTATCCGCAGGGCGGCCTCGTCGCGGATGTCACATTCGGTGCGCGCCGCCGCCGCCAGCTGCCAGCCGAGCTTCGGCAACTCTTGGCAAAGAGCAGCGCCCAGCGTCCCGCGCGCTCCCAGAACGAGAGCCAATCCTGCGCCGACCTTGCTCCCGGGCGCGGTGTCGACGTTCAAACCGCGCGCCTTGCCGCGCGTGCTGGGTTGACCCGTCCGGGCAACCGCTTGCTGAGCGTGAGCAGGTTGGGGCGGCCGGCCCGATACGACATGGTCATGAACGATTGCATGATGTGCAGGCCGAGGCCCGATTCGGGAAGCGCGTCGATGGCCGGAGGCGGGACCGCCGAGGGATCGAACCCGGGACCCCAGTCGCGAAACTCGATCCGAATGTGGCTGCGCCGCGCCTGAATCCGGAGGTCGACGCTCCCTTCCCCGCTGCCGACGTTGCCGTGAAGGACGACGTTGTTGAAGCACTTCGCCCACGGCGGAAACCGACGTGGGTCCGAAACTCGCTCCAGGCGCGGCCGCGCGGCTGCGGCGCGACCATATTGCACGCCGCCGCCACCGCACGAAGCGCGAGATCGCGATGTTCCAGGACTGCTCGGAGCTGCAACCGGAACGTTCGGGACGCGGGGACGCCCTCTCGGTCCTTGGATTTCAAAGTCCGTCGCACGAAGCTTGC